>CAZERT010000007.1:15345-23667 GCA_964515515.1 uncultured Gammaproteobacteria bacterium
ACCATTCCCAATGTTGCCAACCAAGTCCAGGATTCCTTCAAGTCCAAACCGATGATCAACGCAGGGCCCGAGGCAATCGGCGGAATCCTTGGACAGCCGGTACAGCTTGGGTGGCAGATCGGGCAATTTATGATCCAACGGCAACAAATGAAAGCGTTATCGGAAAACGTAAAAAAAGGAAATAAGTAAAAATACTTTACTTTAATGACCTCCCGTTGACGAAGAGCCTTCTTTCCCACCCTTCTTTGCCTCGTTCAAAGAAGCAAGAGCAAGCATAACAAGCACAAGCGTAAGTACCATCCTGGCTTTATAATCACCAAGACCCAGCGGCATTGTTCGCTCCAATCTTTTTATAAGTTTTTCCGGCTTAAGCCCTAACTTCGAGGCTATACCAAACGGATTTATCACGCTTTCCCAAGAGACACCTGTATTATATTTCCCCAATACATGAATCGTTGACAGCCGCAAAAACTTATTTAACTGGTGCGCTGTTGCCGGAGACATTTTTTCCATCAGCGGCATAATTTTTTCCAAGTTTTCGCGCATCTCCATTACACTATCAAGTGACAATGACGGCGCGTTGTTGCCCCAAACCTCTTTCAAAACAGATGAGTCAGCAAGACCCGTTAAAAAATCACCATAGTTTGTATCAACCTGTGCAGATCCAATCCAGGCTGCACCCAGCTTCAACCCGGCATCTGTTGCAAGTGGTGCGCCTTGATACATTTCCACCTTTGTCCATACTGTTTTGATCATCTTAAAAAATTCCTTTTCATCGGGGTTAAATCCGTTTTCTAATATCGCGCTAAATGCATCGCCGGCAAGGGTGTAATCGCCCCATGCCCGGGCAAGCGGCGATCCTGGACCAACGCCAAGTTGGGTAAACTGTTCGGAAATCCCAGAGGCACTGAGTAGCCGCTGCACAAAAGCATTTTCTTCCGGTGTATTTTCCGCTGGGTTAAACAGGGAAAAATGTGCTGGTGGTTGCTCCCCTTCCTTTAACACACCAATTTGTACTAAATACTTGGTATTGATGTGTTGGGCAAATTGTGTCGGATCTTCCAAATATTGTGTTGGTATGTCATCTTCCCATGCAAGGGAAAGGAAAAATTTGTCATATTGAATATTCTTTAATTCAAACAGCTGACTATTGTTGCCTTCCGTTAATCGCCCATGGAGAACCTTCATTGTTTTGAAATATTGCTCGGGATTATCCAATGGAGAGTGTTTTTCTCCTTTTTCAAATATGGAAAACGCCTCTTGTACCTGTTCCCATTGTTTTTGTTGATTTTCAGGCAACCCAGCAATACGTGCGGCGCGTTGATCTGATGGTAAGTGTGAAATTTCTATAAACGTATCGAGTTGGCTGTAATCTATGGGGGGCAAATTATTCCTCATGAGGCTGTTGTTAATCATCAAGAAACGTCTGTTGAGATCGGAAAACATCGCATTTGGATCTTTGGCGTCCCGGTATCCAAGTTCCGCTTGGTGCTGCCTAAACCACGAAGCAAACGTTTCGCTCCCGCCGTCGGAGAGCATTTCTGCAAGCGCCTGAGGACGGAACCGCACAACATGGGAAAGCGCTTTTTCAAACTTTTTTCCTGCTTCTTCGTGTTCTGCGTGTTCACGCTGGGTCGGATCAAAAAAATACGTATTCCCTGCTTTTTTCAACTCCGAACCGAGACAATAATCTTCTGCATGCGTGTATGCCATTTTTACATATGTTTCCGCAAGCTTTCTTCTCCAGTCGCTGTCCCAATGAAAATAGGGACGAAGCATATATTGCATGCGCTCCCCACCCTCTTCAATTTCCACTAATTCACCAAGTGCTTTTTTATTAAATCCACTCCGTAGTCGCATACGTTTATTCATTTGATCTATCAATTCTTGGTCAGTTACATTTCCATGAATTCCTGAACCATCAAGCGTGTTGTTGTCCATCAGGTCTTTTATCTGCCGCAGGGCTCGAAGTTGCAACTGAGGATTAGATGATTGATGTGCATCGTTCCAGAGTTGATCGGTTTTTTTTGTAATGAGACCATTTTTGCCGCTTAATTCAGGACTTAGCTGCGCGGTAAATTTTGCCCCCATATTCCAGATCGGCAACATTACTTTCTTTCCCCACTTGCGAATAAACCAATCGCGAATCCGCGAGCTTGCAAGCATAACCTCTTCTATGTTCATAGTTGCAAATGACGGAATATCCCCATGTTTATCTCCATACAATGGACCCTCTCCTGAGGCCATCGCCACAGCCTGACGCATGCGGATCCGCCACGCAATACGTGAGCGGGCAATAATTGCTTTTGCATAATCTTCGGAAAGCTCAAACTTAACCGACTCTGTTCCCTGAGCTTGCCAAAGCTGGTAAAATTTCTGCAGTCGCGGGTTTACCAGGCTCCTTTCGGACCAGAGTTGTTCAAAAGCAATTTCCGATGCCTCATCTATAACAGAAGGCGTAAACCGGCGGCCTTTCATAAGATCAAACACAATTTTGTCGAAGCGGCCCCGCCATTCACCAACGAGTGCTGCATCATAGGACTCAAGCGACGATAACCCTTTGTCTCCCATTTTCCGTATGTTATCCACAACTTTTGGCATGTCATGCATGGTTGCTCTAGATAAATGCGCCTGAACATATACTGCGTCAATTCTTGAGCTAATCATTCCAGCCAACTTGCTTTTTATCGGGTTGTCTGCATATGATTCAACGCTTTGTCGAAGCATATCCACGCTTTGTTCTGACATTCGCGGATCCAACAACACGCGTGACTTATCAAAACTTTCCGATCCAAAAAACTCTGCGGCAAGCTCCAACCGGCGCTTACTTGAGGTAAACAGGATAGATTCCGGATCATCCGCATGAAGCTCCAATTGCCGAAGTTTTCTGTCAAACCAAAGGGCTGGATTTTCAATAATTGCCTGTATTTCTTCTTGACTTAAATATATTGACGAAAACCGATCGTCACCTTTGACATATGATTTTCTGATGACCTCTTCACAATTTTGAATGATCTCCTGAAAAACTACCGCATCTTCGCCAGTTGCATGCCCACGTCGCAGAGCATCTTCACATTGAGCTCTAATTGCGGTTGCTTTATTTGCATCTGCAATTTCCAGGGTGTCTGCAATAATGCTATCGTAAACACGTTGAGCGTTTGGGTTGTGAAATACTTCCTCTTTTGACAACTTAAGGATTCCTTTTGGATCCAATGCGCTTTTAGATTTTTTAGCTCTCGAGGGTTGATTTTCCTGGGTTTTTGGTTGCATGGCTTCCGCAGCTGCATGTGCCAGTTGTTCCGGTAAAGAATTTCCTGGTGTTGATGTTTGATCTTCTTTTGCCATGTATGTGTATTATACCATAAAACGCTTCATGCACTTAGTGTTCTGGGCCTTGGGAACCGCCCCGCTCGCTTTGTTGGGCTGTTTGTAAAACCGTCATAAAAACCAAGAGACCGATGTGCACAATGGGCTTTTCCAAAATGCCATGCCAACTTGCTAAAAACTCTTCCCGCACAGCTTGCCTCCCTATACCACGAAGCGTTGCGTTAAAAAGCCTTTTTTCTTGTTTTGTTAGCTGGACATCATCCTGCCCCGCATTCATCATCTCTCCCAATGCTTTTGCTTTTCCAAGCTTAAATGATTCCAGCCCTTGACGGTGTAATAATCGTCCGAAGAGTTGAAATATGTCCTTATTTTGCAGATCCAACTTTTTATTCCAATCTGAGCCAAAAAGTTCCCGTCCAAGTACAGCTCCAAATCGTGAAGCCATAAACTGCTCATACAGCCTTTGTGATTGTTGCTGCACTGATTCCCCCTCCATCTTTAAGTCTTCTCTTTTTACCCCAAGTTTTTTTACAAGCAGGTCAGCAAGTGGAGTATTTTCAACAGCAACTCCTTCTGTTGTAAGCGGAGACTGCTCAACAATATTTTCAGGCAATTGGAGTTTATTTTTTGGATAACTCTTTTCACATGCGTCCTTTGCCTGTTCAAGAATTGCCTCACGAAGCTGATCTCCTGCTGGCGTTTCTTCCGCTCCTATTGCCTGAACCACCATAATCACAAGCGGGTCTTTGTGCTGGAGCAACACTTGTGCAATTTCCCGAAGGGCTTCTCGAACGGTTGCTCGCCTTGCTTCCAACAAATTTTTTAGTTTTTCCTGTGTTGTTACCGGTTTTTCTTCCACCTTATTTTCATCTTCAGAAGAAGGTGGCGCTTCCGCGGGTGGTGTTGTTCCATCAGGTTTTGCTTGTGTGGCTGGTGCTGCAGGGGGGGCTTCCGTTGAGGCTGCAGGCTTGCTTCCGTCTGTTTGAGCGGCTGTTTCTGACGAAGCCCTTGCTTGGACAGGGTTACTTTCCACAGGCGGTGGTGTTGGTTTGGCATCGGGGTTGTTCTTTGCCGCTGGGGGTGTTTCGCTTGGGACTGAAGCCGAAGGCACACCGTTTTCCGATGATCCAGTTGGCGATGTTTGTGAACCGCCATTTCCCCATTCTTCCAAAACTTCCCTTGGTTTCCCTTTTCTTTGAAAAACCCTTTCCATTATACTTTTGAATTTTTTCAATACCTCGGCCAACTTATTTGTTTTGGCAATCTCCGGCGAAGAAGATTCTATCTTTTGACTATCTTTTTCCGCTGTACCCTGATCTGACATATATAATCAGTATACAATGTTTTTTCTTCGTTCAATAGGATTGTATGTATGGCACATGCTGTTTATATGCGTTTTGCGAAATGGTGTTGAGAACACGTGTCACCACCACAGAATCTATGCCTGTTTTTTGTGTAATGTCTGTAGGCTTAATGATTCCCTTTTCAACACACGCCAACACTGCATCTATCTGTTCATATGGTGCGCCCAATTCTGCCTCATCCGTTTGGCCTGGCCATAAATCGGCAGATGGCTTTTTAACAATGATTGACTGGGGAATTTTTAGATATTTAGCAAGAGAAATCACCTCTGTTTTGTATAAATGAATAATCGGCTCCACATCACTAGCATTGTCGCCAAAACGCGTGTAATAGCCCAACAGATGCTCGGTTTTATTTTCCGTCCCAACCACTAATCCATTTTTTTTCTTTGCCTGATCAAAAAGGAATATCATCCGAACACGGGCCATAATGTTTCCTCGGCGAAGAACATCTGCTGATGGATCGATAACGAGTGTGTCTACTACTTTTTTGATATCAATGCGGACAATCCGTGCCAGTGGAAATGAAACGGATGTTACAAGTTCCATTGCGTCCAATATTCCCTGCGTTCCAAGCCCACCATACGGAAGCAACATGGGAACAACGCGCTCAGCCCCTAGCGCACGAATGGCAAGAATAAACGCAACCGAAGAATCTATGCCTCCGGAAAGCCCCATCACTGCCGTTTCTTTTTTGGTTTGTGTAAATGTCTGCCTAAGAAACGCGATGCATTCATCGGCGGCTTTTTGTGGGTCAAAAGGATTCATAAGGCTCCCTCTAAATACAAACCGTGGAGACGTATATATTCATCAACGCCTTCCGGAACAAATTCCGCAATAGAAAGACCTCGCTTCACCCGTTCCCTAATTTTTGTTGCTGAAATATTTGAGGCAATAAGTGTTTCATCACCAACTACATTCATGCCCGGATAGAGAGGTTCATTGGGATATCCGTAGCGGGGAAATATTAAAAACGGAATACGGGTAAGTAGCGTTTCCCACTCGCCCCACAGGTGAAATGTCGCCAACTGATCGGAGCCGATGATAAACCGATACGCATTTCCTTTCGGAAGAACATCAAGCAAATGTATGGTTTTCCCATCCAGCTTATGATCAATTTCAAGAGATGAAACGCGAGTGCCGGGAATACGAATGCGTTGTGTCATTGCAAGGCGATGGGCGGGATCCGCTGCGGGCTTTGGGGGGTTTTGGGCAAAATTTGGAACAAACCACACTTCATCACAATCCGTAAAATCCAACACCTGGCGGGCAATCAAGATGTGGCCAAGGTGCGGGGGGTTAAACGTTCCGCCCAATAATCCGATGTTCATGGCATGTAGTATAGCGCCCGGACAGAAAAATGTCAGGACTGTGGGGTGTTTTTGTTGTGTGATGGTTTTGTAAAACGCTCACGGCTGCTTCGTATGATCTTTTCCCTGTTTTGGTTTTTTGAACGAGGAAGCGGTAAAGTGGTTGCGGCAAACGGGTCGGATGTTTCGTTATTGATGGAAAGCCGGAGGATAATCTGGTAGTTCCCAAGCCGGACAAGCTCCTCTTCCTTATACTTCCCCCCAAATTCCCGTGATAATGGCCGGGCGTCGGATGCACCAACTGCAAATGAAATAAGGGATCCAACGTTACCAAAGATGGCACTCTGTACATCTTCATCAATTTGACCAATGTATTGATTGGCAAGCGTTAAACATAACCGGTATTTCCGGGCTTCGGAAAGAATTTTGATAAATGATGTGGTGGCAAAATTCTGAAATTCGTCAACGTAGAGATAAAAGTCGCGGCGGGCGCCTTCTTCTTGGTACACACGGTTCATTGCCGCAAGCTGAATTTTGGTAATCATCATGGCGCCAAGAAGCGCACTGTTATCTTCCCCAAGTTTCCCCTGGGAAAGGTTAACGATAATAATTTTTCCCTGATCCATCATTTCTTCAAAATCGATGGTTGACGCCGGGCTTCCTACGATATTGCGGATTGTCCGCGAGCTTAAAAACTGCCCGACCTTATTAAGAATCGGCATAATGGATTCTGACTTCATTTGCGGTGACAGCTTGTCAAATTCATTGGTCCAAAAATTCTTCAGCACCGGGTCGGACATTTTTTCCACAATTTTTCTTCTGTAAGAATCGTTGGTTAAAAGCTCCGGTATGCCCAAAAGCGTTGCGCCCTGTGTCTGAAGGAGGGTAAGGATGGTGTTTCGCAAAATATACTCAAGCCTGGGGCCCCAGGAATAATGATAGAGTTTGTAAAAAATTGAAACGATTCCCGATGCCACAAGCTCCCGGAGCGCATCATTTTTTACCTCGAGCGGATTTAAATGAAACGGGTGGTCTGTGTCCGATGGATCAAGATAGGCAACATCATTAATGCGGTATGACGGTACAAACGACAATACCGTATCCGTAAGATCACCATGCGGATCAATAATGCACATGCCTTCGCCGTTTCTCATGTCGTTGATAGCCATATTGGCGATCATTGTTGACTTCCCTGCGCCAGTTTTCCCAATAATATAGAGGTGTTTGCGTCTGTCGGCGCGCTTTACTCCAAATGTGGTTGGTGCGTTTTTGAAATCAGTTTTTGCAATAAAATTAATCTCTTTATCTGCTTCTTCCGCGCCTGTTGCGATTGGCAGATTTTCCGGTGCTTCACCAAAAAGATTTCCACCCCACGCAATGCTTTTTATCGATGAAAGCATAAGTCCTGGCGGATGCCACAAGCTTGCCAACTCAGAACTTCCAAAATATTGATACCGCGGAACCAGCGCAGAAGAACGGTGTAAATACCCTTTTATCATCCCGTCGCGCGCAAAACGGTTTGGCTCCTCAAGCGTTAACGCATTTCCTTCACCACTGGAAAACACATTCAGGCTTCCGGCAACCGTATGGAGAAGCGTTTGAGCATCCGTTGTTGTTTTGGCAACCGCCATGAGCCGAATTGCCCCGGTAAAACCAACTTGGGAAATTTTTGCCTCTATCAGACGGGATTGAGGGTGGGATTTGGTCCGCTGAGGATTGAGGGGATCAACAATGCCGCGGGTAATTGCATTTCTTCCGGCTGCCCCCCACGAATCACCCGCCGGGGAAATCCGAAGTTGTATCCCAACCGCCTGATCGGGAGAAAGTTTACTCATGTGACCAAGTAAACCAGATAGCAAATCAATATCACGTACATCCTTATATGTTCGAAGTCCGATGTATGAAGGAGAGGTAAGCACACACTGTCCTATGGCAAACGGAAGCTTTGTCCATCCCAATGCATAATCTGCCACGGGAACCATAGAAAGTTTTGGGTATTGTGCAACCAGCTGGCTTTCAACGGAAGAAACGAGAATGCGTGGACACCCGAAAAGAAAATGGATGGTTCCCCCCGCTGCAACAATTTCAAACGAAAAATATTTTGCTGGCTGTTTCGGCCCAAACAAGCGGGAAAAAACTGACCGTTTTTTATGTGCACCAAGAGCGGAAAAAATCTGCTCCATTGCTTCAATCGGCTCTTCGCTTTCGCGGGAATTTTTTATCTGGAAGAGGGCAAAATCATCCATAGTGCAATGATACCACGCGCGATCATATTTTCGCAGTAGGCATCGTGAAAAGAAAATGATGGTTTTCACGATTGTGGT
>CAZERT010000008.1:0-2047 GCA_964515515.1 uncultured Gammaproteobacteria bacterium
TTTACTGCGTTACACCCACCACCACCTATGCCGATAACTTTAATTTTTGCAAACTGGGCAATGTCAGGTTTTATGAGCATATATATTCCTCAAGGGGCAAGATATATGAGGAGTGTTCCTATGGCAAGATCGACTTTACCAGATCAACCACTTTTCCTGCAATACTCTTTATAGGAAAACGATCAGATACTTTACTCAATCCCGTAAATCCGGATGATCCTTCCGTTTTTTCCGTTTTTATTCCGTATAAAATCAGTCCAACGCTTGCCGCATATGTTGGTGTCGTAATTTCATCAATCAATCCGGAAATATTGCGTGCAATTCCCACACGCACCGACATAGCAAGATTTCGTCGTGCCGATTCCACAGCGGAAACGGTCAATGCTCCTCCTCCGCACAGTACAATACCCGATGGTGTCATACCACCAAACCCGCTTTTTTTAATTTCCAGACCGACCATGGAAAAAATTTCATTCAGGCGTGGTTTAATAATGCCTTCAACAAGCATTTTTTTGGATACACTTCGAATTTCTTCCTGAAGATGAAGACTTGTTACATCCAAATCATCGCTTTTATCCTTACCCTTGGGCTTATTGTCCTCATCATCGGGATATGCAGGTGTTTTTGGTTGTTCACTGACTAGCAATTTAATCTGTTCCGCGCTTTCCAGTGATACCCGAAGTCCTGCCGCAATATCTTTTGTAATATTAATTGCCCCAACCGGTATAACGGAGCTGTATGACAGCGCGCCTTCCACATATACGGCAATATCCGTTGTTCCACCGCCAATATCAACAAGTATCACCCCAAGTTCTTTTTCCGTATCTGTTAGAACGGACATAGAAGATGCAAGTCCACCAAAAATGATTCCACCTATTTCAATACCCAGCTCCTCAACACATTTGTATAAATTCCGTATCGCAATCGATCCACCGGTAATAAGGTGCGTATCGACTTCGAGCCGGACACCCGTCATATTCACCGGATCAACGATTCCTTCCTGTCCATCAACGATATAGCCACGGGGAATTATATGAAGAATTTCACGAGATGATGGAAGTGATACTGCTTTTGCCGCGTCTATTACGCGTTTTACGTCACTGTCCGTAATTTCCTTATCCGGATCCGCAACTGCAACAACACCATGGGAGTTAAGTGATGCAATATGGCTGCCACCGATGGATATATATGATCTGCTGATCTGGGTCCCTGCCATTCGTTCCGCCGCTTCCACCGACTGCGAGATTGCCCCCGTTGCTTCTTCAATATTAACAATTTGGCCTTTCCGAAGTCCTTTGCTGGCGATAGAGGAAACGCCGATAATCCGTGCTTGTCCATCTTCTTCAACAGATGCGATAAGCGTTGTAATTTTTGAAGATCCAATATCGATTCCTGAAAGAATTTTATCCCGTGCCATACGATTAAGTTAATTTGTAATAATCGGTTTATCAAACCGCAGATCAATGACCTTTGGTTGTAACCCTTTCATTCTAACCCCCATGATCAAGGATTGTAAAGTATGATCTATGGTAGAAAAATCTACATCTTGAGCTATTAATATATCTGTTTCGAGGGATTTAAGCCGTATGGACTGGTTATCGTTCTTTGTTATCCGTTCGATGGGAATGGATGTAATATGTTTTGCCGCTCCTAGTGCGGTAGATAAGAGCGTTTTTCCATAGGGTAATTCGTTCCCCTCCATCGGAAACAGAACCAGCGGAAGCGTCCTATCGGTGTCCCTTACTGCCGGAAATCCGAATTCATCGACAAATCGCTTGTCAGCGCCTACTTTCAATTCCGCCACCGCTGGACGGCGTTCTATAGTCAATTCCAGCGTATCAGGGTAAAGTTTACGGATAGTAACGGTAGACAATTGCGGGTACTGGGCAAGAAGCTGCGAAGAAAACCATGCACTTGGGAAAAAAATAAGATTTGTGGGGAATAACCGCTCATCAATCTTCACGCGAATATCACTTCCGATTACACGGATATAGCGAACTTTGAATTTCGTGGAAAACACAAAGATCCCCAAAGAAACAAAAATACA
>CAZERT010000008.1:2147-22209 GCA_964515515.1 uncultured Gammaproteobacteria bacterium
ATCCAAAACAGGAAATGCCGTCAAAACTCTATCGGCAAACCGTGCAATAAACCGATTTGCCAATCCTGGGGACACTGTCTGTTCGTGCGTTATAACAGGAATACCAAACATATGCGCCCACCAGGAAATGGGAACAGCCAAATAGCCACCAAACGTTAAAACGAGTGCCGGATGGAGTTTCCCAATCAGAAATAACGATTGTACAAACCCGATTGGAATTTTCATAAGTGATACGATCGTTACAAAAGACCACGCACGGGTTAATCTCCCCATGGTTAACGGATAAAACGGAATGCCTTTTTGGGTGATAATACGATATTCCTCCGATACCATGGTGTCTTGCTCAAATGCATGCATTCTGCCAACAAACACCAGAGACCACTCAGGATGCTTGGCCTTTATCGCATCGATTACCGCACATGCCGGAGTCACATGACCACCTGTTAATAAAACCATATGGGTATTATTCTTTTTTTGCATAAGTACTGATATTTACCAATATTCCAAGTGCAGCAAGCATCACGATAAGATTGGACCCCCCTGATGATATCAAAGGAAGCGGTATTCCGGTAAGCGGAATCAGAGCAATTGATGCTGCGATATTCATAAACGCTTGAATGCCAAGCCAATACGTTATACCCGATGCGAAAAGCTTACCAAATCTATCAGGTACCGCAGAAGCAATTTTCAACCCACGGAGTATGAGAAATACGTATGCAGCTACCACACTCACCGTACCAATAAACCCAAACTCCTCTCCGACTATGGCAAAAATTGAATCTGTGTTTGCTTCCGGAAGATATTCATATTTTTGACGGGACATCCCGATACCGATTCCCGTAAGTCCCCCGGATCCAATAGCCAAAAGCGATTGCCGAATCTGATATCCTGCTCCAAGCGGATCATGTTCTGGGTTCATAAACGTCGTAAGACGAGCAAACCGATATGGAGAGATCACTGCAAGAAGCAATGCTGCCGATACAAATAGTGGAAGTATGATGGCAAAATGGGAAAGTGGCGCACCAGACATGAAATACAGTCCCAATGCGGTCACGGTCAATATCATCGCTGTTCCCATATCCGGTTGAAGCAAAATTAGCCCTATAACCATTCCCAATAACAGGATGAATGATCCGAATCTTCCTTTTTCTTTCCTTACAAACCATACGCTCAGATACAATACCAAACTTGCCTTTGCAAGTTCTGATGGTTGAATAATTAACGGCCCCAAACTAATCCATCGGCTGGCACCGAGTGCTTTGACTCCCAAACCGGGTATAAAAACCATAACCAGGAGAATCAGCGTCACAAAAAGAGCCGGTAATGCAGTATTTTTCCACGTCACATAGGGAAGTCTTGAACAAATAAAAAATACCACATATCCAATCAATAACCATTGAATCTGTTCATATACATAATGATATGGAGTATTGAAATCCCGAAGTGATAAAACCAGTGAAGAATCATAGACCATTAATATTCCAAATAATGATATACCGATAATCAAAATCACCAACCCCGTATCAGGACGCTTGCGCTCCTGTTTTGTCTTTGAAGCATGCTTCCATGCAGAAAAGAATTCATGGATGAATACGCGAAGTGACTTCATGGTGAAATTGATCTCCCCTGTCTTTATAATTTTTAAACATGTCAAATGATGCGCATGCCGGAGATAGCAATACAACGTCACCAGGGTGTGCATGCGTTTCACACTGATTAATAATTTCTTTCATCGTTGATGCTCCCGTTATCATACCCCCGCTATACCCTGCTCTTGTAAGCGCATCTTTAATTTTTTGTGCCATCCGACCAATCAGAATAACTGCTTTTATCGATTGGTCATGCGCGATCTTTTCAGCCATTTGCTGATAATCGGATCCCTTATCTGATCCTCCCAGGATAATTACCTTTGGCTCTGTAAACGATTCCAAAGCGGCAATCGTCGTTTCCGGAACCGTTGAAAATGAATCGTCATAATACGAAACACCATGTACTGTACCCACAAACTCAATCCTATGAGGTAACCCCGAAAATGTACGAACTGTCGACTGGATAACTTCAATCGGACATCCCGCGGCAATGGCTGCAAGCGTTGCGGCCGCAATATTTTCAAGATTATGATCACCGCGCAGCAAAATATCATTCGCCGTACAGATACACACGTCACTCCCTTCAATTTTTGCATACACCGCATGGTTTGCTACATACGCATCAGCATCGCCATAACGGGAAAAAAATTTCTTTTCCGCTGGAGTCAACACCGCAAACGACTGTGCTGTTGGGTCGCCTGAATTAATGATGGCAGTATCACCGGGCTTTTGGAAACGAACGATCGGGCTTTTTGCCTGAATATATGCCTCTCTGTCGGGATGGAAATTCGTTGCCGTCGTGTCCTGATTCTGCAGATGTTCTTGGGTAATTCGAAGTACAACCGCAATATGTGGACTTTTTATACAGTCTTCCAGCTGGAACGAAGACAGTTCCAATACAACCCAATCTTCATCCTTAAATGTATCGGATGCAAATAATAGTGGTATCCCGACATTTCCACCTAAATGAACCTTTTTACCGCTCGCCTCCAAAATTTTGGCAATAAGCGTACTGGTAGTTCCCTTTCCCTTTGTGCCCGTTATACCAATTATTGGATTCTTCAAATTTTCTACCAACAGCTTTGTCTGACTAGTAAGTTTTCCGTTATTTTTCAGTCGTTCTATTTGAGGAATACGCGGATTCATTCCCGGTGTACGTACAGCAATATCAACATGATCTAAATCAGAAAGATACGTTTCTCCTAGTGAAAACGAAGCACCAAGCGAAGAAAGATCATCGTACACACTCCCAAGTTCTTCTTTTGTTCTCCTATCACAGCAGATCACTTGGGCGCCGTGAGAGAGAAAATACTTCGCCGAATCGGTTCCCTCAATGGATAATCCCAAAATTGCAACGCGTTTTCCCGTGTAGTCCATACTCCTTTATCCTACGGGATATTGATCGATTCGACAACGTGGTGTCCCGGAATATAGGCTTTGATTATCTCCGATACTTTTTGGGCATCCCCTGTCGTAAAGATTTTATGGGAAAGCGGATGATCGTTTTTTGGTTTTATCCCGTCAAGAATTTTTGCTGTGTGGCGTGCAACCGCTCCTGACGAATCAAGAATTTTCCGGTGTATTCCCAATAATTGTTGGAATTCATTCCTAATCAACGGATAATGCGTACATCCAAGCACTGCCACATCGCATACTTTGGAAACGGCAGACACCATTCGCATGACTTCCTTTTGTCCGTCCGAATTTCGGTAATAGCCATCCTCTATGAGCCGCGCAAGAATAGGCGAACCAATTTTAACAACGGTGCAATCAGGGGAAAACTTTGCAATAAGTGAATCGGTATAAGGACTTTCTATGGTTCGCGTCGTAGAAAATAACGCATACTGTCGGGATTTTGTCTGTTGCGCCGCTGTTTTCACCACCGGTACTACACCGATAATCGGCATATCAGGAAATGCCTCCCGATACCTAGATAAGCCAACAACACTTGCGGTGTTGCATGCAACGATAATACAGTCAACATCCATAGCAGTTAGTTTCTCAATGATTGAAAGCACCCGAGACGTAATTTCTGCATCCGTCTTTTCCCCATATGGCATTGCCGCATGATCGGCAATATAGAGTGTCGAAACGTCAGGAAGAAGTTCAATGATTTTTTCGCGGATCGTCAAACCACCGATTCCGGAATCTAAAATTCCCACACGAAACCGCTTTTGGAAAGATGCATCCATACTTATTTCAGGGAGAATTGAGTCAGAAGTGCAAGCCACAAACCAAAAATTGCACAGACGATAGACAAAATCCAAAACCGCATGACGATTTTAGGCTCCTGCCATCCATGATATTGCAATAACAAGTGAAATGGTGCTGCCGCAAAAACTTTCTTTCCGGTACATTTTTTATACACAAGTTGGATAAGCGAAGATGCAACTTCCACAACATACACCCACCCGATAATGACAAGCGCAGGAGCCTTTCCTAGTATAAGTGCAACAACGGCAAGCGTCGCACCAAAAGACAAGGCGCCAGTATCACCCAAAAAAATACGTGCAGGAAACACGTTGAAATACAAAAATGCCAATATTGATCCAAGCCACAAGGCAATAAAGACGGAAAGTGGGGTATCCAATATCGAAGCGGATACGATCCAAAAAGCACCAAGGGCAATAAGAAGGACTCCTGATGCCAGTCCATCGAGTCCGTCGGTAATATTAAACGCATTAGAAAACGAAATAATAACAAACATGGAAAACGGAATAAACCACCAACCCATTTGAATCACTCCAAGCAGCGGTACGTAAAAAATATCAATTTTGAGCTCCGTAAATAACCAAAAGCTGATGACAAACGAGATGAATATTTCCAAAAGAAGTTTGTGTCGAAGCCGCAAGCCAAAATAATCCGATTTCATCACGAATGTTTTTTTTGCATCATCCAAAAATCCCAACAATCCAAACGACAGAAACGTAAATAAAAGAATTTTAATCTCGCTCATCATGGGATACACAGAAGTTATCGGCACCCAAAAATATTTCATGAGTAACAGCATGATGGGAAACAAAAATGTCGTAAGGAGAATAATAAGGATTCCGCCACCAACCGGTGTCCCTGCCTTAAAAGAGTGGAATTTGTCAAAAATCGGCGTGCGTTTATTGAATGCATCACGCGTTACTTGATGCATTCGCTGAAATCGCAATGAATACAACAAACGAATGAATGGTATATATAAAATGCTGCTGATCAACCAGGAAAAAAGTAGTATCCCAAGTAAAAATGCCATATCCCCATTACCCCCTCAAGAATGCCTGTATATATGGAATAAATATTATAAGTCCGATAAGGGAAGCGCCCATTGATACCACAAGCATCATACCTGCAGCGACGTCTTTTGCTATTTTTGCCTCCATGCGATATTCCTTGGTAATAAGATCCGTCATCGATTCAAGCGCAGTATTGATCATTTCCGATGCAAGACCAAGAATAATTGTAAAAAGAAGGATAAGAAGTTCGACCGAAGTAACGGCAAAAATCCTGGCGCATATAAGGACTATCAGAGAGATACCAAGATGCACCCGAAAATTCGGTTGTGTTTTCATTGCCCACAATATTCCGTCAAATGCATGACGGAAGGAAATCCTATGCCGTTTAAGTAGCGAATGCATAACAAGTCTTTTCAGTATACCTATGATACTTTCCGCAACGCAAGCGTATAGCCTATATATCAGTATTTTTTTGATACTTTCTTATACCAGTCAAGAATATGGATCATGCTGTACCTGGGGGTAATGGGAAAATCGTACGTTCCCCCATAGACGATTTCCACCCCACCGAATCCGCGTTTAAATTGGGACAATCCGTGCCATGGATGCGTCTGTTGGTTTTCGGGTGAAACTCCCCAAAAATTATATTCCGATAATCCCCGCTCTTTTGTCCGCAATATTGCTTCCCATTGTAAAAGGGCTGCAGCCGGAATCGGTCCAGGAATGGATGCGCCATGGCGGTATATCCCCTGTTTACCCTCATAGACGACAAGCGCCCCTGCAATAACCGATTCTTCATATTTTGCCAAAAATATTTCCGCGGATTTTTCCTGCCGGAATATGGAAAATTCCGCCTCAATCCCACTGTGGGGTACAAAATTATGCCGGAGGGCAGTCTTTTCATACAGCGTTAAAAATGTTGCAAGTGCCGCATCATCCTGTTCCCTGGATACCGTTACTCCCATTTTTTTTGCTTTTTTCATGTCATAGCGGGTACTTTTACGCATACCGGTTAACAATTGGTCTTCCGTTTGGGAAAGAGGGAGCACGACGCATCGCTGTGCGTCCATCCCATGAATCGGATATTCAAATGCGCCATGTTTGAAGGCAAAATCTAAAAATACTCCGTTTTGTACAAGTGGACTCATACGAATACAATCACACGATTCTGCCTTCGCTACTTCCTTCAAATCTGCAAGTACCATGCCGTATGATTGGGCATCATTCCCGCGCACGATCGGTCCATGCCGAAGCGACAGGATTGACCCCCGTTTCGCCCGAAGGATACTCATTTGTGCAAGAACGGTGAGTTCGCCTTTTGTATACCAACCAAGTCTATATACTGTATGACCCATCCGCTTTTCTACTTCTCCCCATTGCCAGGAACAAAAAAATGATTGCGGGCTTGTGTGGAACACGAATCTATCCCACACATATTTGGAAAGTATCGGTTTTGCATTCATACGCGAAGAAGGGTAGACAGGATGGAACTTACAATCCAAAACACCAAAGATCCAAAAATTGCAGCCGGAAACGAATCAACCCAAAACCCGTTGGTAATCCGTCCTACCAATAAAAACATAATTGCGTTAATGCATAACGCAAACAATCCAAGCGTCAAAACGGTTATCGGAAGCGTAAAAAGCGTAAATATTGGTTTAATGAACATATTCACTAAAGCCATCACAACAACCGCACCTAGCGCCGAGGTGAAATCCTTCATATGGACACCCGGGACAATTCCGGCAACGATCCAAAGTGATAATGCACTAATAAACCATCGGATGAAAAGTTCCATATTATAGCGTCAATTCAGTATAGCGCGTTAATCCTATTTTCGCACAATCTTCCAAAATTTGTGACTCCCCGTGCCCGGGATAAAGCACGTGTGAGCCCGGTAATTCCAGTAGCTGTTTTATGGATGAAAAAAGGTCATCCTTATTACCTCCACGGTATCGCCACTCGCCAATGTCCCCATCGGCAAAAAGCGTATCGCCGGAAAAAACGGCATTTCCTACGACAAAAGAAACGCTCCCCGGCGTATGTCCCGGAGTCGGTATGACGTCTATAGGAATGGGAAAATCATAGGTGGGAAGTGCTCTAACATCGGTTGTATGAGGTGGTATGTGAAATAATTCCGTGTTTTGGTCCGGGTAGGTTTTTCCGTCACGTGACAAAAGAAATGCATCTTTTTTGGACATAAATACCGGGATGGAAAAAGCATTGGCCATCTCCCATGCTGCACCCCAATGATCACTATGACCATGGGTCAACAGAATACAACACGGTGTCAGTCTATTTATTAATATGTGGGTTTCAAGTGTTTCAGCACTGTCCCCCGGATCAATAATAAACGCACTGTTGGTAGAAATATCCGAAACAATATAGGCATTTTCTCCAAGTTCCCCGACAACAAATCGAACAATACTAAAATTCTTCATAAGACATTGGGTAAAACACAATCGATAATCCGCTGTGCATCGCGTTCCCCAACGTGTGTAGGTAAATTACACACGGATTCAGCGAGCTTTTCTGCAGTTGGACATTGCCCATCCCGATACTGTGCCATAAATAAAGATGAACCTTTTGGATCAATAATATTGCTATACCATGTTCCTAAAAGCACCCCTTTCAGTTTTGCCCTCCTCAAAACATCATCTCGCTTCATAACTTGCACAGGAAAACGAAGATAGGGTATCAAAGATTCTCCTTTTGAGTGGTAAATACCAAATGCACGTTCATACATAGCCCCAATTTTTTGCCTATGCTCGAGAGTTATATGAAAGCGTTCAAGCTGAAGATCCAATAACCCTGCAAATTGCCAAGGGTAGAAAAAATACTGAGTTGGCAATTGGACACCTTCCTGTTCGTCTTTTGAAACGGGTTTTGATAGGATCCCCATCTGCTTTGATGCTTCGATCAGAAATTTTCCGATGCCAAGCAAATATGTATGAATTGCAGCGGTTACGATAATTGGATGAAGCAACTGTTTTTTTACCCAAGTCCCAGATACGGGCTCCATCTGCAATGTCCCCAACCCAATTTTCATTTTTTTCTTGGCCGTTGGAAGGATCATTGCAGCCCCTCCCCATATGCTTGAAACTGCTTTATCACGTCCGAAAGAAAAAACAGCACCGTCTCCAAATGAACCAAGTGGACGAGTATTCACCTCAGCGCCAAATCCATGAGCAAGGTCTTCAATGAGAATAATCCCATTTTTTTGTGCAAATTCAGCTATAGAAACAATATCCGCAGGAATTGAAAATGTATGTTGTACAATAATTGCTTTTGTTCTTTTTGTAACAACTTTTTTTATTGATTGAACAGTTAAATTGTACGATAAATCAATATCTCCATAAACCGGCGAAGCACCAGCTCCACGAACTGCATTTGTCACAACCATACAGGTAAATGCCTGCATAATTACCTCATCCCCTTCACCGATCCCAAATGCTTGAAGCAGTGCGGTCATTGCCTGTCTGCCGCTTAAGAAAAACCGAAAATCTGTTGGAAGATAACGGTGGATAAACCATTGCTCGCACCTTTTTATATACCCATGAGAATCTTCGGAAGAAGAAAAAAGCAGAGAATAAGCACGAAAAATATCCGATCTATTGGTGTTTGGAGACAGCGAACAACTGATGACACGAAACGGATTTATTGGGTGCACTTTTTACCCTTCCCCATATTCTGCAGTTGGGAATATACGAATGCCGCCTCTTTCCCCTTAAATAATACTACGTCGCCTTTTTTTAACTGTTTAGCAAGCGATACCGCGGCCTCATGTGGGGGCAAACAAGCCAGTTCAGGAGGCGTTTTTCCGGAATCGGCAACACCCCGTGCAAAACTGTCATAAAAATTTTTATTTGTTACATATATGGCGCTGCAGCAACTTCCCGCAAATTTTCCGACGTCATAATGGGATGACTGTGTGTAGGATCCAAGTTCTATCATTGGCTGAAAAACAAGATACAGTTTTCTCGGGAATTTTTTTGCGTATGTAAGCGATGCAATTGCCGCATCCGGATTATTGTTAAAGGTATCATCGATCAACTTACTTCCTGATGGTCCGTCAACTACCTCCATAGACCTATCATAATTGGTTAAGGATCCCGAGGCTTTGGCAATATCGGAGAGTTTCATCCCGGTAGCTAAAGATGCGGCAATGGCACATCCAACGTTTATGGAAAAATGCTCTCCGCGAATTTTAGTCCGGATGTCTGCGGTTTTATTTTTCGCTTTAATCGAAAATGAAAGCGAGGTTGGCGATGACGTAATCGAACTAATGAAAATGTATTCATCCACGTTTTGTGGTGTATGATGCGCAGTCCCAACACCCTGAGTTTGGCATCTAATATTTTTTGCCCATACAAGCATCTGTGCAACATGGGGATTATCGGTATTACCTATTGCCACTTTCTCTCCAACCAATCCTTCATAAAGCTCAAACTTTGCTTTTTTAGTTGTTTCCAGCGATAAAAAAAGATCCTGATGTTGCGGATTAATTGCAGTCACTATACCGATTGACGGATGAACCATAGAGCACATTTTAGCAATTTCCCCCGGTCTGTACGCCCCCATTTCCACAATAAATACATCGTGATCATCTGCCAAATTCTTGTTAATTGTTTCGGCGATACCAATAGGTGAATTTTTACTTGCTTCTGTTTTAAGCACGTTATAACGGAATGAAAGTATTGTTGCAAGAAATTCCTTTGTAGATGTTTTTCCGTAACTTCCGGTTATACCAATTACGATCATGGGTTTATGACGCCGAAGTTTTTGTATTGCCATTGAAATTACATACAAATGATAAACATACGTTGGTAGAGATAAAATCCAAACAAACAGCCAGGATATTCCGTATAATGTAGATAAAACCAATATACTATTAAAAAATATTCCAAAGGGTGCAAAAAAATAGACAAGTGTGGCATACAAAAACAATAGCAGTGAAAGCATCACTGTTTTTGGAGAAAACGGTGGCAGTTTAAATGGCACTATCAATACTGACTTTCCCTGTGGCGTTCGTAAATGGATCATCATCCTATCAAACCGGTATTCTTTTACATACCAAAGATGAACATACGGAACAATCAACCGAATACACACCACAATATATACAACAAAAATAAAATATATCATACGGATGATAAAAACGTTTTACACTGTCGATAAAATTCTTTCGGATTTGCAAACGGAATCCTGTGGTCTTCTCCTTGCACGATAACAAGCATACTGCCCCGTATAACAATATTCATTCGTTTTGCAACGGAAACCGGAACAATGGTATCCAGTGCACCCCAAATCAGCAGTGTCGGCACGGATACTACCTGCATAGCAGGAAGCAAACTTTGATTCACAACATTTTTAAATGTCTGTCGCATGACGCCTTCCGCACGGTAAAAATCCCTGGCTCCGACTATCTTGTAGTACCATACGCGAATTTTCCCAACGGTTTCTTTAGGTAATAGAACTGAAGACAAAAAGTTTCCGATTTTGGCACAAGCAACAAAAACAAAAAACTTTATCTTATTTACGGAAGAAAAACCAGGGGTTCCGGATAAAATAAGAGTTCGAACACTATTTTTTTTCGTTAATAAATATTGAAGGCCAACCCTCCCTCCAAAAGAATGGGCAATAATGGCAAAATCCCGTACGTTTCTTTTGTGTATATATCCGTCAAGAAATTCCACATAATCGGATAACTCAAGGGGTTTTGCGGGAAGTGGTGACGCGCCGCATCCGGGAAAGTCAACGGAATGGACCCTATACCCGTGGGAGGTAAATTCCCTCTCGAGAGGAGAAAATTTATTTGAGGATAATCCCCATCCGGGAAGAATGACGATGTCTTTTACTTTCATAGCTTTTTGGCAAATTCTTCCCTGCTTTTTGTTTTCTTGCAGGTATTGGCAATAACATCAAAGGGTTGCGCGTGGAATTTAACAAACGATCCCGCTGGGATATTTTCCGTAATCGTCAATCCCGAAGAAACGAATGATCCGCTCCCAATACACACTCCGGGCATAATGGAAACGTTTACCCCGATGCGTACGTTTTTACCAATCAGGCTACCAAGCTTATTTCTTGATGTGGATATCCGCTCTCCCTTGACGGCCGTGGATATGATCCCATCATCAAGTCGAAGATTGGCACATACCGCCCCTGACCCCATACTGATGTTATCATCCAAAACGCTATCGCCAACATAATTCGTATGGAACCAACACCCGTTACCGATGACACTTCTGGTTATATCGCTTGCAAATCCTGTTACGCAGTTCTCCCCCAATATCGATTCCCGAATCATGGTGTTGTTCCCCACAATCGTGTTTTTCCCGATATAGGTTGGACCGACGATTTTTACTCCCTCAAAAATCCGTACTCCGGATTCAATAATGATAGGCCCCTCCAAAATGACGCCGTCTTTTACCTGTGCATCAGCTGCAATCGTTTGGCCGGAAATCGTTGAGAGTACCTCGCGGGCAACCGCAAGAATATGCCATGGATATTTTATCGGTAACCACGTACCCGTTATCGCACTCACGTTGCACGTAATCCCGTCTGCGATTGCCTCCGTGATAGCCTGTTCATATCCTGCTGCCGGATTTGTTCGGGTTTTTTCAACATAGGTAAAAAATTTCTGTGGGTGTTCAATCCTGTCGATGACAACCCGCACCCAAGGACTTGGTTCTTTCCCTGCTCCCGGTTTTTCTACAATTCCCAATACGGAAAGTTCATTATCAACAATCAAGTACCCTCCCGGAAAATACGAATCCATCCGTACGGCTCCCAAAAGAATGTCCTGTTTCCCTGCCGATACAAACGGTTTAAGAGATGCATCATCATACCAATCTGACCCGTTCAGGATAACCATCGGATCGTTTCCTATGTGGGGTTTTACTGCCAACACGCCGTTTCCCTGCCCTTCCCCTTCCTGACATACATATACAACCGCAAGACCCTGCGGCACCGGAACGCGCCTTACCATTTCCTCATTGTTTTTACTGCAGACGATAATGCAGCGCTCAATGCCTAACCTCACTAACTGTTCAAGCTTCCACAAAAGCAACGGTTTCCCAAGAAGCAAAAAAGTATTTTTATCAAAAAACGGTACGAACCGTGTAGATTCTCCTGCTGCCAATATGCACACTATTGGTTTCATGGTCTCCTCCTCTATCCCGTTAACACTGCGAAGTACGCGTAATCTTTGCACCAAGAGCATTAAGCCTGTCTTCAATATGTTCATACCCACGGTCAATCTGTTCAACTCCGGAAATCACGCTTTCGCCCTCTGCTGCCATAGCGGCAATAAGAAGGGTTGCCCCAGCCCTCAAATCCCCCATTGTCATGATTGCGTTATGAAGTGAAACGGGGCCTGTAATCCGTACGGCCTGAGAAGACATGGACATCCCGTCCGTGTAATCGAAATTATAAAACTTCGCCGGATTTGCTACCTTGGGATCATAAAATTCAATATCCGCGCCCATTTTTACCAGTTCGGCAACATAGGAAAAACGGTTTTCAAATACCGTTTCAAAAATCGTGGATACGCCCTTTGCCTGTGTCATGCATACTGCCCATGGCGCCTGCCAATCCGTCATAAATCCTGGATGAATCTGCGTTATCACATCCGTAGCTTGTAATGCGCCATCGTAAAAATACCTTGTCGTTATGTCATCAATTTCTTCAATACCGCCGTTTGCCTGTTTACAATATTTTAAAAATTCCCCGATCGTATCCCTTCGTGAATTATGGACCGTAATCGATCCGCCGGTAACATATGCCGCAACAGCCGCGGTAACTTCCTCATTTCTATCCGGCATAATTTGGTGTGTTGCTCCATGAAGAGAAGGAACGCCTTCTATGATTATCTCACGCGGTGCCGTACGGGATATGTTGGCTCCCATAGCGGTTAAAAGCGCAATCAGATCATCAACTTCCACCTCTTCCGCCGCATTCTTAATCACTGTTTTCCCTTTTGCCAATACCGCGGCAAGAATGATCGTCTCCGTCCCTGTATGGGTATTTTTAAGAAACGATACCGACGCACCGTGAAGGCCATTGTCGCTTTTTGCATGGAAAAATCCGTCGGAAGAACTGTATTCGACAGTTGATCCCATTGCCCTAATTCCATCAATATGACGGCCGATCGGACGTGCTCCGATCCTGCACCCACCCGGATTGGGAATTTTTGCCTGTCCGTACCTGGCAAGCAGCGGCCCCAACACCATCGATGAGGTCCGGAGTCTGGCCCCGACTTCAAGCGGTACGGTAAAGGACTGGGTTTTCCCGTTCTGGATCGTTACTATGCCATTTTTCCAGGCATGGGTAACCCCTAAACTTTCCAGAACATCAAGCATTAAGTGAACATCAAGAATATCTGGCACATTGGTAAGCTCTATCGGATCATCCGTTAACAAAGACGTCACAAGCGCCTTGAGAGCAACGTTTTTAGCTCCAGCTACGGTAAAATCGCCGTGAAGTGAAGTATTTCCAGTAACGACAAAAGTGTCCATAGTATGTTATGTATCTCTACCGACAACAATAATCTCCCTGTGCAACACAACGCCAAAGGTTTCATGCACCTTTTTCTCGATGAGATCCATTAATTTTAGCACATCGGAGGCTGTTGCAGCCCCCTTATTAACAATAAAATTCGCATGCATATCCGACACGCAGGCATCCCCAACACATAACCCCTTGCATCCCGCATGATCGATCAGAAATCCCGCAGAAACCGTACCGCCTGGAGTTTTGTAAATCATGCTTTCCGATTGTGTCAGATTCTTAAATGCACACCCTGCGCTTTTTACACCCTGGGGTTGAGTTTGCCTTCTATAGGCAATACTTTCATTGGCAATTTTCCAAACCTCTTCCGGATTTGAACGGGTAAGGGCAAAAGTTGCCGATAGAATAATCTCCTGTGTTTTTGTAATTCTGCTTGCCCCGTAGGAAAATTCCATTTCGGAACCGGATATTGCCTTCACCGAATTGTTGTTTTGAAGAAGAGAAACCTGATGTATGCACTCTGATATGGATGCAAAGGGTTTTCCCCATTTGGAATTCATCCGTACTGCGCCACCGACGGTTCCGGGAAGCCCTAAATGCATGTGAATGCCCGCAAGTCCTTCATCTGCAGTGTATCGCACAAGCTGATTCATGGACGCCCCGGATTCTGCCTCAACGAACACCGTTTGTTGTGTTTTCTCTCCTTGGAATTCCCCCCGAACCCCACGGATCGTAATTTTTCTGGCGAGATTTCGGATGACAAGACCGGGAAATCCATCATCAGATACCAAAATATTCGACCCACCTCCCAACAGAAATACGCCAATACCGTCTTCCCGTGCTTTTATATACGCCTGAGCAAGATCGTTTATAGTATGTGCTTCAAAAAACCACTCCGCAGGGCCACCGATCTTATACGTGGTAAACGGTGCAAGGGGAACAATATTTTTCACCCGTTGTCCGTATTGTGCTATGAGTTTTTCCGGCTTTTTCATACCTATTGGTTCTGTGCGTACTTCCTGCTCCAAGAATAAATATCTCCAGCACCCATAAATACCACAATATCGTCAGGTTTTTGGATGGAATGAAGAATTTTTTCTACTCCATCATACGATCCGCCATACCTGGCATTTTTTCCTGTTTGGGTTATTTTTGATACAAGATCACCAGCCGTTATGCCCAGTGTATCAGTTTCTCGCGCGGATGCATAAATATCAGAAATTATTACCTCAGAAGCAGAGGTAAAACTTCGTGCAAATTCTAAAAGTAATGCCTGGGTGCGCGAATAGGTATGAGGCTGAAAAATTGCAATGATTCGTTTTCCGGGATACCACTGTGCCAATCCGGCAAGTGATGCACGGATTTCGTGAGGATGATGCGCATAATCATCAATAATCATGGGATGTTCTAAACGGATAATTTCCAAGCGCCGTTTTGTTCCCATAAATCCGGCACTAAACTCACGGATCCGTTCAATATTCATGCCGAAACGCCAACATGCCCCAAGAACGGCAAGAAAATTCAGCCCGTTATGAAAACCGGGGACGCAAATTCGAAAATCTCCAATTGGCGAACCACCCATGGAAATCGACACAATACTATACCCGGGATGATAGGAGATGTTCGTCAAGCGGAAAAATGCATCGGAAGCTGTCCCAAAGGTCAAACACTCGATGTGAGGGTCCAACCCCGATAATACAGCACTTGGTGCATCATCTCTGTTAAAGATACATGTGTGTGATTTCTTTGCAAAACGCACGAATGCTTCCTGCACAGCCGCAAGCGAGCTATACGCATCTGGATGATCATAATCGATATTGGTTATGACGGCAATTTCCGGATTCTGCCATAGGAATCTGGGTGTACCGTCATGCCCAGGGTCGGTCACATATTCATCGGCCTCCGCAATAAATGCCCCCGAATCACCTCCATAATGCCCCGGATTTGTATCAGGTAGAATCATTCCAGCGCCAATTGCCAAGGAC
Source organism: uncultured Gammaproteobacteria bacterium (assembly GCA_964515515.1). Lineage (GTDB taxonomy): Bacteria > Patescibacteriota > Microgenomatia > UBA10105 > UBA927 > CAZERT01. Next base: position 17,454 of record CAZERT010000008.1, read on the forward strand.
GGATCCGCGCCGGCTTTTGATAAAAGGTGAGCAATCCAAGCGCTGGTCGTAGTCTTTCCATGACTTCCCGCAACGCAAATTTGTCTGTAGTCATCCATCATCATTCCGAGTGCTTTCCCATGGGGAAGTGTTTGTATGTTTCGTCCAATTGCCTCTCTTACCTGAGGATTATCCTTCCCACCATGTGCTCCAGTATAGACAAGCAGATCACAATCAGATGGAATATCACCCGGACTAAACCCTCTATGAACAGAAATCCCCAGACGGGAAAGTGCATCGTGAGTCGGAAAATCACCTTCAACATCTGATCCTGTCACCTTCCACCCGCGCTCGTGGGCGTAGATTGCAAGTGCAGTCATCGCAACCCCGCAAATGCCGGTAAAATAGATCGAATGGAATTTATGCTGTGAATTCATGATAGTGTGTATTGTATCCGATATATCCCAGTATTTCCCCCGTAAGCTTGCCGTTATCACGCCTGTAGGAAAAAAATTCCTCCGGATGGCATTTTGTGCAGGTTACGCAAGAAATATCTATTGCGTGTCCTACAATTCCTCCGGCAAGCACATCGGAAACGATAGCGTTAAGAAGATCCAATGACGGCTTGCCCTCTGTCGTTGTGCCAAGGGATGCTTTACCAAACCGTGTGGTAAATGCCTCAATTCGTTTTATGTCAACATCATAACAACATGGACGGATATGCGGACCGATAATGACGTGTATGGAATCAATCACGGCTCCCTGCTTTTCCATAGTCCGTATGGTATTGCCGCATATTCCACCCAAGGTTCCCCTCCAGCCGGAATGGGCAACCGCAATCATCCCTGTTTTTTGATCCCAGAACAAAATTGGAACACAGTCTGCGGTATGGACGGTTAACAATTTCCCAACCGTAGCATTCCCATATGGCAGAAGGCTTGCATCGGACCCTACTATTCTGGATTCATTTCCGGAAAGTACCATAATGGATGTTCCATGGATTTGATGTTGCCAATAGACATTTTTCGGATCAAACCGGATCGTTTTTACGAATGCGTCACGCTTCTCCCGGTTTGTCATATCCCCGGCATCCAGAGTCGTAAATCCGCACACGACGGGTGCGCGAAGCATGCTATGAGGATAGAGAAAATTATTATTTTCGAAATACATATCGCGAAAGTAATTTTTTTGTTTCTTCCCTGTCGCTCCAGGGATATTCAACCGTCCCCCTGCACAGACTTCCTTCATGTCCTTTTCCGGTAATAATCACCGTATCACCCGGGCGTGCAATACGAAGTGCATGGACGATTGCCTCCCTGCGATCACCGATTCTAATAACTGCGTGGTCTTTATCCATACCATTTTGTACGGCATCCATAATATCCTCGAGCTTTTCCGTCCGGTAATCTTCCTCCGTTATGATCGAAAGGTCGCTATAATCCGATGACGCCTTACCCATAAACGACCGTTTGCTTGCATCCCGAAGCCCTGCACTCCCAAACACATGAATCAATCGTTTTTTCGTCGTTGTTTTCACCTCAGAAAGCACCTGCACCAGTGCGTTTGGGGTATGGGCAAAATCCACGATGACCCGTACCGGATCTTCCGATAGAATTTCCATTCTTCCGATCACACCGGAAAAATGCTCAAGGGTGGATATTGCCTGAGTCGCGCTCACTCCTAGCTCTGTTGCTGCGCAAAGGGCTGCAAGGCAGTTTTCCAGATTGTATTCTCCCGGAAGCGGTGAGTGTACGGGGTATTTTGCGGGTGTCACATCGGCTTTTTGTTTTTTGGAATATGTACGAATCTTCCCGCGATATCCGGTGGAAAGGAAATTCCTGGAACCTTCATCATCAAGATTCACGACAGCAACTGGCGCTTGTTTCAGGAGGGAATATTTTGTTTTCTGATACTCACCAAACGTCTTATGGTAATCAAGGTGCTCATGGGTAATATTGGTTAAAACCGCCAATCGGAAAGGAATTCCCCATACGCGGTATTGGTCCAATGCGTGGGAAGTTACTTCCAACACGCAATAGCGATCCCCATGATCCACCATTTCCCGAAGGTATTTCTGAACATGTTCTGCATCAGGTGTGGTTACATGAAATCCGGTATCGTAAACCTTTCCGCCGATCACGGCGCCGACTGTTGAAATCATGGATGTTTTTCCCAGGTGTTCCTGTAAAATTTCATAGAGAAGGTTTGTCGTAGTGGTTTTTCCGTCCGTACCGGTTACGCCTATTACCGTAAGCTTTTTCCCGGGAAATCCGTATTTGTATGCCGCAAGAACGGCCAGAAGAAAATGATACCAGCGCTTGATCATTCGAATCATGATTATCCTATTATATCAAGGAGAATGATGAACCCATAATCGCAGATATTTTCTTATTGGGACGCGGGGATTCCCCAATACACAAACAGGTCTTTGGCAATGGAGAAGAAAAGTGGTGCGGCAGTTTCCGATCCCCATGGGGAAGATGAGGGTTCCGTAAGTGTTACCAACATCACAAATTTCGGATTATAGGCAGGCGCAAATCCGACAAATGACGCAATTGTTTTCTCTTTATCATAATGTCCTGCTATGGCAACTTGGGCTGTTCCCGTTTTGCCGGCAATGGTATATCCTTTGGGTTTTGCCCATTTTGCTTCCCCTTTTTCTACAGTCTCTACCATCATTGCCGTTATTTCAGCTGCAGCTTTCTGGGTAATGACCCGTCTTACCTGCTTTTGGGCGATAGGAAGTTCATCTCCGTTTGTTTCAAGGATTGATTTGACGACATGGGGTTCCATCAATACTCCCTTGTTTGCCAGTGCTGCAACGGCTCGGATCATCTGAATGGGGGTAAGGGCAATTCCCTGTCCAAACGATGCGGTAGCAAGATCGATCTCCTTCCACTCCCCGTCAGGCCGAAGAGACGGAGATGTTTCATCTTCCAAATCGATATTGGTAGCCTCCCCAATACCATATGAATGCAATGCTTTCAAAAATTTCTCTTCACCAAGTTTTTGCATCACATGGACCATGCCCACGTTTGATGAATGGATCAAAACATCCGTCATGGTTATAAATCCCGCATATTTATTATTCCAGGTTCGGATATCATACCCGGATATGGTAATAGGTCCGGATTCATCAATTTTCGTTTCCGGAGTAATCACATTTTCGGATAACCCTGATGCCATGACAATCGACTTGAATGTGGATCCTGGTTCATAGGTAGAGGCTACTATCGGATTTTTATACAACTCGTACTCATACTCCCAATAAGACTGCGGATCATAGGAAGGGAAAGACGCCATCGCAAGAATTCCCCCGGTGGTTGGATCCATTATCGTAACGGTTCCGCTTTTAGCCCCGTACTTTTCCAACCCCTGACGCAGCTTCGTCTCCGCAATAGACTGAATTGTCCGATCCATCCACAACACAACTGACCGACCGTTTTCCGGATCGATACGGGAAATCGTTCCGGACAATATCGGTGCGCCCGTCACATCTTTTTCAAGCATCAAGGATCCATCTTTTCCGGAAAGCTCACGGTTATAAAACCCCTCCAGACCAAAATACCCCGTATCTTTTCCATTGTTGTCCAATCCGACAAATCCAAGAATCTGCGCCGCCATAGAGCTTTCCGGATAATACCGTTTGGGTTCGGGCTCAAATCCAAGTCCAGCAAGGGAAAGTTTTTTTAGTTCTTCAACAATATGTGAATCGACTTTGTGTGCAATCGGCACCCATACGCGATCAGGAAGCGACAGAATGGCAGACACTGACGCCGTGTCCATAGAAAGTACTTGGGCTACTTTTTGGGAAAATTCTGCCGTATTCTTAATCTCCTTCGGGCTGGCATACACCAAGGAAGCATCCTTGCCCATCACAAGCGGATACCCATCAGATGTTATGATAGATCCTCGTTTGGCAGGCAGTGTCATACGGACAAAATGCTGGGATGTTGCCTCCCGGGAAAGCCGAGCATGGGAAATAATCTGCCAATAGAAAAGCCGTGCAATAATAATGCCGGCCAAAACAAGAAAAAACACGATGGAGGCGCGGATCCTCCACATAGGTAATATTGGTTATCGGGTTGTCCGAGCAGCGACCGGAAAATCACCAAGGCTGACTATCACGTGCGAGTCGGTCAATCCCATTTCCAGAGCTTTCTGCCGGATGGCTATCATCGACGATGCGCTTGCAATAGATTCCGACAGGAGCCCATTCTCCTTCTTGAGTATCTCAATTTCCTTCTCCATTGAAAAGATCTTCTTTCCTTCTTCCGATAATCCGTTGGAAACGAAGCATTGGACACCAACGAAAGAAAAAACAAGGACGATACAGGTAAGTATTGCGTAGGTAAGAAATGTTTGTAGAACGTCTTTCATATTCGTACTGCGGCACGCAACTTTGCACTGCGGGAGCGCGGATTACGTGCGACTTCTTCTTTGGTCGGATATACCGGATGTTTTGTTGCCAACATCCAATATCTGGGCTGTAAAAAACTCCGTTTTACGATCCGATCTTCCAAAGAATGGTATGTTAAAACAACAACTCTTCCTCCGGGCTTTACGATTTCAGGCAGTTGTATCAACGCATCAGATAGAGCTTTGAGCTCCTTATTGACCGCTATACGAAGTGCCTGAAAAATCCGCGTAGCCGTTTCGTATTTCCGCTTCCCGAATCCTTTTGGTAACACGTCCAATAGATCCCCCACTGTCGTGGGCGGTTTTATTCGACGGGCGAGAACAAGAGCATGAGCAATGCTCCCAGCACGCTCTTCCT
>CAZERT010000009.1:0-22178 GCA_964515515.1 uncultured Gammaproteobacteria bacterium
CTTGGCCCTTGTTGCCGTTGTATTTGACGCTGCTGAATTTTATCGGATGCATCGGCATCTATGCGGTGTTTCTTCTGGATACGAAGGAAAATCAAAAAGCCGGAATCATAACGATACAGGTCGCAGGATACTCTTTTGATCTTGTAAAAAATGCACTTACATCGGCCGGATTATTCTTTCTTCTTTTTGAAGGCATTATTGCACTCATGGCAATATCCCTTATTTTTGACTGGATGCATTCCATCCGTACGAAGGCAACGATTCAAATTAAGTGGTAAAAAATTTGTTATATCAACAATTCATCCAATTCCTTTTGCACTTTACTGGCAAAACCTTCCAAGTCGTTGTAATCCTTCAAAACAACACGTTCAATCCCCATCCGTTTTGCCTGTTGGTTATATTCAGGTACCGATGAAATAGATACTATATTCTTTTTGTTGAAGTTCTGAAGATCGATAACATGGTACGATCCGCCAAGATAACAATCCCGATCCAGAAGGACAATATCATAGGAAATAATCGGGTGTTTGTTCACATATTCCTGAACCTGAATATATGTCGCCAACACGGTAACGGCAATATCAAGATTTCTTTGTTCCCCAATCTGTTCAAGAAGAACCAAAATACTTCGAAGTGTGGAAATATCATCTTCCAGAATTAAGACTGAATATTCTTTCATGTATTATGCCAATGACTTTATGCACTAATTTTCATGAATCAACATCTTCACGAGCGATGTCATTTTATCTTTATCCTTCGGATTACTCTCTGCCACAAGCAGCGTAAGTGCGGTTAACGCAAATGGCGTCATGGTAGACACATTTAATACTCCAGCTTTCCTTAGGAACCACACAAATGCATATGCACCAGACCGCTTATTACCATCAACAAACGGATGATTTTTTACAATAAAATAGAGAAGCTGCGATGCCTTTTCTTCTATAGATGGGTATACATCCTTTCCATCGAATGACTGCAAAACATTACCGATTATTCCTTCAAGTGATCCTGTAGACCTCTCTAGGGCAAATACATCCATTGCCTGTCCAGTCTTTCCTAATTCCTTTTTTAGCAACAAAATATCAGTAAGCAATTCATCAGCTGAAAGCGATACTGCCTTTTTCGTTGTTTTACTTGTAAACTTTTCTTTATCATATGCATCAAGAGAAAACCACGTTTGTGCAAATAGCGTGACAAGCGATAAAGAATCAGAGACCGAAAATTCAGATGATTTGGGCAACAATATCCGTACTTGGTCAACTGCTTTTTGAAATGCCTGATAATTCTTCGCAATCCGCTGTTTATTCAGAACAAAACCCTGGGTAATAAACGATCGTAAGGTTTTCGTGGCCCATTGACGAAATTTAGTTCCCACAACAGAATTTATTCTGTAACCAACTGCAATAACTATATCTAAATTGTAAATATCAACAGTACGATGAACTATTCTTCCTGATTCGTTCTGAACTAGTTCCATTTTGGAACTAGTTCCTTTATAGTTCAATTCATTTTCAGCATAAATATTTTGTATATGCTTTGTAATTGCCTGGGGTTGAACATCAAACATCTGAGCCATCTGCATTCTTGTTGCCCAGATTGTTTCATGCCGCACGTCACCCCGAAGCTCGATCGCTCCGCTTCCGGATTGATATATCACCGGATGCTTGTCAGATGGTAGATTTCCCATACAATTCAAGTATACTGCTATAGAAAAGTATGTACGATAACGGTAAAAATACGAAACACCGTTTTTCAGGACTTCAAGTTCATCATTTATTTCCAATGTGTAGGATTTGTCTTTTCATACCAATAATCTTATAGTTTTAATATATGAACCCCATACACCATATCCTTACCAATCAAAATGACATGGTTGATGCCGATCCTCTTCTGGATGATGCGGTACGGTTGGTTGTGCAGTTTGATAAAGTATCCGCATCTCTTCTCCAACGGAAAATGAAAATCGGGTATGCGCGGGCAGCACGTCTTATCGAGGCAATGGAAGTGTACGGGATTATAGAACGTGGCGAAGGGGTAACACCACGAAACGTTTTGATTTCTTCTTATGAAGAATACCAAGCAAAAAGCCACGAAGCAGAACCGCCGGCAACGGAAGAAGAGCCAAACGACCAAACATATTCCCTCCCGCAACCGAACAACTTTCGTGCCAACGGCGAATTTTCCACTATCCTTTCCAACCTTCCCCATGACACCGCCCCATCATTTCCGCTTGTGCTTGGCACAAAAAACTCCTCCCTTTTTTTAACGACATTTGAGAAAAATCCCCACGCGCTTATTACCGGCAACCCAAAAAGCAACAAAATCCCCTGCCTTGAGACCATGCTTTGCACGCTCCTTGCAACCCACACACCACACGATCTGAAACTGATTATTTTTGATGGAACGCATACTTTCCGCCAGTACGATGCGCTCCCCCACTTGCTTACTCCCGTTATTACCAAACCGGACAAATTCCAATCAGCCCTCCGCTGGACTGAAAAAGAAATCGATGAACGGTTTAAACAGTATTCCGAATCGGGTTGCCAAACATTCAATGAATATGTGGTTCATACCAATACCCCAATGGAACATATCGTCGTCGTGATTACGATGCTTGATTGGTTCCTTTCCCAATCGCCACGCGAATCGGCAATTTCATTGCAGCATATGGTATCTATCGGAGCAAAAGCAGGAGTCCATATCCTTGCCACAACGGATTCCGCATCGCCAAAGGCACTTCCGCCAGACCTTCTTGAGGCATTCCCTTTATATATGCAGCTGATTGCAAACCAAAAACAAAGCGCACTGACCCCGCTTGCGGAATCATTAGCGGAAGATGAACTCCTCTTTACGATGATCTTCCAAAAATCCTGGGAACCATGCACTGTTGCGCGCATTTCGCAGGAAGATAAAGAGAAACTGCTTGCATTTTGGAAGAAATCCTAAGCGTTGGTAACCACCACCCAATTATTCATAAAACCATTCATAGTCCGGATTGTCTACTTCCAGGATTTTGCTTTTTTTCATTTTATAGATCCCGTCTTCCAATACGGTCTGCCAGGTGCCTTCGTAGTAATGCACTTCCGGTTCACCATCGACCCAATTCTTGGTGGAAAACTTTACGAACGCAGTATCGCTGGTGCGTTCATAGCGCTCTGATTTTATGATATCCACATCCAGTACATCGGTGAAACGGTTTGTCCATTCCGTAAAATTGGTTTTTTTCAGGTATTCCTTGCTTAAGAGCTTAAACCCGTCTTCCATTCTGCGTGCCTTCAAATACGTATAAAACGCATAGACTGCATCTTCCGGTGACTTTGACGGATCAACATTGATTTTGGCAATGTTCTGATCCGTAAACCCGGGAATAATTGTTTTTGCCCGATCCCCATTGATAAACAGCGACAACCCGGCAAGACTTAGAGTGTTGATCCCGACCACACTCCCGCACTGATCCACCAACGGGCCGCCGCTCATACCGTTAACCAAACTGATATCGGTTTGGATATAGGCAACCGGCATATATTTTGATTTCCTGATATCGATAAATCTTCCCCGAAGTGATGTTGCCTTCCCGACCAAATCCGAACCCAACGCATAACCGGTTGCAATCAACGGCTCTTCCTTGGCAATTTCAAGTTCTTCGGGCAACGGAAGCACCAAGGAAGGGTATTTGTCTTTCGTGTACAACACCGCCAAATCCACATCCTTGTCCCCGACGATCTTTATCGGTGTAACAAATGTACCATCGGGAAAAATAATCTTTGGACTTGGTTCATCGGCAATGACATGGAAATTCGTGATGACCTGATCGGGTGCAATGAAAAATCCTGTTCCTTCCGAATACCCGCCGACAACACGCACGACGGATTCCACCATCTTTTCCTTTACCCCGAACGAACACAGGAATTTCCCGGCATACCCATACTGCGTCCGAAGGTAATCGGCGATAACAAATACCGATGCAAACAGATACATCACAAGAGCAACTACAACAATCGACTCGAGAAAATTCCGTAAACTTTTGAAGGGAAATATGAATGCTTCAAACACCAATCCAAACAACGCAAAAATCACCTTCACGATGGCTTTTACCACATAGTATGCCGTGTAGGTAAGAAGTTTGACGGGAAACAGATACAGGGGAAACAGAAGTTTTTTGATGTAGGCCTTCACGGATGCAACGCCTTTTTTCCAACGGCTTTTTATCTGATTGGCTGCATGGGTGAAAATATCCATAAAAAGGTCTTTCCCTTATACCCAAGACATACCCACTGGGCATTATAATCGTTTCGTAGGTATCTACATCCCCCTATTTTTTCGTCGACTCCTTCTTTATGCCGAACTTTTTCAGATGAGTATTTTCATACAACTGAAGTAAAAATAAAAGCTCATCGATGAGTTTTTCCCGTACCCAATTGCGCTGGCTCGCATCCAACAGATCCCCCAAACCCGAAAGAAGTTCTATTTTTTTTATAGCAGCAACTTTCTTCTGTGCCTTTGCATACGCATGGGTAAGATCCAACCCGGTTTTTGACCTGACAACTGATTCGTCTATATGCCAGTTATTTTTCAAAAAATACCACAAATCATACAAATCCCGGGATGCAAATGTATTCCTTGTTAATAGCGCAGAAAGTTTACCAGCCGCCATTTCCGGCTCTTTCATCACAAGCATAGAAATGCCAAGATAATTTTTCGGACCATACGCAGACTGCCCATCCGATCGTTTGGACACTTCAACTTTAAGATTTCGTTCCCCTTTTTGATACTGCAACACAAAAAACAATGTGTACTTTTTTTCAATTTCCTCTGCTAATGTTCCATATTGTTGCAGGAGTGTTTTGAGCTTCTTGAAAACAAGTTCTTTTTTATTCAGATCCAACAAATCAAAGTCCAAATCAACAGAAAACCGTGGAAGTCCATAGAATAATAACGCGGCAGTGCCACCCTTAAATCCAAGAATCGTACGAAGCTCGGGATCGGAATATATCTCCCGCAATAATTTTATGCACACCGTCCGATGAAGCTCAATGTTTACCATACTCTTTTTCATACTCCTTGTAATAGACGTTTACCCTTTTATTTAGCGCATCATTCCCATATATCTGTTTATATTCCTCCACCTTATCCCAATCGATACCGCCAAGATTATCAAAATGATAATTCCTATATATATACATTGCATCCAACAGCGCCCGTTCCGGTGTTGCTATGAAATACCCGGGTTTCCTTTCCAACCCCGTGGTATTCGTTAACACCGTATCGTACATCTTCCGAAGCTGAATCACTTGCCCATCTGCCGTAACCTCCCGGGTCAGATATGACACGACAAACATGGTGGTATAGTGCTGGAATACGATGCCATGCTGAACGAGTACGGTTTCCAAACTAATATATGAAGGTGTGTAAATTTTTGTCGCAAGCTCGAATGGATTGTATGTTTCTTTTGCATACAAACCCCGATGAAGCCGTTTTAATTTCCCCGACACCACAGCGCGATATAATCTGTTTTTTAGATTTTTCGCGCTTATGTTCGGCTTCAACTGGGAAATTTCATCTATGGAAAATACCGTTTCCGCCTGATTATACAGTACTGTAATAAGATCTGAATCCATATATTTCTATTGGAAGTCCCGTTTTTCAGGACTTCCAGTAGATATTATCAATATTTTATCAATTTGTCAAAATATTCCTTACCCTTGTTACCCGAAACACATCCGGGGAAGAAGGATTGTAGACATTGAGTGTTCTGTGGGAATTGTAGTATTGGGACATATATTCCCAAGGTTTAGCCTTCAGAATCTGATTGGCTGCATGGGTGAAAATATCCATAATTATTTTTCAACTTCCTGCACTGCTTTTCTGTATTGGCAAAACGCACAGTCATCCCCGGACTCGGGAATTGCATTACTTTCCAAACACGCATACGCGTCATTCACCGTTTGTTCCACCCAGGAATCATCGCCAACATAGGGAATGATTTTTATGGAAAATTCCAGCTTGCCGTCAAATGCCTTTTTGTCGGTATCTCCATTGCAGTACACAAAATACCCGGTTTTTGATACCGTAAAGCCGTTCTTCCGAAACAGCCACTGGTAGATTTCCATTTGCCGTTTGTATCCGATTTGCCACTCGGCATCCAGCGACACTTCTTCATCTTTGGATGTGCTTTTGTAATCAACAATACTAAACTCGCCATTCGGCGATACCCACACATCATCCACCCCTCCGGTGACGATAAGTTTTGTATTGGGTACATGATAGGTGATTCCTGCCCGAAGGGAATCGCGCCACTCGTCCATTTTTTCATGCGCCAGCGGAACGGCATCAATCCCGTAAGCCTCCATGAGCGGATGTTTTGATCCGGCGGCGCGGTGGATGTCAAATTCCTTTTTGAGCAGTTTATCCACCGCGGAATTGAGGGAAAACGGATACCCCGGCGGCTGACCAACGCCAAGCCTGCGATCCAGATAAAAACACCGCGGGCAGTTGATGAACAAATCCAGTTTTGACCGACTTAACCGAAACAAGTCCGGGGAGGAAGGATTGTAGACATTGAGAGTTCTGTGGGGATTGTAGTATTGGGACATAGTATTCTTAGTTTTTCACAAAATGACTACCCGATTCCACTTGAGATCGATAATAGTAAAATTTTTATTGATCAATTTCAGCAAACTGACCCTGCCCGCTGTTTTCCCATTCATACAAACATTCTGTACAATGCCACTGATACCCTTCATCCTCACAACCAGCAAGGTAATACTTGGATTCATCTATTTTGGAAGGCTCACGAATTAAACCATAGAGAATCGACAGAATTTTCTTTGACCCACATTTTGGGCAAACCAATTTCATTAGTTTTCTTTTTTCAATTTCTTTTACGCTAATACGCCGTTTATCTAATTCTTGATGCAGTGCTGACATATATACAGCTCGTGTTCCAGTCCAACCAGAATTACCCATTTGTTTTATTCTGGCATCCATTAATTCATTGTCTGTCATTGAATGAAACTTATTTTGAAATTCAAGATACATTTCATTATGTTCTTTTGAGTTAATAATGTGTGCTTCCGATCTTTTACCCTTCACTTCTACCGCCTGTTTATGGGCCTCTTGATCCTGTGCCAACTTAGTTGCCTGACGTTTTTCCCTTTGTTTTTGCTTCAGTTTCATATCGACATATGTAGTTCCGACAAGAATAAAATAATTGCCCCCGTTTTTTCCAACCCAATCGTATAGTCGTTCAGCTAATTCTGGTTCCCGCTTATGAAAATCTTCAATGAGATCTTTTGTTCTGCTTGTACTTCCGAATCCGAAGTCATTTCCTTTTACTTCGCGATATTTCAGTTCTATGAGATGACATCCTTTGATTAAGGATGGTAAACGGGTAATCGGGACCGATTGTGCCCATACAGTATGGCGCAAATACGCACCACGAGTATTTGGATAATCTTTAATAAAATACCCAAGCAAGTCTACCGGGCATTCCCCTGTTTCCCCGACTTGAATTATTTTTTCTAGATATTCGTGCAATTCCTGACTGATCATACTGTTTCCGCCTGCTTTTTCCCGAATTCTTCGCAGTGTTTAAAATACGATATTATTTGCCGTGAGGGTAATACCAACCGTTGCAATACTTCCAAGTCTTTCCCTTTTTCCCACAGCGTAATATTTTCCTTAATTATTTCCTTGCTAAGCTCATCAGGAGTAAATACAATTCCTTTTTTTGTTGCGATAAAATTCCCAAGCATAATGTCTTCCCCAATTTTGCAGACCATATCAAACCCAGGGCGAAGTAGCGATTGAGTATTCTTTTCATCCAAAAACCCCGGTACACTATAGAATGCTTCACTTGCCATTTCATATTCATCAGATGCCGAAATATCAAAATCGACCATAAATGTTTTCGTTCTGTCTTCGGAAGAAGAATAATGAGCAGGCATGACACGATTTGAAGAAAAAACCACCTTTAGTACAGATTCGATATCGTTGGTATTATTGGAACCCATGTTAATCACCTATATTCATTATACCAACTACGTACCGAAGTATTCACTTTGAAAAATAAATACTAATCTGTTAAACGAAAAAAGAAAGATCGTAGACATTGAGTGTTCTGTGGGGATTGTAGTATTGGGACATATATTCCCAAGGTTTAGCCTTCAGAATCTGATTGGCTGCATGGGTGAAAATATCCATAATTTTAATTCATAAAATCAAGAATAAGTTTATAGTAAAATTGTTTCCAGATGTTTATAAATTTCCACCATCGCCAAAGTGTCTAATGTGCAGTATTTAACAAGATTATTTAGTATTTCCTCTCTTTTGTCAGGATCTTTTCCATTTAATACTGTCTCCATCCATAAGCGTTGTGCTGTCATGCCTTCCTGAATATCAAGGTCTGTATATGCCAACTTCGGAATCAATACAGGTAATACATTTTTAATTGAAGCATGTCCTAAAAAATCTTTATGAACATACCAACCTTCTGAGAATGGAATCTTCAAATCGATGATTCTACTGTTTACCGAATGATAAAATTTATGAAATTCCGGTAATAAATCACCCATTTCAATATTACGCCCTTTTTCGAAACTTTCGTGCCACACAAGAATACTACCTTTTGGACCAATATGTTCAGCAAGAGATTTACTCAATGGTTCAATTGGTAATGTATTATCTTTATGGAGGTACCCAGCTACCCGCACATTACCCTGAGGTGAATCAATAATATGAAGTGAATACTGAAATGGAACCTGTTGGTATGGTCTTGTGCCATCATACTCCGGAACAAGACATGAAAGAGTTTCATAGTCTAAAAAATATAGTGGATATTCCAATTGTGATAGAAATGATTTAATTCTTGATCTATCTGTATACACTTTATCTTCCTTCACGGCTTTTATCTGTCGTACCTGTTGCGGACGCAATTTCATACTATCTGGGATATCACGAATAAACTGAATATTCATATCTTCAAAATATTCGACTAATTTTGCGTTAATCCCACAAAGATCATAAATACTCCCAGCTGGCGGATTAACAAGTTCCTTATATATACCTATCCATTGTTTTTTATCATCAAACTTCATGAATGCAGGTGAAATATTTGGCCTAGTTGATGATTCCATAACATCTATAGCATTCTTAATGTGCTTTTCCGTATCATCATGGAGCTTAAGAGTGGCTTCTGTTACATCATCTGTCGCAATAAGCTCAGATACATTTATTTCCCCGTGACGTACATACGTATTGTTAGCACGAAGTTCCAATACGTTACGAACCGTATACCCACACCGTTCAAGGACTATGCGTTGAAATGCAAGATCATGTTCGTGAAGTATTTTTGTCTTTGTGCTCGACTTAATTTCGTACAGATCAATAGTATTTTTATCAATAAACCGAACGATATCCGTGATACAAGTTATATTTCCAGCTTCAAATCTCCCCTGAAAAATTGTCGTTGCTCCATCTTCAATAGCCTTTTTTGTTCGAAGCGGCATTGTTTTATACGTTTCATTAAAATTTTCTTCGTCAAACCCGATTGTAATACCACCCGGATAGAACTTTTCAGCAAATTTTTCAAACTGATGTCCCCGATCAAATACGACTTGAAGATTGTCGTCAACTTCCGGAAGATTGGTTGATCTATGCTTTTTCAACCACAGCCATGCTGGGTGTTTTAGAAATAAAATGTAATCTGACTTGGAAAGCAACATTATATTAATTATAACTTTATAACAGAATTAATACTGTAACCAGTATTTCCTATCACTAAAGTATTGAGTTACAATAGTTTAGGTGGATAAAAATATGGATACAATATTAGGAAAAGCTAAAACTATTCGAGAACTATTAAATGGAGTGAAATACTCTATTGATTATTACCAACGTGAGTATAAATGGCAGGAAAAACACATTCAGGAACTAATAAACGATTTAACCAGTAAATTCCGGGATGATTACCAAGAGACACACTCCAGGAATCAAGTCCAGCAATACGGTAATTATTTTTTAGGCTCTATCATCATTAGTAGTAAAAACGGTGAAAATTATATCGTTGACGGCCAACAAAGATTAACAAGTATTACATTACTTCTTATATACCTCAATAACCTCCAACAAGACCGAGATGAAAAAGTTAATATTGATGAATTGATATTTTCGGAAAAATACGGAAAACGTTCTTTTAATATTAATGTGGATGAGCGCATTCCATATATGGAAGATCTTTACAAAGGAAATCCCATAAACTCTAATGACAAATCAGAATCTGTTTCAAACATGCTAGCACGCTACCAAAACATTGACGAACAGTTCCCTGAAGATTTGCGTGGCGATGCGCTTCCATTCTTTATTGACTGGTTAATTGATAATGTCCACTTAATTGAAATCACTGCCTATTCCGATGACGACGCCTATACCATCTTTGAAACCATGAATGATCGAGGGCTTTCACTGACACCTACAGACATGTTAAAAGGTTACCTCCTTGCAAACATTTCTGATACCGACAAACGAAACTTAGCAAGTGGTTTATGGAAATCCCGAATTAAAGAAATAGATGAAATTAGTAAAGATGCAGAGTCAGATTTTTTCAAAGCGTGGCTCAGAAGCCAATACGCTGAAAAAATTAGAGAACGTAAGAAAAATTCGAAGCAAGAAGATTTTGATAGGATGGGTACCGAATACCATCGATGGCTTCGGGAATCAAGTGAAAAAATTGGCCTTAAACAATCTGATGAATTTTATCGATTTATTGAAACAAACTTCAACTTCTATTCACAACAGTACCTTCTTATTTCAAAAGCATCAAATGAAGTGCTACCACAACTTGAACATATCCTTTTTAACGCCAACCAAGGATTCAGCTTACAAAATATGGTTCTTTTGGCACCGATTGACATTTCAGACAACGAAAATACGATCAATAAAAAACTGCGTGTCACAGCACAATATATAGATATTCTACTAACTTGGAGGTTGTGGAATTTCCACAGTAATTCGTACTCGACATTACAATACGCGATGTTTTTAGTCATGCGCGACATCCGCAGAAAATCACTACCAGACCTAATACAGATATTACAAAATAAGCTTAACCAAGAAACTATAACATTTGCCAGTAATGACCGTTTTTCACTTCATGAACAAAATCGCCCAACAATGAAAAGAATACTTGCAAGAATTTCCGACTTCGTGGATACCGCTTCTGGCTTGCAATCAAGGTATTTGGAATATATGAATGATGACAAGAAAAAACGATATGAAATTGAACATATATGGGCTAACAAATCAGATCAGCATACAGATGAATTTTCCCACCCTACAGATTTTGAAGACTACAGAAATCATATAGGAGGGCTTTTGCTTCTTCCGAGAAGCTTTAACGAAAGCTATGGCGCTTTACCATATACCGATAAACTTGAACACTATAATTCACAAAATCTACTTGCCCGGTCACTTCACCAGCAATGTTATGAGCGTAACCCAGGATTTCTTAAATTTATTTCAGATTGCAACCTTCCATTCCACCCCCACCCTGAATTTAAAAAGAAAGATTTGGATGAACGAGGTGAACTTTATCGAAAACTTGCGGAATTAATTTGGAACCCACTAAATTTAGCAAAATAGAAGTACAAATATAACACCTATTGGAAAAACCACAGATTTATATCCCTGAATGAAGGAAGCTGGTATGCTTGGACAAATACCTATGGTTGATTCCTCATTATTGGAACAAATTAAATCCCAATTCCGGCTGAAAACCGAATCCATTCATGGTATAAATCATTGGAAACGGGTGGAAACAATCGGATTGTTTCTTTCCAAAGAAACCGGCGCGGACCCGATAGTAATTAGCCATTTTGCATACCTCCATGATTCCAAGCGTATTAATAACGGAATAGATACAAAACACGGATATCGAGCTGCAGAATATACCAAAAATCTTCTATTTCAGGGATGTATCACACTCACTAAATCCCAAACGACTGATCTTCTTATCGCCTGCAAAAACCATTCCGAAATGGATGCAATTCCGCGCAACATTACCATAGCAACCTGCTGGGATGCGGACCGATTGGATCTTTGGCGGCTTGATATTGAACCAAATCCCCACTACCTTTATACAGAATTTGCAAAAACCTTCAAACCACTACAATTAAGTCGAAACCTAAATACGATTACTTAAAGGATCATAGACATTGAGCGTTCTGTGGGGATTGTAGTATTGGGACATAGTACCCTTAGTTTTTCACAAAATGGACTATTTGGGTAATGTTAAAATCTTTTTACCTTCAAGCCGTACCTTGCTTCTTTGAGATAAACCACCGGAAAAATCTGATATTTCGGAGTAATCAATATTCCTTCTATCAAACTCATGCTGGAGAACAAACATCCTAGAAGCCTTCTCCCGAGTTGACTCTGATTTTCCTATATCAGCATTAAAGGTGTCTACTAATTGTGTGTCCTTCATTTTATGATATAGCTTGGCATATTTAGCGCACAATGCATATCTGCCCCCCTGTCGAAACTTTTGCTCAAACATTCGAAAATAATCCCAGCTAGTACGCAATAAATCTTTACATCGGATTTTTCGTAAGAACCCTTTAATCTCTCTTTGAGGTTTTGTGTTGTTTATATTTATAATCTCTCCAAAATAATTAATTCTCGATATTGATACCCCAAACAACACTCTCCCGGGTAATGGCACTATCAAACCTACCCATTCAGGCCGAACAGCAAGCGCCAACGCGAGATCCTTATGATGTTTCGCTATATCTTTTGCATCCATTTCGATCTCTGGTTTGGCTTTAAATAAGTAATGATCCGGTTCACAGTCTACTTCAACTATTTTTATAGGAAGCCCAAAACTTTCGTACGTTTTTTCAATTAATGAGGCTATCACTCTGATGTCAGGCACTCTTTCTTTATCGGTAAATTTTTCTTTGAGAAACAAATATACATCCGTCATCGATTTTCCCTTATCTGTAACCTTTAAACCGGCCGCTTGTTCATAATGTTGGTAATTATGCATGGCCTTCTGAAGCAAATCGATATATTGATTATCCGGTTCAGGGGTATCAGATTCGGGTATATTCAAAAAAGGATATACCCAAGGTAAAGTAATGCCAACCAAATCTCTACCCGGTATTGGAGCCTCAATATCAACCTTTTTATTGGGAAATCCCAAAGTTTCTGCTAATACTTTTTGATGTTTAGCGATTGATTCGATTGACGTACCGAGCGCGATCCGAAGGCAATATTGTATTCCAAATGGTTCCCGGTTTACTTCTACGACTTGTACGATACTATCGTGTGCTTTGAAATATTCTTCAATAATGACTGCATACTGCCTGATATTTCCATTTTGTTCTCTATTGCTTGTAAGTGCCTTAAGCCGTTTCGGATTAATATTAATCATATATTCACATACCCTTCGGACATTCTGTCGCGATAATTAGCCAGCCTTATCGTTCCACAAACGCGCAATCATATCACTCATTTTTTGCTCGTACATGGCAATCAGCTTCTTGTTTACTTCAACTATATAACACCCCGGGGTGATAAATACTATAGCTTGCTATATTACTTTCTTTCAATAAACGGTCCGAAATTAGCTACGGTGGTATTAAGCAACCGCCATAGCTTATATTCCGATTCAGTTTTATTCCCTTTCTGCCTGTTACAACCTGTACATATATAGGTAAGCGTCTGATTTAGCAGACCAATCACAGACGCGATCCTTGCCTTTGGCGGATCATGATCTATCTCGAATTGAGATATATCACCTTGAAATCCGCAGTATTTACATCTCATCCACTGCATAATTCCTCCTACAAAAAACCTCCCTGGGCAAGGAGGCAGTAATCAAACCCAATTTGCAAAAGTATATCCCATCTGGTAGAATAATACAATTAGTAGAAATATGTATACCAATTCAGACCTTTCACCTCGTGTTGTTTCCGTTTTTCAATATATTCAAAGCTATATTAGCAAAAACGGTTACTCCCCATCGCTTCTAGAAATTATGGCAGGAACCGATATAAAATCGCTTCGTGGCGTCACAATCCAATTGGATAAACTTGAAGAAGTAGGATATATCCGAAGAAACAAAAAGATACGCAGATCAATACAAATAATTGATAAACAGGAAGAAACAATTAGCATACCTCTAGTGGGCGAAGTTAGAGCAGGTGAACCAGTCCTAGCCGAACAAAATATACTTGAATATAAAAATTTACCTTTATCCATATTACAAGGTAGAAATGACGCATACCTTTTAAAGATTAAAGGTAATAGCATGAATAAAGCTGGATACTATCCGGGTGACATTGCCATCGTATTACCACAATCTACAGCAACAAGCGGCGATATAGTTATTGCTTGTAATGCTGATGAAAACGAAGCAACTATCAAAAAATTTAAAATGATGGATGGTTATTATATTTTAATTCCACAGAGTACAGATGCCACATACAAACCATTTATTGGAAATGATTTTCAGATACAAGGAAAAGTCATTGGAAAAATACACTAGTTTAATTGGAGAATTTATATGAAGCTTGACGCTTTTATTTCACAAGTTCTACTTGATATTGATTCAGGATTAAAAAATGCTCGTAGTGTAAGCGATCGCAAGTACTACGTAGGAACACAAGATAATAATGGTGTTAGGTTTGATATTGCCGTAACTACCACATCATCTTCTGAAACAAACACTGAAGGCAAAGCTAAAGTAGGGATTATTGAGGTTCTCGGAGCGGGTGTTGGAGCAAAAATTGGATCAAAAGAAGAAAATAGTGAAGTAAGTAGAATTCAATTTACTGTTTTTGTTCCCTCAATAACCGAGGGAGAATGGAATGAAAATAAAATGCAACTTCAGAGAAATTCTTTTGAAGAAATTTAAATACTTTTACTTTACTCAATAAACTGCCTCTATTGCCAGCACTTTTCAATCTACCTAAAAAGTATTCCTAATTTTTATGGATTCCATTACTCATTAACCACTAATTAGTATGTTTTTAGTTATCTTCTTAACCAAATTAATACCATCACATGTATTCCAATCGGTATTAGGCTCCAATACGGTAAAGGAAATTATTACCTACCACCCAATTTCTGATTTATAAAAACCAATTTGATTAACTTTTCCTGTTCTAACAGTCCAGATAATAACTTCTCCAATTCAGCTACGCTTCTTAAATAAATAATGCTTCACTTAGAATACAAACGTTGTTGGAACTGAAAAAAGGTATTCCGTATTTTATCTACATCACCAAGTGCAGCTTCTGCATCAGCAATAGCATGGTATTTTAAATTTAGGAGTATCGGAAGCTTTTCTTCATCAAGCTCTTCAAAACCGGTTTCTTCATATTTTCTAAGCACGAAATTCAAAAATTCTTCTTCTTTTTGAGAAAGTTGTTCAAATATATGATCCTTATTCTTCTCAATGCGCTGTTTTCTTGTAATAAGTGGATTATTGAACGCCAAATACAAAAGTACATCAAAAAAATCACTCGACTCTGCATTCACAATTTTTGTGATATTTTCAATCTGTTCCAAATCTATCCCTATATCAAATAATCGTTGGAGTAATCGCTTCCTGGTTATTGGATTTGCCCAGATATTTCGCAATTCCGATTCACTATTAAACAAATCCGGCAATACCCCATAAAGACTATTGATAAATTCCTCTGATGACATTGGCTTTCCATTTGCACCCCAATATGAGGTAGAAATCATATGTTGTATATCCCGTTCTTTCCCGTCACGAAGCTTAACCTTTATTATCTGTTTTTTCTCACAAACACATGGTGATTGTCCGCAAACAGGGCATACCGGAGGCGGTGGCGTTACACAGACACATGGACTTTGACCACATACTGGGCATATTTTTGGCGGTGTTTTTTCACAAACACAGGGATTTTGACCGCATTTTTTGCATAACTCAAGTATCGGTTCTCCATCCCACTCTGGATCCAGGAATAATTTATATGCGTCCACGAAATCCAATATTGTAAAATATTCCTTCCCGTCAAATAATCGTGTTCCCCGGCCAATAATTTGCTTAAATTCAATCATGTTATTTATTGATCGTAAAAGCACAATATTGCGTATATTTCGGGCATCAACCCCGGTAGATAATTTCTGGGAGGTGGTGAGAATCGTGGGAATTGTTTTTTCGTTATCCTGAAAATCACGTAAATACTGCTCGCCTCGCGGTCCATCGTTTGCAGTCACCCGTACACAATAAAAAGGGTCTTTGCTCTTTTTGTACTGATTAATTAAATCACGAATAAGAAGTGCATGATTCTGTGTTGCACAAAAAACGATTGTCTTATCATTCTGATTGATGTTCTCCAACAGAATCTGCACTCTCTTAGCCTCACGCTCTTTAATTTCAATCGTAATATTAAAATCCGGCTCCTTATATACTTTTCCTGCTTCAACCTCTCCCTCTATCACCTGGTCATCCGAAGTGTAAATGTACTCATCTAGTGTCGTCTGAATCCGTTTGACTTTAAATGGGGTTAAAAATCCATCATTAATACCTTCCTTCAGTGAATAAACATATACCGGATCGCCAAAATATCTGTAAGTATCAACGTTATCTTTTCTTTTGGGTGTAGCAGTAAGTCCTAACTGCACAGCGGGTGAAAAATATTCAAGAATTGCCCGCCAATTTCCCTCGTCATTCGCTCCACCCCGATGGCATTCATCTATGATGATAAAGTCAAAAAAATCAGCTGGATAATCACCGAAGTACGGTGTCCCCTCCGGACCGCTCATAAACGTTTGGAAGATGGTAAAAAATATGCTCCCGTTCATCGGTACAGCACCTTTTTTCCTGATATCAAGGGGATTTATCCGTACCAGCGCATCTTCCGGAAATGCGCCATACGTATTGAATGCTTGGTCGGCAAGAATATTTCTGTCAGCTAAAAACAATATTCTCGGCCTCCGGTTTCTGTCTTTCTGTAGCGTCCATCGCGTCTGGTATAGTTTCCAGCTTATCTGAAAGGCTATAGCTGTTTTCCCAGTGCCTGTAGCGAGTGTCAGAAGTACTCGCTTCTTATCTTCCGCAATAGCATTCATCGCGTTGTTGATAGCGGTTTCCTGGTAATAACGCCTGCCGAGTTCCCCTTCAAGCGGTATAGAAGCAAATTTTTCTTTCCAATCATTCTGATCCGAAAAAGTCATATTCCATAACTCATCCGGTGTCGGGAATGCATTTACTATCTCCTCTTTACCTGACTTCATTGATATCTGGTAAATTTCTTTACCGTTCGTTGAGTAGGTATATTCAATTTGCATCTTCTGGGCGTAGATTTTGGCTTGGGCAACTCCTTCCGTAGCCGGTAATTCGTCTTGTTTCGCTTCAATCACCGCCAGTTTCTGATTTTTATATACCAGAATATAATCAGCTATCTCCGGCTTCGCTCTCGTTCCACCGACAAGAATTCTGCCTTCGGTTATGTGGTATTCACGAAGTATTTTTGATCCATCAACTTCTCCCCACCCGCTAGCTTTCAATTTTGGATCTATATATTCAGCTCGTGTTTCAGCTTCATTCATGCGTGTAATTCTCCTTGAAATGCTTTATGCAAAATGGATTTTTTCAATTCTTCCAAGTCGGATATTTTTTGTATATAAATTGTTTCAAGTTTTTTTGTATTAGTAGAAAGAGTATCAATTTTATTAACAATAGACTTTTGTTCTGAAAGAGATTTTGGCACAGGAATAGTAAAATTGACTAATGTTTTTATTGGCAATTGTGGTTGTGCAGCACCCGATACGAATTTCTTAATTTGATTTTTCATTATTCCTGACTGAAAAATCCTGAAAAGATATTCTGGTGCGACCAAATTGACATTTGGACGAAATATTAGCATGCCAGAGTTGATCCTTATTTTTTCATAAGGTACATTTTCATCATACACAGCAATATTTCCAATCGTTCCACGAGTTGTTAATAACACATCGTTTCTCTGTAATTTACCGGTGCCAAGTGCTTTGTCTTTGTTTTCTGATATAAACATTGTTTTCTGAAAATCAAATCCGTCAGGTCTTACATTTTTTGTATTCAGAAATAAACAATATCCTTCATCCAAAAAGTCAGATTTTTTTGGATAATTTTTCCCCCTATCCCCATCAATTATCTGAAATAAGTCTTTATCCCCTAGCTTTTTTCTTTCCCATGTATTTTCTGATTTATTAAAAATATGTAATATGTGTGATTCAAAAAGCTCGCGGGTATTCTGAAGGTTTTTTTCTGCAATATCTTTTACTTGAGCAATATTATTTATTATGTTATTTGTGATATTTACAATCCGATTTTGTTCTAAAATTGATTCGGGATAACAAATAACAATATTTCTAAATGCTGGAACATCTAAATTTTTCTGTGCAGCACCCCTTGCAAGAGAATAAATATAATCATTTAAAAAATACAATTGAAGGTTAAGAAAATCTTGAGTAATTGCTGAGGAATTTTTTGGAGAAACTGTTAAACCGCTATCATTTAAAAAAAATTTACCTTTTACGTATCTCGTGCACTCTTCTGACATGGCGAATCTCGCAATAATCATACAGTCTTCGCGATTATATTTATCTAAAAAAAATGTTTTACCTCCACCTCCATATACTGGATATATAGTACCACCATCTTTTTTGCGCACGACTCTCGTTCCATAATTCACATTGCAGACTTCTTCTATTTTTTTTCTTATCCAGTTATTATTCATGAATAATTTTATTAATCTCAGAAAGTATTACTTCACTCTCTTTATCCAAACTCCTGATTTCATCTAATATTTCTTCCGGTTTGCGAAGTGCTTTTTCACCGTTTTTATTAGGATTTTTTACTGAAAGATCAAATGTATCCTGATCAACATTATTCAAATCAATTGTCCAAGAATTTTCGGAATCAGCCTTTAATTTCTGTAATTCAATAAAATCTTCCAGATCAGATTCGTTGAGCGGATTGGTTTTACCTATTGTACGATCCAGATTAAGCTGGTAATACCAAATTTTCTTTGTGGCTGAACCTTTTTCAAAAAAAAGCACTACGGTTTTGACTCCTGCACCCTGAAATACACCGGCTGGTAAGTCCAATACCGTATGCAAGTTACAACTCTCAAGCAGGTGTTTACGTAGAGACACAGAGGCATTATCGGTATTTGATAAGAATGTATTTTTTATCACTACTCCTGCTTTACCACCGGCTTTCAGCATCTTTATGAAGTGTTGAAGGAACAGGTAGGCTGTCTCTCCAGTTTTAATCGGAAAATTCTGCT
The DNA here is from genome assembly GCA_964515515.1 of uncultured Gammaproteobacteria bacterium. GTDB lineage: Bacteria > Patescibacteriota > Microgenomatia > UBA10105 > UBA927 > CAZERT01. The sequence continues at coordinate 19,305 of CAZERT010000009.1, forward strand.
GTATTTCCCGCCCAATTCCCGCCCCAAATGGCGGATTAGCCAGAACCACATCAACTCGATCTTTAACCTGAATATCATTAATATTTTGTGCCAGTGTATTGGTGTGTCGGATATTGGGCGCATCTATCCCGTGAAGAATCATGTTCATTATCCCGATACTGAAGGCTAACGATTTAATTTCTTTCCCGTAAAACGTATTCTTTTGAAGCGTTACATAATTAGCAGGTGACAATTCTTTACTTTTTTTGAGGTAATCAAATGATTCAACCAAAAAACCTGCTGACCCGCAAGCTCCATCGTATATTGTGTCACCAATTTTTGGAGATACTATTTTAACGATTGTTTTAATCAATGGCCTTGGAGTGTAATACTCTCCCCCGTTTCTTCCGGCATTCCCCATGTTTTTGATTTTTGATTCGTACAAATGGGAAAGTTCGTGCTTTTCTGAATCTGTTCGGAAGTGCATCTGATCAACGATGTCCAGTATCTCACGCAGTCTATAGCCACTCTCAATCTTATTTTTTAACTCACCGAATATTTCACCGATTTTATACTCAATCGTATTTGGATCGCTGTCTGGTTGTTTATATTTTCGTAGATATTGAAATAATCCGATATTCTTATCATCAACCCTATTAATAAATGCTATTAAATCGTCTCCTGTCAGAGCTTTGTTTCTATCCAGGCTTCCATCTGCATTTTTTGGTTCAGCCCATGTGTTCCATCTATATTCCGGTTTAATGATAAATCCATATGTTCTTCCAGCAAGTGTCGCTTCCTTTTTTTTCGTCTCCTCCAGATCGTCCAGATACTTCAAAAATAAAATCCATGAAGTCTGCTCTATATAATCCAACTCTGTAGCGCATCCCGCATCCCTATGCAGAATATCGTCAATATTTTTAAATGATTGTTCAAACATAATAATCCCCTATAACAATATTAATAATAGCACTATTTGAGGCTAAACAATTAATGTATTTTCTTATGATAATTGGTATAGTAATAATGTAGACCTTGAGTCTGCCTGACTTTGTTCAAAACCCCCACGCGGGGGTTTTTGATTTTAAGCTCACCAAAACCGGCACAATAATTAATCTTTTAAAAAGAAAATTCCCCTATTCATGCCTTAATGCATCTATCGGTGACATTCTGGCTGCTCGTTTGGCAGGGTACCAGCCGAAAATTATCCCCACTGCCGATGACACAAAAAGCGCAATCCCTATCCACTGGATGGAGATCACAACCGGCAGTTTAGCAACCGAGGCAATCAACACTTCCTCCGCAATGCCAATCGTTATTCCGATAATTCCCCCCGTAAGCGTCATGACAACCGATTCGATCAAAAACTGCGCCAGGATATCTTTCTCCTTTGCGCCAATGGCTTTAAGCAACCCTATTTCCCGAGTCCGCTCCGTAACGGACACCAGCATGATGTTCATAATCCCCACCCCGCCAACCAGAAGGGAAATGGCAGACACTCCGGCAATAAGGGTTGTAAGCAGGCCCGTAACCGTTTCGATAATGGAAAGGGATTCCTTAAAACTCACCATCGTAAAATCATCATCTTCTCCCTGGGCAATTGAGCGCCGGTCCCGCAAAAATATTTTTACATCATCCATCGTTTCTTCGATCATATCCGTATCTGCCACACTGATATCAATTTCTGCCAGATCATCATCCCCGCGGATTTCACTTCCCATGACATCAAGGGGCATGGTGACAGCGGAGTTAAAAAAGCTTCCCGTAAAACTACCGCTGCTTTTGGAGACTCCCACGATCCGGTATTTTTTGGAATCAATCGTAACGGATTCACCGACCGGATCCGTATCTTTGCCAAACAGCTTTTCGGCAACATCAATCCCCAACACGACAACTGCGGAATTGCTGTCATCTTCCGATAAATCTTCCCCATAGACCATCGTGGGTTTGAGCATTTGGGAGCCTTCCGGCGTTAACCCGTACATCATGACCGTGGTGTATTGATCATTTGCCGAAATTTGGCGCGAGGCAAACCCCATGGGGGCAACATTTTCGATATTGGCAATCCCCGCTTCCCGGATGGCATCGGCGTCATCACGCGTGAGGGGCTGGCCGCTTCCGCCGGTATAGGAGGCCATCATGTTCCCGCCCGGGGTAATCTGAAAATAATTCGTGCCGAAACTGGAGAGTTCCTTGGTGATGTATTGGATGGAGCTTTGCCCGATGGAAGCAATGAGAATAACGGAGCTGATACCGATAATGATGCCAAGCATGGTAAGGCCGGTACGCACCATATTGGTCCGGAGGGCATGGATAGCTGAAAGAATGAGTTCCTTGTATTCCATAGTGTTTATTTTTTCGTGTCGCGCACGACTTTACCGTCTACTAGCCGGATATGGCGTTTTGCAAATCCGGCGATATCTTCTTCGTGGGTGATAAGCACGATTGTTTTCCCCTGTTTGTTAAGCGTGCTAAATACACCCATAATTTCGTGGGCTGTTTTGGTGTCCAGGTTTCCGGTTGGTTCATCGGCCAGGATGACGGAAGGATTCATGACGAGCGCGCGAGCGATGGCAACCCGCTGGATCTGACCACCGGAGATGGAATTGGAACTGTTGCCTGCCTTGTCGGCAATCTGCATGAGGGTAAGCATGTCCATGGCTCGTGTGGTACGATCCTTTTCCGCAACACCGCCGTAGAGCATGGGGCGTTCCACATTTTTAAGCACTGTCGTTCGCGGGAGCAGGTTAAACGACTGGAAGACGAACCCGATTTCCTTGTTGCGGATATCCGCCAACTGGTCCGGTGTGTAGGTGGTGATGTCTTTTTCCTTGAACTTTTGTTTACCGGTTGTTGGGGTATCAAGGGCGCCCATGATGTGCATGAGGGTGGACT
>CAZERT010000010.1:0-20301 GCA_964515515.1 uncultured Gammaproteobacteria bacterium
TCAACCTTCGTGCACCGGGGTATATATCCATCCGAAGTCCGCTTTTTAACATTGAGAAGAAGTAGTACAATACGGATATCATGCCAACGGTGTTTGAAGAAACCACACCCGCCCCGCAACATCCCCATAGTCATCCTCATCATCATGGTGGCATGCGATCAAAAATATATGGATGGACTTCATTTGCTCTCCATCCAAAAGACGTACGGTTTGAAACACAGGAAGAATCGGAGGAAATCATTTTATTCTTACGGCAGCATATCATTCTTTTGCTTCCCTCGGTTCTTTTGTGTGGACTTCTATTGTTTGTTCCGCCGGTATTATTTCCGATGATTTTTCAGTCATTATCGCAAACCATTGGGCTTCCGCTTGGATATATGGTAGTGGGGTCGGCATTTTGGTATGTAGCGGTATTTGGCATTTTCCTGATGAATTTTATTCATTGGTTTTTCAATATTTTTATCGTTACGAACCAGCGCATTATCGATATTGATTTTGTTCATTTACTGTATAAGGAATTTTCCGAAGCAAAAATAGAACGCATTCAGGATATTTCATTTCAAACGAAAGGCATTGTTGCGACGATGTTTGATTACGGCGATGTGCTTATTCAGACAGCAGGGGAACACCCGAATTTTATATTCCAATCCGTTCCAAAGCCGGGGAAGGTTGTTGATGTTGTGAGTGATTTATCAAAGCACAAAGGGGAACTACCATCATGACACCGGAATCACTCCAAACCATGGGATGGATAGCATTAAAACTTATGGTTATCGTTGGCATTGGGCTGTATACGATATTTTCTGCCATAATTGTCCGTCAGGAACAGCTGATGGCAAAGGTATTGGAAGCGGGAACAGAACCACTTCTTCGATTGTTTGTCCTTATTCACCTGTTTGCATCTCTGGGTGTTCTTCTTGCTGCAATCATCCTATTATAGAAAGAGGAAGAAAAGGATTGCTATGAAGGCGCACATAACCCACGCAGTTGCTGTTGGGCAAATTGACGAGCATCATTGGTCACACGTCGTTATTGGAACGGGGTGGTATGCCGTCTTGGAAGTTATGGATCCAAACGGTGCGGCACGGTCAACCGGCATGCGGATTGTGGCATTTTTGTCTGAACGGATGAAGGCGCCTCCGACTGATGCAAAAGAAATTGCCCAAGTTCTTCACTCTATTGGCTTTGAGGATGTAATTCAAAGTCTTATGATTGCATTCCCCCTGGGAAGCACGATGCATTTTTTAATTCGCAATACGACTCCGGTATATCTGAAACGTAAAGAGCGGTTTGCCCTACTGACACGTGGACCGGGAACAACCTCCGGTGTTATGCAGCCGGGAGACATTTTTTTGGCTGTTACGGATTGTTGTGAGCGCTCGATCGGACAGAACGAATTACTTTCTATTATTGACCATTTATCCGCCTCTGATATTTCCCAGCAACTTGCTGTTCGGTTTGCTTCTAGTGTTGAAAGCGTGGGTATGGGTGCGCTTGTTTTGGAAGTGGCTTCCATTTCTGAAGAAACGGTTGATGAGCGCGAACCGGTATCGGTTCAGGATGCGCAATCTATCCAAACCGTTATCCAAAAAACCGATTGGGTGAAAAAAGCTCGCCGTATGATTCGCCCAAGAACGAGGTTGATCACCCTGAGGCGTAAATTTTTAACGCTTAGTCGGAGGTTACGATCGCTTGACGGAAGAATTACGATTGGAGTAACGCTTCTTTTTCTTCTATCTGTGGGCATTGGGTTGGCAAAAAGCCGCTCTATGCAGATAGATAGAACAACACAGGAAACGGTTGCTCGTGCAAAAGGACAGTATGAGGAAGGAATTGCATTAACAGCCCTAAATCCAATAAAAGCACGGGAATCATTGGAAAGTGCACAAAAAACCCTGACACCAATTGTGGGGAAAGTGTCGGATAAAACAAAGTCCGGGAGGGAAATTGAACAATTATCCATAGCCATACAATCAGCACTTACACAGGCAAAGCGGGAATATGAGGGTGAACCTTTGGAATTTTATGATCCGTCACTTTTAAAAACAGGCAGTAGGGTTACGGACATTGAGCTCTACGGTGATACGATTGCTCTGTTGGATCCGACACAAAAAAGTGTATATGCCGTATCGGTTTCAACAAAAAATGGCCAAATAATTGGAGGTGGGGAAGGGTTTGACGGGTCAAGTTTTGTTGCAATTCATGGGGATACAATATTTTCACTCACCTCAACAGGGATTCATGAAATATCCATCCGGGATAAAACGACGCGTAAAAATATCATTAAAACCGATAAGGATGCATGGGGAAAAATTAAAAAGATGACAGCGTTTTTTGGTAATGTATATCTTTTGGATTCCCAAAAAGGACGGATTTGGAAATACATTAAAACGGATACAGGGTTTTCCGATAGAAAGGAATACCTGACCGCAGACACGACACCGGACTTTACGACGGCAACGAATTTGTCCATAGATGGAAGCGTATATGTTGGATTTACCGACGGGTCAGTTAAAAAATATACACAGGGGAGGGAAGACGTGTTTTCTATTCGGGGGGTTGACCCGGCAATTGCAGGACCGGTGTATGTTTACGCCTCCGATGCAAACGAAAAAATTTATTTTCTTGAACCTCAGGCAAAGCGTGTAGTTGTTGTTGCCAAAGATGGAATGTATGAGGCGCAGTATCGCTGGAATGGGTCGCTTATTCCCATAGGCTTTGCGGTTTCGGAAAAAGCAGGTACAATACTTCTCCTTGCCGACGGCAAGCTGTTTTCCATTCAGATACAATAACAACGACATATCTGTAAATGTATGAAAGCGATCAACAGGCGGGCATCATTTGACTATGAACTTCTTGAGCGGTTTGAGGCAGGAATTGCACTCATTGGGGCCGAGGTAAAATCAGTGCGTGAAGGACACATCAACCTTGAGGGGTCGTTTGTGAAGCTTACCACAAACGGTGCACAGCTTATTAACGCCTCTATATTGCCGTATCTGTATGCCCGTCCGGAAGGATATGATCCAAAACGGACACGCAGCTTGCTTCTTCATAAAAAGGAACTGCTTAAAATCCGCCAGAAAATGGAAGGATCGAATTTGACCGTAGTACCGGTCTTTTTGTATACTAAGGGACCTCGGATAAAGCTGGAAATTGCGCTAGCAAAAGGGAAAAAACAGTACGAAAAGCGGGAAACGATAAAGAGGCGACAACAAAAGAGAGAATTGGAACAGCAATTCCGGGGTAAGGTGAGGTAAGAGCATTTCTAATGGGGATGAATTGATTCGACAGTATGGCACATTAATAAAGGGCACGCCGGCGATCATAGAAGAGCCGTAAAAAATCTATGAAAAAACAACTGCTGATGAAACCATTAGCAAGCTCGAAGCAAAATTGGCTTCCTTGGAAGCAAAATTAGCTTTGAGAGGTCGTGCATACGCGTTCGCGCGCGCATAACCCATCCGCTTGATCCTCTGTTTGGCGGGAGAGAGACGGGTGCCAAAAACAGCTAAACCGTCAGGAGTTCCGTTGACCGGCGGAATTCCGGAGTTTTTTTCGGTCAACCCTCTATCCGTTATTTTGACTATTTAGAAACGGACAGAGAATGAAATAGTCTACGCGTGTAGATCTTTGTTTTTTACCGTATTGGACCCGGGCTCACTCCCCGGCATCTCCACTCCGCAAAGCGGAGTGAGTCGCGTTTGACGCGACCATTCCCTTGCATATTCTTTATAGGTCACGTTTGACGTGACGAAATATTGTTTATGGCAACCATTGATCGTTCGTATGTATATGTATTATTTTGTGGAAAAGATCAAGGTTTTTACATTGGTTTTACTAAGGATTTAAAAAAGCGATTAATTCTTCATTCATCGGGAAAAGTTCAATCAACACGATTTCGTTTACCAATCCATCTCATGCATTATGAATTCTTCGTGAATGATCTCGATTCGAAAGCGCGTGAAAAATTTTTAAAAAGCGGATTTGGTCGTCAACAATTACATCAAATTCTTAAGAATACGATAAGTGATTTTGGGGCGGAAATGGTATGACCCTCCTTGATATCCTTTTTCCGAAACGGTGCTTTTCCTGTCATCGGTTGGGATCGTATCTGTGTGACTCTTGCAGAAAAAATCTCATCGTGTTGGATCATTTGATCTGTCCTGTGTGTAAAAAGCCTGCGGTTGATGGAATAATCCACCCGCGCTGTATTACCCGATATTTTCCTGATGGCCTAGTTTCATTTTTCCGTTACAAATCACCGATCCGGGAATATATCCACGCCATAAAATACCGGTATCTGTATCATGCCGTGGATGAATTGGTACAGATGTGTGTAGAAACACCCCACATAAAAGCTTTAACTGCGCTTGCCGGAAAAAACAGGGAAGGGTTTATTATTATTCCGATGCCATTGCACAAAAAACGTCTGTTGGAGCGGGGATTTAATCAATCCGAATGTCTGTCGCAGTGTTTTTCCCAAAGAGTACATATTCCTGTTATACATGACGTTCTTCTACGAATAAAATACACTCCTCCACAAGTACTCATGCCGCGTGCATCGGACAGAATGAATAATATGAGAAATGTGTTTGGGGTAAGTGAGGCAAAAAAGCAGGCATTAAAGGGAAAAACAGTATTCTTGGTTGACGATGTGTGGACAACGGGTGCCACGATGACAGCCGCAGCGCGTATACTCAAATATAGTGGTGCAGCAGACGTGTTTGGGGTAACGGTTGCACGGTCTTAAAAGACGGAGAATGTATGAAGTATTACGCTCTTGTGGGAAACGGTGACAAGGATGAAGGGATGTGTGATGAAATGCGCGGCGCATCCGTTATTATCGGGGTAGATAGGGGAGCGCTTTGGTTATTGGAGCATGGAATAGTGCCAGCCATTGCAGTTGGGGATTTTGATTCAGTTTCACAAAAAGAAATGGAAAGAATTCGGACAGAATGTACGGATGTGAGGGTGTATCCGGCTCAGAAAAACAAGACGGATATGGAGCTGGCAATAGATGTCGCACAATCTTTAAAGGGAAAAGGGGAGATACACATGTATGGTGCACTGGGAAAACGGATCGATCATACATTGGGAAATATCGGGTTATTAGAGCATTGTCATGTAATCGGGATGCCCGCGGAAGTTGTTGATGAACAATCCCGGATTCGGTATATAAAAACAATACATACGATCAAAAGGGACAAACGGTATCCGTATTTATCGGTTATTCCAGTTGGGAAATCTGCAAGTGTAACGATGCAAGGAGTTCAATATCCGGTCGATCATAAAATATTTTACCGGTCATCGACACTGGGTATAAGTAATCGCATAACAAGTGCAGAGGCCGTAATAATGGTTCACAAAGGAAGTGTCTTAATTATTAATTCTCGCGATTAAAATTACCATTGTGGCGGAGGAGGTGGGATTTGAACCCACGCGAGCTTTATTCAAGCTCAGAGGTTTAGCAAACCTCCGCAATGGACCACTATGCGACTCCTCCAGTATGAACAGAATAATAATTATGAAGGGAATTCCTTCATCCATATTATCCGTGTTGTGATTATATAGCCTGATCTATGAGTTTGCCAGAGTAGATATGGTATTCGCTGGGTGTGCCACTAGAATAATGCCGGAGGTACTTGATGTATAATTGTACTGTTATGGCAATAAAAAATGATGGCATTGTGTCAACAAGCCCTGGCGATAATTATTCAGTGCTTGGTCAGGTTCAAGCATCTTCGGAAAAGCAAGTAATTGCCGCGGTAGTAAGTGCAAGGAAAGCAACAACTACTTGGAAAAACCTTGGGGCTGAAGGAAGACATGAATATATTGAAAAAATTGTTGGCGCCCTTGCAAAGCGAAAAGACGAAATTGCCCGGTTGGTAACACAGGAAATGGGAATGCCGATTACCCAAAGCCTGCTTGATGTGGATGGCGCCTGTGAATATGCAATGTGGTATATGAATAATTGTGCCACATATCTTGCGCCTGAAATTTCCCATACGGATGCAAAGGGTGTTGTTCATACAGTATATTACGAACCGATCGGTGTTATTGCGGTCATTACCCCATGGAATTTTCCCATATCAAATTTTGTATGGGGAGTAATCCAGAATTTAGTAGTTGGAAATACAGTGGTATTTAAACATTCAGAAGAGGTTGTGTTATTTGGGAAATTACTTGATGAAATCATGGATTCCTGTAATCTTCCGGATGGAGTTTTTAATCAAATATATGGTGATGGTACCGTTGGTGACACTCTTGTTCATCAGGATATTGATGGAATTTGGTTTACCGGAAGCACGAAAGTCGGAAAATATCTGTATCAGGTTGGCGCGGAAAAATTTATTAAGGTGCTACTTGAGCTTGGTGGCTCAGCACCTGGTGTTATTTTTGAAGATGCGGATATTGATAATGTTTTGGAAAGCACTTATGCGGCAAAATTTACCAATTGCGGACAGGTATGTGACGGCTTAAAACGGTTGATCGTTCACGAGAGCAGATTTTCGGAAGTGATAGAAAAATTGAAAAATCTCATTGAAAAAAAGATTGTCGGAAAGCCGGATGATCTAAAAACGGATATTGGCCCACTTGTGGCAAAGCGTCAATTGGATTTACTGAAAGATCAATTTGATGATGCTCTGTTAAAAGGAGCTCACGTTGTCACAGGAGGGAAGGAACCCGCAGGATTACATGGTGCATATTTTGAACCGACCCTGTTAACAAACATCACAAAAGATATGCGGGTGTGGAAAGAAGAAGTCTTTGGCCCGGTGTTACCCATTATTTCATTTTCATCATTTGAAGAAGCATTGGATTTGGCAAACGATACTGTGTATGGGTTGGGCTCGTATGTTTTTACTAAAGATACGGAAAAAGCCCGTGAGTTTGCCATGCGCATTCAGGCAGGAATGGTAAGTACAAATAATGCATATTATTTAACACCGTCAAGTCCGTTCGGAGGATATAAACAATCAGGATTAGGCAGAGAACACGGAAAATACGGATTTCGTGAATTAACGCAGGTAAAGGTGGTTGCAACAGAGCGAAAGTAAATGAAAAAAATATTTTTTCAAACAGAACACACCCCGTTGCTTTGCGGAATATGGCATACGCCGAAAGTACAAACAGAACGTGCTATTATTCTTGCCCATGGGATTACTGATGATAAGGATGAGGGCGTTGTTTTTTTGAGGCTTGCAGAACGATTAACAGACGCAGGATATGCAGTATTTCGGTTCGATTTTCGCGGACACGGGGAAAGCGATGGGAAATCCATAGACATGACAATTACGGGAGAACTGTATGATTTAGATACCGCTATCAATGAAGTAAAAAGTCATGGATATACAACGTTGGGGTTGGTGGGAGCGAGTTTTGGGGGAGCAATATCTGTCTTGTATGTTTCCTCTGAAAAAGAAAAAAGGATTTCGGCCTTGTGTTTACTTAATCCTGTGTTAAATTTCGATCATACGTTTTTACAGCCGACACTTCCCTGGATTAAAGAGAAAAAAGATCATATTCGTCGTGATTTAGAAGAAAAAGGATGGACGGAGCTTGGAAGCAGAAAATTTATCGTCGGAAAATCATTATTTGATGAGATGGCAATACGGGAACCATATAGGGAAATGCATGCTATCGAAATTCCGACAATTATCTTTCATGGTAGCAAAGATAAACATGTACCGTATGAGGATTCGAAAGAATACGTCGGCCTCCTTCAAAACGGAAGTTTTATATCTATTGAGGGTTCGGAGCATGGGTTCCATGATGAACCGTTTACGGACAGAGTTATTACTGACGTAGTATCATTTTTCAAGAAACAGCTCTAGCCCTTGTCTGTTTGCTGGAATACCCAGTTTATAATTGATAAAATAAGCTCCGAAAGAGATGTGGAGGGCTTTGCCCTCCGAAGCTTTAGCGTAGGAGGGTGGGCAGGACGGTAATCATCGACTTTATTACCGAGCCGGCAAGGGCGAGGTTAGAAAGTCGGGACTCCGCTTTGGCGGGGTGCGCCGGGACGATTCTAGATATATACAATAGTCATTGGAGGGTGGGCAGGACGGTAATGCGCCAGTCTTGAAAACTGGTGAGCGCAAGCTCTAACAGGTTCGACCCCTGTACCCTCCGCAACGTAAGAAATCGCGATGCGATTTCAACGTTGCGGGGACGTTGAAATTTTTCTTTGGAAAAATTTCTTACGTCTCGCCTTCAATGGATTATTTCCATTGTAGTTTCTCTCCATTTGCATTCATTGACCCCGATCGATACAATAATCCCTATGTTGCAGTCCAAATGTATTAAGTGTGTCCAGGCATTATCTGCCAAAGCACGGTTTACGATTTATCAAAAACTTCTCTCCGAGGCAAAACCCATGACGGTGGGGCAACTGGTCAAACTTACAAAACTTCGCCAGCCGACGGTAAGCTTTCATATTCAGGAACTGGTAGCATCTGGGTTGGTGAGCAGGAAAAAAGAGGGAAGACAGGTATTATGTGCTGCACATCCGGAATGTAAGGATTGTCCGTTTACGGGATAATCGATACGGGCAAGAGAAATAGTAGGCACCTCTCCCCCACTTCCCCACTTTTTACATATTTATTATTATCTATATATAATTTTCTTTGGAATTTCGCTACACTACAAACAAACAAAAAGGCAAAACATGGAAAACCAGCTGGTTACGGTTATTGTCGGTTCAACAAATCCTGTAAAACTTCATGCGACCAACGGGGCATGTGAGGCAATGTTTTCGGGAACTGAAATAGAAACTAAAGGAATTGATGTTCCCTCCGGTGTTCCAAACCAGCCTATCGGTGATGAACAAACGAGGCTTGGCGCAAAGAATCGATGTCTTGCGGCAAAAGACAAAGTACCGGATGCTTGGCTTTGGATAGGGATTGAAGGTGGAATTGAAACAATAGATGGGGTGATGATTGCATTTGCCTGGATTGCAGTCTCTGGGAAAGACGGAAAAATTCGTTACGCTCGAACCTCGACATTCGTACTTCCAACAAAGGTTGCTTCGCTTGTTGAAAAAGGCATGGAGCTTGGTGCTGCCGATGACATAGTATTTGGAACAAAAGACTCAAAGCGTTCCCTGGGGGCAGTCGGAATCCTTACGAACGGCAAAATAGACAGGACTGCGTATTACCAGCAGGCAGTTATGCTCGCCCTCATTCCGTTTATCCAAGCTGATTTATATCCTTCGTCATAAGCAAATTTTAGCTATACTGTATGTATGAAACCAGTTCCTGCAATAGAATACCCGGTTCATGAGTTGTTTCTTAAAAGATGGAGCCCGCGGGCGTTTTTACAAAAACCGATTTCCCCTTCCGATATCCATTCACTTTTTGAAGCAGCCCGATGGGCGCCGTCATGTTTTAATGAACAGCCATGGCGTTTTGTGTATGTGCAAAAGGGAAATCTCGGATATGAAGATTTTTTGGGATGTCTGGTGGAACAAAATGCAGCGTGGGCTGGGACTGCTCCGATGATCGTAGTATCCTGTGCCAAAACAACGTTTACAAAAAACGACAAACCAAATCCTTATTCGTGGTATGACACGGGTATGGCGGTGATGTGTTTTACCATAGAAGCACTCTCGCGGGGAATTTATGTCCACCAGATGGGCGGATTCTTACGGGATAAAATCCGTTCAGTGGCCGGAATTCCCAATGGTTATGATCCCGTGTCGATGTTTGTTTGTGGTTATATTGGTGATCGGGAGATATTACCGGAACCGCTCAAACAGCAGGAATGGGCACCACAGCAGCGAAGACCACTTGGGGAATTTGTGTTTTCCCCGGTTTGGCAAAAAGAAGTAGGTGAAGAGAAGCCCTCTGATGACGACTCCTAACCGGTGCGCTATACTACATATATGGACCCGCAATCTGCCCAGCAACAGGATCAACCGGAACAAAAACAGGAATTACTTGTTGCATGGAATTCCCCATCCCGACTGTTTAAACGCAGGACGAAGGAATTTTTCGTGAATGTCGGTGTTATTGTTTTTCTTCTTTTGATTATCCTTGTGTTTGCTAAGGAATTCGTGCTGGTGCTTGCCGTTGTGTCGATCGTTTTTTTGATTTACGTGCTATCAACCGTTCCGCCGGAAGACGTGACACATAGGATTACGAATCTTGGAATTGAAAGCGCCGGGCATTATTATCGGTGGGAACAGCTGGCGGAGTTTTGGTTTGAGCAAAAGTGGGGACAGAAACTTCTGATGATCCGGCCGTTATTTGGATCACTTATCATTATTCTATTGGGCCAAAAAACGGAAGATGAAATTCGGCAGGTCCTTGCATCACGCATTGTGTTTCGTGAACATCCGCAGAAATCATGGGTAGATAATGCCTCTTCCTGGCTTTCGGAAAAAATTCCCCTGGAAAAACCATAAACCACTGTGGCGTTTAGCGCATATCCATAGTAAAATAGTCGTATTGCGCCCGTAGCTTAATGGATAGAGCATCAGATTGCGGATCTGGCGGTTACAGGTTCGACTCCTGTCGGGCGCGCTTTTTTGGGAGGATTAGCCAAGTGGTTCACGGCGACGGTCTCGAAAACCGTTCTCCCGCAAGGGAGGCACAGGTTCGAATCCTGTATCCTCCGCAATACAAATAATACCCCCATTTTTCAAGGGCATCCTGAATTAGCTTATCCAAAGTTATTTTCTGACATTTTGATTTCCGGTAGTATAATTCTATATATGGATATCAATAACTGGTTGGATAATTTTCGCAAAAACTGGATTAATCATGATGTTGATGGAGTATTAGATCTCTTTGCTGATAATGTTGAATATTTTGAATCGCCATTTATGAAGTTGGATAGTCGAGTAGATCTAGAATCTGTTTGGAACGGAATACAAAAACAGGAAAATATCGAATTATCGTTTGTTATTTTTTCTTCTAAAGAGGATCATTTCACGGTGATGTGGGATTTACGGTATGAAAGTTCCGGTACTAAACGACACTTTGCTGGAACATATCTTATCAAATTGAACAAAATGAATTTATGTACGTATTTTTACCATTGTTGTGAATCCGAAAAGTTGTAAATTGATATCTGAAGTTGTATTCCAATTTCATGCTACACTCTCCACCTCCGCTTTATCGTAGACCTCAAGAATAACGACGAGCTTTATTTGCTTCTCACCGTAACTTTGTTGGGATATCTCAAAATTTATACGACTATATACTCAATATTAGTCATTATTGATTTCTTCAGGAATTTTTTTTGATAATGCGCTACCATGCAATCACATGTTTGGGATTATGCGTACAATCTTTAGAAAAATACGCCCAGCGGAAGTGATTCTTGCGATATTTTTTGTTGTATACGTATCCTATTTTCTCTTCCTTTCTTTTTCCCGTCATAACAATTATCGTTCGCTTCGTCTTGATCTTGGGAACATGGATCAGACGGTATGGAATGTGTACCAGGGAAACGGGTTTGTTCTAACGGATCCCGAAGGAGAAGATGAACAATCACGAATTGCCATCCACGCTGATTTTCTTCTAATTCTTCTTGCGCCTTTGTACGCGCTTTGGTCAGACCCACGGATGTTGCTGATTGTCCAGACGGTTGCGGTAGGACTCGGGATGTTTCCCGTGTATTTATTGGCAAAGCATAAAACGAAGTCGTATTTCATCGGTCTATTTTTTGTATTGCTCTATGTGCTAAATCCGGCTCTTCATAGGCTTCTTCTTCATGATTTTCATGCGGTTACGCTCGCCACACCGCTTCTCCTGTGGGCATTTTGGTTTTTGTACAGGCAAAAGATGATACCGTTTGTGCTTAGTTTATTTTTTGCTGCCCTTGGGAAAGAGGACATTTGGTTAGTGGCAGGGCTTCTTGGAATGTATGTTGCATGGAAAAAAGAACACCGGACACTGGGAGTAACGGTTGCGCTTATAAGTTTTAGCATGTTCTATCTGTTGTTTTGGAAAGTGATTCCTTCCCTTACGCCTGAACGCCAGCATTTTGCCCTGTCGTACCTTTCCGAGTTTGGGGGAAGCCTAAATGGGATCGCAAAAAATATTCTGAAAAACCCGCTTAGTATTTTACCTGTTCTTGTCGCTCCCGATCGCCTGTGGTATTATTTCCAGCTTTTTGTACCAATCGGTTTTCTTTCAATGTTTTCTCCGTTTTTTCTTATCTTTTCCGCGCCTGCGCTTGGCGTGAATATTTTAAGCAATAATGGGAATATGCGGATGATTGACTACCAATACACAAGCGCCATAACACCGTTTATTTTTATTAGCGCAATATTTGGGTTTTCCACACTCCGGCAGTATATAAAAAAGTACATAAAAAAACAGATGGATGGAAAAGGGATTACTGCCGGAATACTGGTTGGAGTTTTTGCGTGTGCACTCTATGCAACCTATCAATGGGGGGAATTTTCGTTTTCCCCAACATCCAGGTTTAAAACATTTACGACGGTTCCACACCACAAAGGACTTATGGATTGGGTAAAACATTATATTCCCCAGTCTGCTACGGTTTCTACAACTAATAATCTTGGCGCACATTACTCTCAGCGGAAAATCCTGTATAATTTCCCAGTAGGGGCATATAAAGCGGAGTATTCTGTCGTGCTGCTTGGTGATTTTTATGCCTGGCCAAGTAGTGAAGCACAACAGGCAACCGTGGATGCGCTGCTTACGGATTTGGGGTATGAGCTTTTAGCCCATGATGATAATTTTTATGCATTCAAAAAGAAGGAATAGCACGCTATGGTAAAAGTCAGTTACGTAATACCTGAGTTTAATGAAGCGGAAAGTCTTCCGGAGTTAATCGCGCAAATCCGTAAGGCGGAAAAACGGTCGTTTGAATTTGTGTTCGTGGATGACGGAAGCACGGATAATTCATTTGAGGTATTAAAGACTTTGAAAAAACAAAGCAAGGAACCCTTCACGATTATCCGATTTAGGAAAAACCAGGGGAAGTCTGCGGCTATGGCAGTCGGGTTTTCCTACGCACAGGGCGAGTATGTGGTAACGCTTGATGCGGATTTGCAGGATGATCCTTCACAGGTGGAAAAATTGCTTGCCGTTCTTGATTCCGGATATGACTTGGTGGTCGGATGGCGCAAAAACCGTCAGGATCCAAAACAGAAAATCCGTTCCTCCCACATGTTTAACTGGGTTGTTTCAAAAATTAGCGGTGTGTATCTTCATGATATGAATTGCGGAATGAAGGCATATAGGGCACAGGTTACCAAAGAGATTCCCATGTATGGCGAGCTTCATCGGTTTGTTCCCGTCCTTGCCACGCGCCGCGGTTTTAGGGTGACGGAAGTGGAGATTGTGCACCATGAGCGCAAATATGGAAAGTCAAAATTTGGAAAAACACGTGCGATGCATGCATTTTTTGATTTGATCACTACGATGTTTATTACGACATTCCAAAATAATCCGCTAAAGATTTTTGGCGCTGCGGGAATGGTGTTTATCGGAATTGGACTTCTGGTTTTGATCTATCTCTCCGGGCTTCATTTTATGGGTGAATCGATTGGAAGACGACCGCTTCTTCTGTTTGGCGTTTTGATGATCCTTTCCGGTATCCAGATATTTTCAACAGGGTTATTGGGTGAACTGTTTGCCAGCACGACGGAAAAGACGTCCCGCTATCCTATTGCGGAGGTGGTAAAGCAACTATGAAATTTGATGCATGGACCCTCTTTGGTTTTTCTGCGCAGTTTGTATTTTTCCTGCGGTTTGTGATTCAATGGCTTGCATCGGAACGGGAGAAGAAAAGCGTTGTACCGATTGGGTTTTGGTATTTAAGCATCGTCGGTTCAATCATGATTTTGGTATATGCGATCAAGCGTGAAGACCCGGTGTTTATTGCTGGGCAGTTTTTAGCGTTGTTTATTTATGTTCGCAATATCATTCTTCGTAGGCAAGCTAAGGAAGAATAAAAACGGTATATGAAAAAGATTTTTATTTTTGCTCCGGATAAACAGGACGTCATTGAGACCATTGTTGATGCGGCATCACGACATGGAGCTGGAGTTATCGGAAACTACACGCATTGTCATTTTATGACAAAAGGAATGGGGAATTGGAAAGCCCAAACTGGTGCACACCCAACAATTGGGAGTGTTGGTGAGTATTCTCATGTTCCGGAAGTAAAAATTGAAATGTTGTGTCCGGACAATGTTGTTTCGGAGGTTGTAACTTCCATACGCGCAGTTCATCCATACGAAGAACCGGAGATAGATGTGATGACGATAGAGATGGGAAAATAATATTATGACAATTGCCGTATGCGCATCAATGAAATTTTATGTGGAAATGGAAGCGGTAAAGCGCACGCTTGAATCGTTGGGACATACCGTTATACTTCCCAAAAAAGGCGAAGAAGGGGAAGTTCCGGTAGAGGCACGCGTTGGTATCACGGAAGATGAAATTGTTGCCGCAAAGATTGAATATGATTTTATCCGCGAACACTTTAAAAATATCAATATTTCCGATGCAATTTTGGTTTTAAATTACGAAAAGAACGGAATACTAAACTACATTGGTGGGAATACTTTTTTGGAAATGGGTGTTGCGTTTTGGCTCATGAAAAAAATTTATGTGTTGCATCCCATCCCGGATATGGATTATAAAACGGAAATGCATGCCATGCAGCCGGTTGTCCTTCATGGAAACCTTAGGAAAATCCCAAAAGTACTCAAATAACACTAAAAATCTGCTACAATAGGCAGGTTATTTCGCTTCCGTAGTTCAATGGATAGAACGCGGGCCTCCGAAGCCTGTAATTGCAGTTCGACTCTGCACGGGAGCACAAATTAATCATTACTCACAGTTGTAATAATAACTCCGATAATTGTCAGAATGCTTCCGAAAATAAATAACGGTGTTATGGTTTCCTGAAGGAATAACCAGCTTAAAGCAAATCCAAAAATCGGTTGAAGATAGTTTGTCATTGCGGCAACGGGCGCAGATGTTTTTTTCAATATTGACTGGAAAAGAATGAAGGGAAACACAGTAACGAATATCGCTAAGTATATAAGCAAGGATAAATGGTATGGATGAATAATTTGTGAAAAACTTGGTTGTATAACAATCAATGAATAGATACCGGTTATTATTGCTCCAATCCAAATGCTTATAGATGATAATGTGATTGCAGATACCCCTTGTTTTAATAATCGTTGGCTTGCGAGTGTATAAATTGTCCAGCTTAATGCTGCACACAAAAAGGAAATATTTCCAAAGAGGGACCCTGCTGAATTTCCATCGATAAGAGGCATAAAAAGAACAAGGAGCACACCAATAAAACCAATGAGTATTCCAAGAATTTTTTGTTTGTGTAATATTGTACGGAATAATAAAAATTGGAGAACTGCTGTTATTAGAGGAATTAATGAATAAATAATTAGCGCTGAGTTTGCGGTTGTATGTTGAATGCCTAAATAAAAGAAAATAATATTTCCAAGATTAAATATCATCCAAGGAAGAATATTTTTTATGGTAAAACCTAACGACGGTTTATTTTTTTGGCTTATATATAAAGGGAAAATAATTATTCCTGCGATGGCAAATCGAATAAAGGCGATAGTATAGGAATCAATTGATGGAAGCAATAATTTGGTTACGATCGTAGATGTTGACCAAAATAGTGAAATAAGTATTAGCAGTAGCAATGGCATTGCTGTATTAGTTGGCATGAAGCAATTATATGCACGTACTTCATTTCAGTATAGAGTACGGTATAATACGTGAGTAATTTGGAGACGTCGCCTATCCCGCAAAGCGGGACCCCGCCTTGCGGTGGGTGGCCATGTGAAAAACTATGTTTTTCATGTATATCGTATGGAGTGAAAAATTACGGAAGTATTATATTGGATCAACTGCAGATGTTTTACGGAGATTGCAGGAACACAATAGGGGTAAAGCGACCTTTACAAAAAAAGGTATACCATGGAAACTCGTTTATGAAGAAGAATTTGAAACGAAGAAAGAAGCGCGCAAAAGGGAATATGAAGTTAAGCGGTACAAGGGTGGAATTCAGTTTCAAGAATTATTAAATAAGTGATGGAGGCGTCGCCTAGTGGCTATGGCACGCGCTTGGAAAGCGCGCGAGCGCAAGCTCTCGTGGGTTCGAGTCCCTCCGCCTCCGCCATCACGTACAAACTGAGAAATGAGAGGATTTTGTCGCTTTGGAGCGGCATGGCGAGAAGTTCGAACATGAAAAACGTTTTAGCCTGACAGGGGGCGGGATTCGAACCTGGAAAAAAATGGAGATATGAATGTTCAAGAAATATTTAAATATAGTAGTTTAATTTCTGTTCCACTGTTCTCGGTGGTTGCATTGTTAATTACGAGAAATGTACAAGAGTATTCTTTTAATAAACACACAATTTCAAAGTCGATTCTTTTTTTGACCCACCCAACTAAGGTGGTTATTTTCCGCCTAAATTTTTTATTAAAAGCGATTCTTGACCTTAGTTTTGCATTATTTGTTATTAATCATTTTAAAATTTCTATCTGGTCTTTTACTTCTTTGATGCTTATCTCTTCTGCTGTTCTTTTTGGTACATTGGCCTACTTTGTTGAAGGCAAACACTCCATATCACATAAAATTATCACCTACACGAGTGGAGTGTTATGGATGCTTGGTGAACTTGCAGTGGTGAGATTAATTGGAGATGGAGTTTTTACGATTATTACTACGATATTATTATCAATTCCAATTGTTTTGGCATTTGGATTTTTATTTGCTAAGAAGACTAATGTCGTTGTGCAAGCTATATGTATGTTTATTTGGTATATCTGGTTGTTAATATTTGTTTTTCGATACCTTTAGTTTATTATATAGGTCAGAAAATAATTCAATTGCTCAGGAGGAAGCGTAGCGGTCTTAAAATAGGTTATAACTTTGTAAATGGTTCTCCGCTTACACCTCGCCGTAGCTTCGAAGAAGCGAAGGCGGTCATACTGTTTCCTCAATTTTTCAGAATGATGTTAGGTTTCGTTGGCGAGGTTTCAGCGAGATAAATCCGCTTTAATTCATCGAAATCATATGAAGTTGACTTTTATTCGTTGCTACTCGAAATAATTATTTAAGTTGGTAGCATTTGGGGAATGAAGTCAGTCTTTCATTGCACAATAGCTTTTTAAAAATTAAAATTAATTTTGAATTCATTATGACAGCCAAAATAAATACGAATTATTACTTGTAAATACTATGCCCTCCAAACTCGTCAGGGATAACATTCCCGACATAATCAGACAATCAGGAAAGTTAGCCTCCGTTCATCAGGCAGATGAAGATGAATATGTGGAAAAACTATTTGAAAAATTAATGGAAGAATGTGATGAGTTTATGAAAAGCTGCGATCCAGAAGAACTTGCAGATATTCTGGAAGTTATCTATGCACTTGGAGATTTACAGGGAATCACAAAGGAAAAATTGGAACAAATACGTCAAAAAAAGCGCAATATCCGTGGTGGTTTTATGAAAAAAATAATTCTTGATGTATGATTGTGAGTCAAAAGATATGAATGAAAATACACACCAATATGACTGTATCGTGATTGGTGGTGGTCCGGCGGGTATTATGGCCGCATTATCGGTAAAAACCCACTATCCTGAATATTCCGTTGTGATTGTTGATAGGACGATCGAATGTGGAAGAAAACTATGTGCGTCCGGTGCGGGTCGTGGAAACCTTACCAATAGCAACCTAAAAAATGACGCATTCCAACAATACTACGGAAATAAAGAGCTTCTCCAATCCATATTTTCCCAATTTGGTTTTGATGATATAGTCCGTTTTTTTGAGGATTTGGGAATACCGCTGTATGAGGAAATAAAATCGGAAAGGGGAAAACTGTTCCCAAAGATAGATCACGCCAAAACGGTTCGCGATATATTCCTTGATGAAATAAAGCGAAAAGGCATTGAAGTACGGGTAAACACGATGGTGAAAGCGATACAAAAAAATGATGATGGATGGAACCTTGAAATGGACACAGAAACATATCATGCACGGTATGTAATTTTGGCAACCGGTGGGAAATCCTACCCGGCGTTTGGATCCGATGGATCCGGGTATGAGCTCGTAAAAACACTTGGCCATACAATTATTAACCCCGTCATTTCAGCGGTTCCCTTGGTATCCAAGAATATGATTTCCCATTATCTGCAGGGGGAAAAGGTGCACGTTTCTGTGACTTCCGTAATACAAGGGAAGGATGTGCGCTTTACAGAAGGAGAAATTTTGTTTACCCAATACGGGTTTTCCGGCCCGGCAATTTTTGACATCAGCCGTGATATTTCCATACGGATAAACCGGGAAGGTCGTGATGATTGTGACATTTGTGTTTCTTTTTTCCCCGGCCTCACAAGGGAACATGTAAAAGCACAGGTGTCTTTACGGATGCAAAAAATCGGTGACCTTCCTGCGCATCATGCGCTTTGGGGCCTGGTGAATGAAAAGGTATCAGCGGCATTGTGTGCTGTGGCATCGATTCCAAAAGATAGAATGGCAAAAGACATAACGGAGAATGAAATGAATAGGCTAATGGAAGTTTCTACATCATATACAGCTCATATTGCGGGAACCCGCGGGTGGAATGAAGGGGAATTTACGGCAGGCGGCGTATCCACGGATGAACTCAACCCTCAAACGTTGGAATCGGTAGTACAAAAAGGAATGTATTTTGCCGGTGAACTGATTGACGTTGATGGTCCAGTGGGTGGATTTAATCTGTCGTGGGCGTGGGCAAGTGGATGGGTGGCCGGAAAACTATCTTCAGTATGAGATATGCTGTAACGGTGTACCCGGTAGTACAATGCATATATGGATATTCCTATTGATGTTCTTCAATATTCATTTAAAACGAAACCATTGGTGGTTGGTGGGAAAGCAAAGGAATATTATGGAATCCGCGCATCCGGGAAAGATACGGATTTAATTGTTACGGCAGAAGATTATGCCCTGTTGGCACAGCAGTACCCAGAAGACATAAAAGATCTTTGGGGTGATGTAGGAGTGTGCGTGCATGGATTTGAAATTTGGAAAACTATCTGTTTGTTTGATTATGAGTTTTATTCATATGGTGCTATTGAACAATCAAAATATAATATAATATCTCTGGAAAAATTATTGTTCATGACTGCCTTGGCGGCAGATAAAAAAATAAAATATAAACAGGATTTGGATTTGATCGTTAAAAAAATTTATGCTGATAAATACAAGAATTTTGATGATTCGAAGTATAGAGATTTGAAAAAGGAGCCATGATATTTGGGTTTTGAAGTTATAATTTGTTTATGGAAATTACTATTGCAAAAGAACGAATCCTGCTTTTTTCGCCCCAAATTCCACAAAAGGATGCTGTGGGTATTGCATGGCAAAAAAAACTCAGTGCATTTGATGCAATAAGCCAGGTCAGCAGCTTTCTTTCGCGACCGAAAGACGATGATTTTGAATGTGTGTATGAGGAATATCGCTATGAACCGTTTTGGCATGTTGTTGCACAGGCAAGATATGTATATGACAGGTCCTCTTCGTATCAGGTAAAAGCATCGGAAGCGGAAGTGAAACAGGTTGCAATTGATGGAAAAACATATGATGTAGAAAATGGACATATACACATTCCCGTTGTTGAACACTGTATCCAATCGGAGGAAGAAGAGGTATTTATTGACGGAATTTCAGGGAAAATAGCACAGGAATTCCGGCAATATCTTTCCTTGTCACCAAAAGACATTACGAAAGATTCAACAAGTCATTTTCCCAAAAACGCAATTGTCATTCCGCCCCAGACACGGGTGTCGGCAATTATGCGTGATGCCCTGTCAAAAATGATAAAAGGGATTCAGGCAGATACGATTCATGAGGAAAAAATTATCGTGCCCTGTGTTGATCTATATTATCGGCCGGTCTATGCATTCCAATACGCATGGAAATCAAAAGGAAAAAAATCAATTCTGGAAATTGATGGGATGACAGGTGGTTGTACCACGGGGAACCGGACATTTCAGGAATATATCGGAAAGGTGTTGGATCCGTCGTTTTTATTTGATGTCGGAGCCGATGCTGCGGGCATGCTCATCCCCGGCGGATCCATTGCAGTGAAGGTTGCAAAAAAATATTTGGATACTCGGAAAAAGCATTGAAGGATTGTACTATGGAACATATGAAAGATAATGTTTTTGTTATTGGAATTGCAGGTGGAACCGGTTCGGGAAAAACAACGGTGGCTCGCGAAATAGCATCGGCGTTTGCGCCATCCGATGTTGTGCTTTTGGAGTTTGACCATTATTATC
>CAZERT010000011.1:0-17212 GCA_964515515.1 uncultured Gammaproteobacteria bacterium
ATCCATCATCAACAAAAATAATCTCATACGTGAGCCCGCAGGTACGAAGAACGGAAACAATCAGGGCAACGCTCCCGGCAAATACCGAAGTTTCCCTGTAACAGGGAAGCACGAGTGTCAGATCAACAGTTGTTTTCCTCATTGGCCGTATTATACGCATTTTCCACAAAAGATCGAAGAAGTGCGTAACCCACAATATGGTACTCTCACTATGTTACCCTCCTTTCTGAGCGTAAAAGGCAATGCCTTTTGAGGCTAATTTTGGACCAACATTTACCTCGCCGAAGCTCCTCTAATATTGGCGGGTTTACTTGCCCTTCCGAAGTTTTAACGTAGGAGGGCCTCGCCGAAGCTTTCATAAACGTAGGAGGGTTTACCTCGCCGAAGCTTTCATAAGCGTAGGAGGGCCTAACTACCATCTACAATCTACTGTTTTCCCAAGCTACAAATTACTCCAACCCCGATACCAGTGGAATAGTTTTTCGCTTCAGAAGCTCGCCACTGCCAATTGGCTCAAAATGTTCGCTGATATAGGCAGCCTCTGCGCCGGAAAATATCGAGGTTCTACCCAGTCTTCCTTGAAAAATATAGTTTACTCGCTCAAGTGCGGGAAGCAGCGGGGGTAGAGGGCGTGAAAGTGCCGGTGCAAACTGCCCAAATGGAATACAACAGGCATAATACGGATAGGGGTGAAACATAGTAAGGCCCACCAAATCCAAAATCGGTTCCGTTGTCGGGATGGATGATTGGATTTTGCTAAATTGCGGAACAACTTCCGTATCGATCCAGGAAAGTTTTGGAAGATACACCGTGTCAAAGGCTTTCACTAAATTGAACAATAAAAGTACCCATATAACAACAAACCCAAAGGATCCGGGTATTGATCGGGATGCAATACTCCAAACAAACCTAATTCCGTCTGCACAAAACACCACAAGCAACATTGCTATAGGTATTAAATATTGCGCGTGATGAACAGGTACCAGGTACAGGTACGAGAAGAGTTGGACGGCAAAAGACAACGGTAAAAAAAGTTCCCGGAAAAACCGGGCCCGTGTAGTGACCGCAAACGGCGTCAATAATCGAAAGACGGCCAATCCTATGCCTAAAATCCATAATACATGATTAGCAATATAGCCAATATGCTCGCCCCAAACCCCATAAACCAAATCCGACTGGTAAAAGAAAAATTCCGGCGGCATATAAAACATCCTGGCAATGATGTTTGCCTCCATGGGAAATTTCGTCAAAAGATACAATACATGTGGTAATTGTCCTGTTACGGCAACCCAAATTAGGCACAATCCGGGAAACAATAACAAACCTATAGAAAATACTATAGCGAGTTTATATAAAGGGGAGAGTCGTTTAAAAAACGGTCCTGGAAGCACGGCTGCAACAAACGCCAGGGCTATCACGGACGCAACCGCAACCGGCACAAGCGCTTTGGATAATACGAATATACCAAGTCCATACAGCACTCCGCTAAAAAATACCCTGGGAAATAGTTTTTCCGGATGTTGGCTATAAAACGGTATGCGTGCAAGCATGCTATCCATCCATCCAAGCTGAAGTGCCATGCCAAGGAGCACAAACACAAACGACAGTGTATCCGGTCGGATTTCCATAACTTTGTGTGATGGAAGCGGTAAGAATAAAAACAACAGCCCTGCAGCTAAAGCCGTCCATCCGCGCCGAAATTGCCACGCAAGTACCGTAACTGATGCTGCCGCACCAATGGATACAAAAAAAGACAACACCCGTGCACTTTCATACGGAAGCGCCGTCTGTCCGGCACCTAGAAATGCCGGCAACAAAAACAGAAGGTACCCGGGGAAATTAAAATACAAGAAATCCCGAAATGGCATGCTTCCGGAAAGCAAATGTGCGGTCCAGGACATATACGCCAGTTCATCTGCATCAAAAAAGCGCACCAGTCCAATCTTGTAGCGGATAAAACCAAAATATCCAATCGCCGCAAGTGTGGCAAGAATACCCAAAACGGCAAAGATCCGTGGAAGAATTGTGCGAAACCGAGCGGTTTTGCGGGCCATACAATCATTGTATCAGGGGTACTGACGTGTCAGTAGAGAGAAAAAATTAGGTGTTTTACCCTCATGTATACCGTATACAAAATAATATTTTTTATTCTTACGAAGCTACGAATTACGAAGATGCGAATTACGAAGCTATTTAATACGTAATACTCAATACTTCATACGTAATACTTAATACTTTTTTAGAATTGTAATAATCGTAGACACTTCCTCATCCGTCAATTCCGGATAGACAGGGATAGATAGTACCTGCTGGGAAAGCGCCTCTGCTATCTTGTACTCCCCCCTTTTGTACCCCAACCCCGAAAAAGACGGCGTCAGGTGGATGGGAACCGGGTAATGAATCGCACACCCTATGGAATTTTTTTCTAAATACGATTTTAGCTCGTCACGACGATCCGATCGGGTTACCGCCAAATGGAATACGGAGCCGGGGGAGTCGGCTAACATTCCAAGACTTTTTGTATTTTTTCCGTACTCCCCGATCTCTTTTTTATATCGGGAATAAATTGTGCGACGTCTTTTTGTCCACGCGTCCAAATACCGAAGTTTCACCCGAAGGATTGCCGCCTGCAGCTCATCCAACCGCGAAACGCCACTGACTTCCTCACTTCTATACCGATCCGTTTCCCCATACATGCGCAACTTTCGTATCCTTTTTTCAATGTCCGGGTCGTTTGTACAAATCATTCCCCCATCTCCATATGCGCCAAGGTTTTTGGAAGGATAAAAGGAAAAACATGATGCATCCCCTGCCGACCCAACCCGTTGTTTTACGCCGTTTTTTCCCGTCGGCAACAGTGCCCCATGGGCTTGGGCACAGTCCTCTATCACCCGGATGTCACCTCGCCCCATATCCACCAATATTTTTTTCAATGCCGCAATATCCACCGTATTGCCATACAAATGGACAGGAATGATCGCTTTAGTTTTTTTTGTAATGCGCTCCCCTACTTTTGTACTATCCAAGAGCCCATCTTCACCGCAATCTACCAATCGAATAGAAACACCCGCCATGGCAACACCAAATGCCGTAGGATACACGTTGGCTGGCAGTATCACCTCATCCCCTACCCCAATGCCATACGCCCGTAAAACAAGCGTGAGCGCGTCCGTTCCGCTTGCCACCCCAACACCAAATCGCGCGCCAATAAACGATGCAAATTCTGCCTCAAATGCACTCACTTCATCCGAAAGCACAAACACACCCCGCGCGGCAACTTTTTTCATTGCCGCGTCAATATCTGCCTGAATGTCACTGTATTGCCGATCAAGTCGAAAAATTGGTATTGCCATAGTTCATATAGTACAGAATCGTGTGGCTTTTGTTAAATACCCAACCCACGCTCTTCCTATACTTTATACTTTATACTTCATACTTTATACTAAATATAAAACTTTGTTCACTCAAAATCATCACTATCGCGTGAATAGACCCACAAATAACACCTTCATTCACGAGAAATTGACAAAATCACGTGAATGGAATATACTCCACTCATGGCACTCAAACAGCCGGTTATCGAAAAAATCGTCACCCTCAAAAAAGAATATGAACAAAAACGCGAAGGAAAACAGGCGCTATTGGATTTGTTGGATGAATCGGAAATTGCCGATTCAGTCTACAATTCAAATTCCATAGAAAATTCAACACTTACGCTCCAGGAAACGGAACGGATTCTGCTTGAACAGGAAATCGAAAGACATATTTCGTTTCGGGAGCTCTACGAAGCAAAAAATCTCGCACGCGTTCTCACCTATACCAAAAAAACAGCTTCATCCTCGTCCCTATCAAAACAACGAATTCTTGAACTTCACGGTATGTTACTATCGGGAATTCAAGATGAAATTGCCGGAAGGTTCAGGAAGCCGAATGAATTCGTTCGCGTTGGGTGGTGGATCGCTCCCCCGCCGGAACACGTTGAGCGTCTTATTCAGGAAAGTATTGTGGAATACGAAAGCAATCAACAGATGTTTTTTCTGGATGCGATCGCAAAATTTCACCTCCAATTTGAAACGATACATCCATTCGTGGATGGGAATGGCCGTCTTGGTCGCGTCCTGATCAACGAACAACTGAGCCGGATTGGATATCCCCAAATAACAATTCGGACAAAAGATAAAACGCTGTATTTTTCCCAATTCCAGAAATATTCCAGGGATCATAGAACGGATGGTATGGAAAAAATATTTGCCCTTGCGGTACTAGAATCCCTGCATCGCCGGATCGCCTATCTTTCGGGGGAAGAAATACTTGCGCTCTCCGTGTGGGTAAAAAACCATCACAAAGGAGCTCCTGCCGTCTTTAATGCGGCAAAACGTCAATCAATACCGGCTTTCCGTGAGCGTGGTATCTGGAAAATCCCCAAGAGTTTCAAAGAAAGGTAATACTTCATACTTACTTGCAGTCTGACGAAGGTACGAATTACTAGCCACTATCTACCAGCTACAATCTATTGTGCCCTCCGAAGCTTCATGCGAAGGAGGGCTTTCAACTACTTTTTATATTCAAAAATCTCCACATCCCCATTGGTAAACACGCGGGTTAAAAATGGATACACACCGGGGTTTACGATCCGCGGCACACCCTTTTCCTCTGGTCCAAAAAATATGTAGCGGATTCCATTTTTCTGTAAAAATTCCTGTGCCTGTGCATCCGTCATCTCCCGGTACCAAAATGCAAGATGGGGCTTCAAAATCTCCCCCAAGCGTGGATCCTGCGATAAATACAACCACCAGCTCGTATACACGAAATTCCCGGCAATCCCAGGAATCATCGTCCCGCTATGATATCCCGACAATACCGATTCCCCATTGGTATTAT
Organism: uncultured Gammaproteobacteria bacterium; assembly: GCA_964515515.1. Classification (GTDB taxonomy): domain Bacteria; phylum Patescibacteriota; class Microgenomatia; order UBA10105; family UBA927; genus CAZERT01. The sequence continues at coordinate 4,882 of CAZERT010000011.1, forward strand.
CCCGAAGCCAAAGGAGTGCCTCGTAGACCGTTTTTTTCGGTGCCCCGTACGGATACGGCCATCGGGAACTTCCAAACGATACGCGCGTTTTTTCGTAATATAACCGATACGTTCCCCAACTGCTCCAGATGACAGCGCCAAGTGCAAGTCCAACCAGTCCAATTGCGCCAATTCTGCTATATTGCCTTACCAATACATACAGATCACGCAGCCCAAGCGTCGCCAACACGCTAAACACGACATACTGTGGTACATAAAACATCCGCACGGAATTAAAATTCAAAAGATCGCTGCCAAAAAATACCATAAACGGATGAAGGACAAGCCATAAAAGCATTGCCCATTCCCCTGCCCTTCCCCGTTTTACGATCCCCGGGATAGAAAGGAAAGATAATACATACACAAGCCCGACTGCATCAAAATACAAAGAAGGCGTAAACGGAATACTCCAGAGTTTCTCAGTTTTGGAAAACATCGAAAAATCCCAAAATTTTCCGACGTACATTAAATACAGTGACGGTACGATAAAAGAAAGTCCCATAGGAACAACCCACAAGAAAAATTGTTTTCCGGGAAGTTTTTTTCGGATCCACAACCACCCCGCAACCACCCCCGTGCTTATCACGGGAATCACAAGTGATGTTACGTTCACCAAAGACCCCCAAAATGTTAAAAACACCAGCCCAACAATTTTCCAAACTCTTTTTTGTGGATGGCGGATAAAGGAATCAAATAGATACAAAAGAAGCAAACATACAATGCTGCCGATAAAATAATGCGGCATTGCTGTCGTTGTTCTTCCAAACACAATACCATCCCCAAACATCATGTCCCAAATTTGTTTTTCTCGCGAAACATATGTTATACCCGCTGCAAAAAGAGCAATGCCAAAAGCCATAAGGCGGAACCATATTGCGGGAATAAAATTTGAAATTATGAAATATATACTACCGATAAATAACGCCGATAAAAGCAATCTATACGCATAATAAACGGTAATCACGTCGTGAAGCCCCAATATTCCTGCAATTCTTCCAACAGCAACATATTCAAATTTTACGAACGGTGCGTTTAATGCAGGAATTGCAGTTGTAATTTTTGAAATTCTTACAAATATACCTTTCATACCATCATTAATTGAAGATAAATTACCAAAAAGATCAATGGGGTATTCTGTTGTTCCCAAATAAAAAACATCAACCGGTGCAAGTTGCGAATTTTTGTAAAGTGGATAATACGAAATACCATATTGAACCAAAACAAATAACAAAATTACTCCAGTCAAAAGAAACGTATGAATATTATTTAATTTCCAATCCTTCATATACATGACTATATCCAATTTCAATTTATGAAAAAATAGATCAATATAACTTTCAAAGTTGCCTGAAAGAGTCAACACTGTATAATGCAACTACTGCCTTTTTAATCGTGAAACACACATTTACTTCTCCATACATTTCAGTTATTTTTCCGTGTTTTAACGAAGAAAAGTCGATCGTTTCTTCCGTAAGCGATGCAAAAAAAACTCTCGCTTTGTATATAAAAAACCATAAAGCAGAAATCATTGTTGTAGACAACTCTTCAACGGACCGCTCTGCATTCCTGGCAAAAAAAGCCGGTGCTAAAGTTATCAAGGAAGCAGTCAGAGGGTATGGCTCGGCACTCAAAACCGGATTTTCCAAAGCAAAAGGCGATATTCTTATTATGGCAGATGCAGACAATACCTATCCGCTTTCAAAGATTCCAACATTCATCCGGGAAATCCAAAAAGGGGCAGATATGGTTCTTGGTTCACGATTTCAGGGAACAATGGCACCTGGAGCTATGCCATTTTTCAACCATTACATTGGCAATCCCCTTCTAACCTTTTTATTAAATATATTTTATGGCACTGCCATTTCCGATACGCAAACCGGCATGCGAGCTATAACAAAAACCGCATGGAAATCACTACGGATGAAAAGTGATGGTATGGAGCTTGCATCGGAAATGATCATCAAGGCTATATCAAGGCAATTAAAAATTTCTGAAATTCCAATTGACTACGAAAAAAGAACCGGAACATCCAAACTCTCCCCTCTTCGTGACGCCATCCGTCATATCCTTTCCATTATTATTTATAGTCCTACATATGCCATGATTATTCCTGGTTTGATTCTCTGGATATTTGGAATTGTATGTACGATCCTTCTGATCCCGGGGCCAATAAAAACCGCTATCCATGTATTTGATATTCACTCCCTTATTACCTCTATTTTAATTGCTGGCATCGGACTTCAAATAGTTATGACGGGTATCATTACAAGAATTTATACCGCAGAAATCCTCGAAATTCCCGGTGGTTGGTTATCAAACGCGATACGACATTTCATCACAATTGACCGCTTTGTATTATTTGGATTGCTTCATATGCTTGCCGGAGTTTGCTATTATTTTTTGATTTTTCTTGAATGGATGAATTCAGGTTTCGGCTCTCTTTCACGTCAAAGGGAATTATTTGCCGCATCTGCTCTAATATTTATGGGCACTGAGTTGGTTTTTGGTAGCATAATATTTTCACTCTTTTCAATACAAAAACCTAAATATACCCACAAAATCAGGTAATTCATTCTTGACTAATTCTTATAAGTATAGTCATATAGTAAGATCACACACGAGGTTATGTCATGAATGTTACCCTTATTACCGCAGGAGCTGAAGGTCTAGGTCCGCAATACATTTCCGCAATGTTAAAACAGCATGGGCATACCGTTCGTTTGGCATTCGATCCCACATTATTTGACGATAAAGTGTTCTTAAACCAACCAACGTTGGCAAAAATGCTTTCATATACGGATATCATGATTGGAGAAATTATCAATGAACGGCCAGACATAATCGGAATGACCGTTGTAACTGATATCTGGCCTTGGGCACAATATGTCGCAAAAAAAATTAAAGAACATCTCGATGTCCCCATTGTTGCCGGTGGAAACCATCCAACACTTGTTCCTGAAAAAGTTTTGGCAGATAAAAATATTGATATGGTCTGCCTCGGAGAAGGTGAATATGCGTTTACGGAGCTCGTAGATGCCATGAGTCAGGGAAAATCGTATGATCACATACCAAATATTTGGCTAAAAAAGAAAAAGGCAATCCTCCGCAATCCCCTACGAAACCTCATACCCAATCTTGATACACTCCCCTTCCCTGACAGATCTATCTATGAACCGTATTTAAAAACAAGCGATAGTTATATGACAATGTCGGGAAGAGGATGTTTATACGCCTGCTCCTATTGTTTTAATAATCCCTATAAACGAATGTACCAAGGGAAAGGGTACTATCTCCGCCGGAGATCCCCGGAAAATTTTGTTGCGGAATTGGTTAATGCAAAAAAAAGGTATCATATGCCGTTTATCAAAATTTACGACGATATATTTTCATGGAGCCAAAATGGGTGGCTGGAAAAATTTGCCAAGTTATATAAAAAAAATGTCAATCTTCCCTACTTCTGCCTTGGTCATCCCAAATATCTGAGTGCACCAACGGTAAAACTCTTAAAAAACTCCGGATGTGAATTTATTCAAATTGGAATTCAATCAATGGATGAACAAGTCCGCAAAGATTCATGTGAACGCTATGAAACAAACGAAGAAATTCTCACTATGCTTAAAACACTGGACAAATATAAGCTTAAATATGAACTGGACCACATCTTTGGCTTACCTGGTGATACAGAACAATCATACGCATATGCTGCTCAAGTGTATAAAAATGGGTCTTCACTGCTTAAAATCAATACGAATATTCTTTCCTATATTCCTAAAACAAGCATCATAGATAAAAGTATTAAAGCAAAACAGATTAAAAAATCGGATGTACGGGCAATCGATGAGGGAAAAGAAGGGTGCAGGGTCGGCCCCGGTTCAGAACGAGATACGGAAAAGCTTCATTTGTATCAAAGCTATCTGGTGCTCTACAAGATGATTCGCCTTATTCCGAAAAACCTTTTCCAAATTATGCTTCGCACAAAAATGTATCGCCATCTTCGGTATTTTGATCCGGCAATTGGCTATATTGCACGATACCTTTCCCGGGATACGATCGATACCGTATATATGAACCAAGAATTGCACCTTATTTCATGGGTAATAAAAAAGAAATTCATGAATAAATTTCAAAAACCATTCAAAAAATACGCATATGTTTAAAGAATTATTTTGTCCTGCTTGCCATAAATCATTATCCGTTTCAAAACGCACCGTGATATGCAAAACGTGTAAAAAACACTATCCTTTAAAAAATAATGTTTTACAACTGTGGAGCATTAAAGATGAAAAAAAATCAAAGGGAAAAGATGTCATAGAAAAAGAACTGGCATTTACATCCTCGCTATCAAAAAAGAAAACCCAACACGAAGCAGAGGAATTTATTATCCGTGATACGCAAGGATGCTATGCTGCAAAAAAAATCGATGAAAAAGGTCTTGGTGACATAAAAAAATTACTCCCAACCGATCTATCAAAACTGCGTATTTTAGATATTGGCGCAGGGTATGGAAAAGAGGCGGAGTATTTACTTCGGTGGGGCGCAAAGTATCTTGTTCTGACCGATTTATCGCCAGATTTCCTCTCTATAGCAGCAAATAGAATTCGGGCAAAATACGTATTCCAGGCAAATGCTGAACATTTGCCGGTTAAATCAAAATCCTTTGACATTGCACTCTTCGGCTCCATCCTTCATCATGTTCCGGATCCATTTCAGGCATTAGATGAAGCATGCCGTGTTGCGGATATTGTTGCAGCCGTAAATGAACCATCTGATATGTATGAATTCAAGTGGATTCTGGAAAAAACAGGTTGGAATACTGAATATGGTAATTTAAAAACTCATCGTTTTAATCCCACTGTATTAAAAAAATATTTTATGACGAAAGGTTATTCATTCCGATACACCACAGATTATATTTGGTTTCCAATAACAAAACTTAAAAATATATCGAATAATAAAGCCTTTGTTGATACATATTTTTCTCTCTTATCACTTGCTGATATTTTACTGCCCCGCTACGGACATAATATATCTTTTGTAGCATACCGAAATGTTTGATTTTGAGTACTACCATCGGCATACGGAACATTTTATCCATAAAAATTTACATGCCATTCCAAGTTTTCGATATATACGTTCCTGCCTGCAAATAAAACATAGGGAAAAAGTACTTGATGCGGGTTGTGGAACAGGGTACCTATTACACTACATTATGGATGAGAAAGGAAAGGGGTACGGAATCGATATTTCACATGATGCTATTGGTTTAGCAAAACGATCATTTCCCCAACATTCTTTTCGGCAAGGTTCACTTACAAAGCTTCCCTACCCGTCGAACTATTTTGATAAAATATATTGCTTCAATGTTATCGAGCATATCGCAGACCAAAAAAAAGCGATGCAGGAACTACGAAGGGTTCTGAAACCCAACGGTACTATTGTACTAGGCACAAATGACAAACATTCCCTTTCCTGGAAATTATTTTGTTTGTTTTATGGCGGAGACTCAACGCACATACACGAATTTACCGCTTCTGAATTTATTGAATATACCCGACACTACTTTAAGGTAACCGGGTGGAAAAAATCCTCATGTATCGGCCGGTACCATCCGTTGATAAATTCAATATTCCATACACTGCTAAAAGGTGATATTTTGGTCTGTGCAAAAAAGACTAATAACCATCCATGAACATAGCATTTATCAATCCACCATTTCTTCAGTTTTATTCACGAAATCAACGATCACCAGCCGTAACCAAGGGTGGTACGCTCTATTATCCTTATTGGCTTGCCTATGCGTGCGGGTGGGCAAATACACATGGTCACAAAGGCGTACTATATGATTTCATCGCAGATAATATCTCTGTTGAGGAATCAATACAAGCAATAAAAAGACAAAAACCAGGACTTATTGTCATAGACAGCGCTACCCCTTCAATTGTCAATGATCTGTCTTTTGCAAAAACCCTGCATGCTGCCCTTCCAAAAATCCCAATCATCTTTGTCGGAACTCATCCTTCTGCACTTCCGGAAGAAGTCCTTCACTCTTCCCCATGGGTAACGGCAATTGGAATTTCAGAATATGACCAAACCATTGTAGATATCGCCAATGCAATCGAAACGAAAAAATCTCTTTCCACCGTTGAAGGATGTGTAATCCGAAAAGGAAAAACTATTATACGTACTAAACCCCGTCAACCATTAACCCCAGAAGATCTCAATACCATGCCGTTTGTTACCTCCATATATAAAAAATATCTCCATATTAATAACTATTATTTTGCGGCTGCACGGTATCCGGAAGTTATGATCGTAACGGGGCGTGGTTGTCCGTTTGCATGTAATTTTTGCATTTTCTGGCAAACTCTTCATGGAAAGGTGTTTCGGGCAAGAAGCGCACAAAATGTTGCGGAGGAATTCGCCTATATATTCAAAGAATTTCCGGAAGTACAGGAAGTTGTGATAGAAGATGATACGTTTACGTCAAATATACCCCGCGTACGGGAAATTTGCAGGCTGTTGATTTCTCAAAAAAATACCCTAGCATGGAGCGCAAATGTTCGGGTAGGTGTAGACCTGGAAACCCTCCGGCTCATGAAACAGGCAGGATGCCGACTTATTATTACTGGCTTTGAATCAGGTGATCAAAAATTACTTGATGCTATGGGAAAACATACAACTGTTGGAATGGCAGAAGACCTCATGAAAAACACAAAAAAAGTAGGGCTACTTGTGCATGGATGCTTTATGGTTGGTAATCCAGGAGAAACACACGAAACTATGGAAAAAACACTCCGCCATGCCATGCGACTTAATCCCGACAGCGCGCAGTTTTATCCGCTCTTCGTGTACCCCGGTACCGTTTCATGGCGCCAGTATATTAGCAATAAATGGATCACAACTACGGACTTTGCACTGTGGTTAAAAAATGATGGCGAGCATAATACAATGATTAATCTTCCTGGGTTATCATCCGAAGAGATGGTTAAGTTTTGCGAAGCTGCATATCCCAAATACTATCTTCGGCCGAGGTATCTTGGCATGAAAATCATACAACTGTTAACCAATCCCAAAGAAGGAATCCGCTCGCTTCTTTCCGCATCAAAATATGTTTATACAAAATACCGCTCATAGACACTATGGGAAAAACAAGTTATACACCCAAAGATATCACGGTAGGAATTGTTGTCCGAAATGGCGCAAATACACTTCCTAAACTTTTTGATTCCCTCAAAAATCAATCAATAACTCCCAAACAGTGTATTGTTATAAACAATGCTTCAACTGACGACACTCTTCAAATCATACAATCTTTTAAAAAAAAATATGGAAAGACAAAAATTATTACGCGAAAAGTCAATTCCATAGCTGGCGGCAGAAATGATTGTATAAACGCATGTACTACACGGCTAATTGCATTTACCGATGCAGATTGTATTGTACCGAAAACCTGGCTTCAATCACTTCTTGCTGGCATAAATCACAATAATGCACCATACCTTGCCGCAGTCGGCGGATCCAACACCCCACCACCCACAACATACTGGAATAGAATGTTAGGATTACTTCTCAACAGCCCACTAGGAACCGGTTCTTCTATCCAGGGCCGTCATTTCGACAAACCCCGTCCTGTCGGTCATATCCCCTGTGTAAATGTCTTGTATAAAAAAGAGGCACTCGTTTTCGTTGATGGATTTGATGAACATTTTCATACGATGATCGAAGATGAAGATATTTCTTACAGGATGAAGAAAGCAGGATGGTCATTTTTCTATCTTCCGAATGTTTCCATTCTGCATGATATGTCCCAAAGCCCAAAACATTGGGTAAAAAAAATGGTTGCATACGGAAAAGGTCGGATAAATTTTGTCATACACCATCCGGAAACTATCGGCATAAAAGTATTCTTTCCAATACTTCTGATCGGGACAATTCTTCTGTCACCGTTCTTTATTCTTGCCAAAATCGGTCTTGCTTTGTATTATGCTGCTGTTTTCATATCATCTCTCTATATTGCTGCTACGACAAAAAAAGTCTCCGAAAGCGCCGCTCTACTGCTCCTTTATCCCCTCACCCATATTGCATATGGATACGGTTGTATCATGGGTGCAGTACAATATAAAAAGAATGAACGGGAATAAACCTTCATACATTTCTTTGTGTATTACCGTTTGTATTGCCTGTTTCAGTGCGCTATGGATCTATGTGTTTCTTATCCCATCAATTATTGTCGCTTGGGATGAAGGAACATATCTTCTTCAAATATTGTTATTCTCCCAATCCATCACAAATGGATTGTGGCAAAATGTATCATCGCGCATATTTGCAGATTCGGTATATCCACCACTTCATCCCCTGCTCCTTTCCCTTTTTACGCACAAATTGCCATTTTCAATCACACTGGTTCGTGGAGTAAACCTACTATTTCTCATCGGTTCTGTGATAGGGATATTTTTTGCCGCATCACTTTTCTTTGGAAAAAAAGGTGGATCTATTGCAAAGTTTTCCCTCGTAGGCCTGTTTATTTCTTCTCCCATGATTGCATATTATTCCGCAATTGTTATGAAAGAACTTCCTGGCGCTTTTTTTACAATTTTGACTGTATATTTCTATGGAGTGGCAAGAAAAAAACATACGCTTTTTTCCGTTCTTTGTATGATTTTTTCCTTATTGCTTTTATTTTTAACAAAATATAATTACGGAATTGTCTGCTTATTCGGAATCATGATTGAGTATTTGCTTCTGTTTATTACACCCGGAACAAAAAAACTTCGTTTGTTTATGACTGGCGCAATAATTTTCTTTTTTTCATGCATGAGTATATGGATCTACAAATTGGGAGGTATTACACTATTTCAAAACTACATATCGCTTTATAAAAGTTTTGCTCCGACCGCAGGAGCACTGCACGATAGTGGTGCCTCATTCATGTTCTATCCGAAAAGCATACTGTATTTGTATGCACCAACTGTTCCGCTTGGAGTAATCCTCCTGGTTGGTTTTTTCCTATCTATCTTATATCTGCAGAATCCCCTTATTCGCATATCATTGATAACCTCATTGATTGGAATGCTTGTTCCTACAATATTGTATGCACAAAATCTTCAGGATCGATTTATTCTTCCGGTTTTTCCTCTTTTTCTTCTTTCATCCATACTTTCACTTTTTTTCTCAATACAAAAAATTACACAAAAATTTTCTTTTACCCGATTTATATACTACTTTCTATATGGCATAAGCACCGTATATGCACTATGGATACTTTCAACAAATCATGAAAGGATCATAAAAGTATCTGCCTATGCAGGGAAATCGCCAACATTTAACCAAACGGATTATCATGATACTGCCATGTGGTTTAACTATAATCCCTCCCAATGGCCAAAAAAAATTAATATTTCTTCAGAGAAACCACGCGATGTATATTCGTTTATATTTTCTTCGATAGACCCATCAAAACCAATACAATTCGTCGGTAGGTCAAATGAATTTTCCGAGCCATACACAACATTACTTCTTGAATTGGAAAAGAAAAAATCCCACGTTATAAATGATTCATATTCATCCTATGTAGCAACCATAGAAATTCTTCCTGAATCAAAATTCTATACAAAAGATTTTCAAATCATGAATGCATGGACAATGGAGCATGTCCATTCAATTCGCTCGGATCCAACCCTCACTAAAATCGCGGAAAAAACTTTTGAAGATATCGGTGTTGTAGCACAAGTTTTCGGAAAATAATCCCGCACTTCATACAATGTTTACTTCTTTTCTGAGCGTAAAAGGCAATGCCTTTTGAGGCTATTTTGAAGGCAACATTTTCATTTCTCTTGCCAGGACTCGGAAAGCGATGAAAATATACAATATTACCGTGTTCCTACCTACCATCTACAAACTACCAACTACTCAACAATGTCATTTTGTGAAGATAAACCCCACCATATCCTGAATCGTCGGCCAGATGATCGACCACTTTCCCCCGGCACCGACCCCCTTTGGCCGTTCCTTGTGTTCAATCGGTACTTCAACCACCCGTTTACCGCTTCGGATCATGCGGATGGTAAGCTCTGCATCCACAAACGCCGATGTTGTCGTTAATTCATTGGGAAGTGCACTTCTTCGAAGCAATCGGATCGTGTTCATATCTTTAATCCCTACACCATAGAGCATCTGAAGCATCAAGTTATATACCTTTGATTGGATTTTCCGCATCAGGGTATCTTCCCGCGTGCGCCGCCGCCCTAAAACCATATCTGCATCAATGGTAAACGGAAGAAGTGCCGCAATTTGGGAAGGGTCATACTGGTAATCCCCGGGAATGCTCATAAGCCATTCCCCTGTTCCTTTGTAATAAAGTTCTTTGATTGTGCCGCCATATCCTGCGTTTGTGCTGTGGTGGATAACAGTAAGATTTTTTATTGTTTTTTTCAGCTTCTCCAGCTCCTTACCTGTTCCATCCGGACTTGCATCGTCAATCACCACAATGTTACATTTCTTGGCTACCCGCTTCCCCACTTCCACTTCCCGTTTCACCACATCTGCAATCGTTAATTCATCCCTGTATGCAGGGGTAATAAATGTCAGCGATGGAAGAAGTCCTTGTTTTTTCATAAAAACCAGAATGCAAGAAGCATATCACGGCCGCATCAAAAAAACGATACTATACTGCGATGCTCCGAACCACGAAGATACGAACTACAAACTTCACCAATACTGTGTCCGGTATTTTTTGTAGTACGCAATGGTGGCAAGAAGGCCTTTTTTAAGTGATGTTTTTGGCTGCCACTTCGTAAGTTTTTTTATTTTCGTTATATCACTGACGAAATGTCCGGGCTCCTGTGCTGCCCGTTCCGGCGTAAACGGTGCAAACTCCCACGTTGCCCCGTCAACCAGCGTTACAAGCAATTTTACGAGCTCCAAAAATGTTGCTGCCTTGTCATCCCCCACGTTTATGATTTCCCCATAACAGGATTCCGTTTGGGCACAACGTAAAACAGCATCTACCGCATCATCAATATAAACAAAATCCCGTTTCAGGCTCCCATCGCCAAAAACCCGGATTTTTACCTTGTCCATCGCCTGACGGATAAACCAATTCACCACACCGAAGTGGTCCGATTTCATCTGCGCGCGCGGACCGTAAATATTGGTAAGCCGCAACATCACGGATCGGATCCCATGAATATCGTTATAGATTTTTACCAGCTTCTCTCCTGCTAAATTCGTCAATTCATAAATACCCTTGGGGTTAGTTGGTGCATCTTCAGCAACAGGAAGTTTGATGGCATTCCCGTACTGTCCACGGGTGCCAACATAAATAAACCGTGCAGTTTTATTCAGTGCCTTGCATGCTTCAAGCAAAATTGCGGTTCCCTTAATGTTTACGTCAATATCGGGAAACGGATCCGATTGGGATAAAATATGGTCCGTTTGTCGTGCAAGATGAAAAATATAGTCTTTCCCATACACTAAATTATGAACGGTGTTTCGATCGCGCACATCACCGGTATCAACGGTAACCTTGTGGAGGATCGGCTGGATGTTGAAGTAATTCCCCCCCTGGTTAGGAGCCAGATTATCAAGAATCGTCACATGGGCGCCACGGTGCACCAATTCAATAGCCAGATTGCTGCCGATAAATCCAAGTCCGCCGGTAATCAGAACGTTTTTGTGCTTCCAAAAATCTGCTTTCATAAGAATATGTCTGGATTATATACTATTGTGATAGTAAGAAAAGAGCTGTGCATGAAAACCATTGCAAAACTATGTTCACTTCCCGTTTACGTCCTTTGTATCCTTGCCATTGGCATACGGATTGCATTTTCCCACCAGACCGATCCTGTCACGACCTTCCCCGATAGTGTTGGATACGATGAGCTAGGACAGGCTTTTCTTGCCCACCCATCTCTTCATACATTCATTACTCCCTTCCGCATGCCGCTGTATCCAATGCTTTTTGCACTCAACCGGCTCCTGTTTCCCTATCCCCCGACGTTTGAACCGATTGTTATCCTGCAAACAACACTCTCCATCATGCTAGTCGTGTTCACGTATATAACACTAAAAAAACTGGGGGTGTCAGCATTTCTTTCATTGTGTGCATCAAGCATCCTTGCCATCCACCCGGTACTTCTTTCCTATGAACACGTGCTACTCACGGAATCGCTGTCTGCAAGTTTATGTGGATTTTCATTCCTGTTTCTGTTGTGGTTTATCCAAACACATTCCATGCGTTGGCTCGTATATACATCGCTTGCCGTATCTTTGGTGATGGGAATCCGTCCGTCAT
>CAZERT010000012.1:0-9413 GCA_964515515.1 uncultured Gammaproteobacteria bacterium
GCGGTGCAAGGGATAAAATAGATTCTAATTTTCCGTTTAATATTGTTACCTGCCCAATTGAAGCATCTTGTGTTTTAATTACCGATTGTAACATCGCGCTTTCCTTTGCCAATGTTTCCTTTTGGTTTAAAACAGAAAATAATACGACAAGCGGTATGCACGCGATAATAAGTAAACCAACAAGAGAACGCACTGCAAGTGACTGCACATAACTGATTCTCCAGGACTCGTCATATATTTCCTGAACGTCCTTTGGCATAAGATTAATGGAAGCATCATCCTGGGGAGGAGTCATTGTCTGAACTGCGGATGCATATGCCTTATTGTATGCGGAATTTCCAACAGGAGTTGACAGAATTTGAATCGGGTACGCAACACGTTTTGCCATATAGTCCGCCCACTCCCTGGAACCGATCTCCCCTGTTACGATTACCTGTGTCGTATCCTTTCCAAGCATCCCCTTATTTGTATAGTATTTTGCAATATCTTCCAGCGATGTGGTAATATTTTCCAAAAATGCAATTGGAGTATCTGTCTTTGCATAGGTTACGACCGTCGTAAAGAGTGATTTTTCCCCTTCCACAAGAGTAACTGAGGCGCTTCGCTTATTTACCTCCGTCACCAATCCATACTGCTTGGGCTTTAGTCCAATCAGCCGTGCCACAGCCGATGCGTCGGGTTCAAACCGAAGCGGCTTAAGACCGGAGGCAATAATGGCATCAACAAGGGAATCCAATGTTTTTTTCTGGATACCGACAACACTAATATGGACTTGGTTGTCTTTTTCATCAATGCGCTTCCAATCATAATAAATATCATCCTCAGGAAGGGGAAAGAGATCTTTTACTTTCCATGCAATCGCTTCATCAATATCTTCCTTTTCCATATCCGGAACACTATGATCTCTTGTGTAGGCATACGCTTCCGGAAAGCACACACTGACAAATGGAGTTGAAAACTTCCCTTGGGTAAATAAAGCTTTCAGTGATGCAATAAAGGACTCTTTCTTTAAAAGCACCGCATCAGCAAAGGTATTTTCGTCAATTGCCACTTCCGCATACGTCCGGACCGCTCCCTGTGGAGACAACTCCACTGCACGAATGGTTGCTCTGTCTATTGACAGACCGAAAAAATGGATATTGGGGACAATAAATCCGGGCAGGAGATTCATACTCAGACTCTATTGTAGCATGCGTCTTGCGGGCAACTAAAGAAACACTTTACTATAAGAATAATGCCCCACAACTTTTTGAAGAAATTTCACATTCGAGCATTCACCCTTATTGAGACAGTTGTCGCAACCGGAATACTTTTGATTTTCTTTCTGGCAATTTCGCTTCTGATGAAACAAGTTATCACGGATATTGGACAATCTCGTGTGCGTTCTGTGGCACTCACCCTTGCCCAATCCAAACTGGAAATCATCAGAAATCTCCCCTATACATCCGTTGGGACAGTCGGTGGCATTCCGCAGGGATCCATTTTACAAACGGAAACCGTACCAATAAACGGTATGCCGTTTACCGTGCGAACTTCAATTGAATATGTTGATGATGCATACGATGGAATAATCCCAACTGACCTCATTAATACCGATTATAAACGTGTTCGGGTTCAGGTTTCCTGGGAAGGATTGTTTTCTTCCGGTACCATGCCTGTTTCACTTGTAACCAATATTGTGCCACGCGGTATTGAAACGATTGTCGGTGGAGGAACGCTCATGATTGAGGTCATCAATGCAAGCGGAAGCGCGGTACCAAACGCGACCGTACAGATAGATAATACCAGTGTCACTCCGGAAATCCACCTCTCTACCCTTACTAACACCAATGGACTTGTGGTGTTGCCGGGAGCGCCAATATGTTCAACATGCTATAAAATCAACGTCACAAAAAACGGATATTCTACTGACCGGACATATGACGTAACGGAAGTTGCCAATCCACTATCCCCCCACGCTACTGTGTTGGAAGGGCAAATTACAAGCAGATCCTTTTCCATCGACCAGGTATCTACTATCATGCTGTACTCGTATGGGTCGCGTGACCTTGGGTATCCTGCCATTGCAAACGTTATTTTTACCCTTCGCGGGACAAAACTGATCGGATATACCGCAACCGATGATCCAGTATATAAATATGACAAGGTATTAAATACGGGCGGAGGAATCGTCAGCCTTTCGGGGCTTGAAACCGACAGTTATTCTCTGGATTTATCCCTGTCAAATTATATGTTGGCTGGATCATCCCCACCATTTCCCCTTGTCGTTGCCCCGGCAACCACACAAACTGCCAAAATTGTTTGCATCCCGCGAACAAACGTTTCCTACCTTGTTACTGTCCAATCCGCAAGCGGAACATTGCTTGCCAGTGCATCAGCCACACTCCAGGCAACACCTTCAGGTGGACTGTATGTCAACACTACCGGTGCAACCGGTGCTGCCGATTTCGGACAAGCATTTTTCGGAGCGCTCATTCCCTCTTCTTACAACGTTTCCATAGACCTTCCTGGATATAACCAGGCAACATCAAGCGTACTGCTGACAAAAAACCAATCTGAACTCTTTATCCTTAACCCAATTCCATGAAACCCATACCAACCATATCACGCGGCTTCACCCTTGTTGAGACAATTGTTGCAGTATTTCTTTTTGTTGGACTTGTGGGAGCGGTTTCCGGTTTTGCCATATTTTTCTTTAAAAACTTTTCCTTTTCCTACGAAGAACAACAATCAGTAAACCTGATTCACGGCGCGGTAACCCGCATTTCCCGAGATATCCGTGAGGCACGAACGGGAAATCAAGGTGCCTGGCCAATAATTTCTGCTGGGGATAATGAGTTTATTTTTTACAGTGACGTAACCAATGATGGACGGACAGATCGGGTACGGTATTTTCTTGACGGAAACCTCTTAAAACGCGGAGTTATCGAACCAACACAGGTACCGGTCGAATACCATCTTTCCCAGGAAAAAATTACGGTTATAGCTTCAGGGATTGATCTTGGTGGAAAGCCACTGTTTACCTATTATAATGGTCTTTATCCTTCCAATATGACCAATAACCCCCTTCCTACCCAATTACGGCTTCTTTCTACCCGGCTAGTGAGCATCTATCTTCGATCAAATATATCCGGCAATACGATAAACGATGCATATGAAGCATCGGCATCTATCCAAATACGAAGTATGAAGGATAATTTATGAGACCAAGAATACACATAATTTCTTCCAAAATTACCGGTTCTATTTCAATCCTTGTTCTTATTTTTGGAATACTTTTTTCCACAGCTATCGGAGGACTTGCCCTCATCGCTGCCATTTCACGATCTTCAAGTGTCCGTACGGAAAAATTTGAGGAAGCACTTGGTATAGCCCAAGCCGGCATCGAATATTACCGTTGGCATCTTGCCCATAACCCTCTTGATTTCCAGGATGGAACTACACAACCGGGTCCATATATCCACACATTTACCGATGCGTTCGGTCATGGTACCGGATCATTTTCCCTTACCATAGATCCCCCAGCATCAGGTTCTTCCATCACCACAATCTCGTCCACCGGATGGAGCGTATCCCATCCCGATATTACCCGGACCATCAAAACACGATTTGGCATTCCGGCATTATCAAAATATGCATTCCTGCACAATGCCAATGTGTGGTTTGGAACTGGTATTACCGTCAATGGAAAAATACTCTCCAATGGCGGTATCAGGATGGATGGCGTGAATGGATCGACTGTCCAAAGTTCAAAGACAACCTATACCTGCGGGACGGAAACTGGTTGTTCAACACCAACGATAAAAGATGCCGTATGGGGAAGTGGTGGACCAAAAGAGCTTTGGTCTTTCCCTGTTCCTATGATTGATTTCAACAGCATTGCCGTTGATTTTTCAACAATGAAATCATCCGCACAAAACGGCGGTGTCTATTTGGGTGCATCGGGGGCATACGGCTATCACATCATATTCAACGCGGCAGGAACATATACCATACGAAAAGTAACATCTGCACTAAACCGCAAGGGTTACAGCAGTGAACTCGGATGCGAAAATCTCTACCAACAAATTTCTGCAGAAACAACGATCGGAACCTATTCAATTGCCACAAAACCGGTTATTTTTGTTGAAGATCATCTCTGGGTAGAAGGAGTCGTCAACGGTCGGGTCACTGTAGCTGCGGCACGCTTCCCGCTTGATGCAAATGCCATGAACATCTGGATTCCCAATAGTATTACCTATCTTGCAAAAGACGGACATTCATCTCTTGGGCTTATTGCACAAAATAATATTTATTTCGGAGTCAGCGTTCCGACATCATTTGAAATAAACGGCGCGCTCCTTGCACAAAAAGGGAGGGTTATCCGCCACAACTATGCCTACAGCGTCTGCAGTTATTACTCAACGGCAGTCCGAAATTCACTCACGCTCTATGGATCGCTTATCAGCAATCAAAAATCCTATTGGAATTGGGGAACCCCCCCATCATCGGGATTCTTAACACGCAACATTACCTACGATGAAAACCTATATTTTGAACCCCCACCCTATTTCCCGACTTCGGGAGAATATGAATTCATTTCGTGGGAAGAGGAATAGAAATACATTGCTTCATTGTTTTATTGCTCCATTGATTCACCATTACGATTTACAGAGCGTTAGGTATGTCTATTTGTATACTGTATACGGTATACCGTATACAAAATACAAAGCCACGATATCATCTTCGTTCTATCTGTTAATTTTGAATTGTAAACTCTGAATTGTGAATTGGAGGTACCTACCGTCCACCTGCGGCTTGTTGGACACTACCGACAAGGGAGTATATAGGGGAAATAACCGATAGGATAAGCGCGCCAACAATGACACCGACAATAAGCATGATGACTGGCTCAAGAATCTGTGTAAGGCTTTTGAGTTCCTCATCGACTTCTTCCTCATAAAATATGGCCATATCCAAAAGCGTATCATCAAGGGTTGCCGTCTTTTCCCCTGCCGCAATCATCTGGACCATTAGGGAGGGAAATACCGGGTGTTCCCGTATTGCAGCGGAAAGCTGTTTCCCTTTGCGGATTTCATCGGGAAGAATTGTTTTAAGTGTTGAAAATTCATACCACGACAGTGACTGAAGCGATATTTCCAGTGCATCGGTAATGGGAACGGCGGCTTTTAAAAGCGTTGAAAAGATCCTGTTAAACCGGGCCATATCTATTTTTTTAATAAGGTCACGGACAAACGGAATCGGCCGAATCATATACGAAATGATCTTCTGTATTATTCCCTGCCGGAACAGAACAAATAAAAGGATTCCAAGCAGTACAAACCCTATCCCAACAAACACAATCTGTTTTGATAGATAAATACTTGCATCAAATAAAAATTTTGTCATCGCAGGAAGCGGCATTTTCATGCTCAAAAACACCTTCCCAATCTGGGGAAGGATAAAGAAAAACATAAGAAGTCCGATACCACCCGATGCGGATAATACGATCACCGGATACATTAATGCCCCCTTCACTTTTGCATTCAGTCTGTATTCGGAACGCATTTCAATTTCTAGGAAATGAAAGACATCCGCAAGTTTACCGCTCATCTCCCCTGCTTTCGTCAGGGTAAGAAAATACGGTTCAAAAACATCCGGATACCGGCTGAAAATATCCGACAATTGCTGCCCCTGCTCCAAGCTATAGAGCATATCGCTTAAAATTTTTTTCATGAGCGGATGCTTCGTTTCCTGCTGAAGCACTTCCAACCCGTCCGAAAGGGATAATCCGGATTTAAGCATGACATTTAAATACCGACAGAAGGTAATCTTTTCTACCTGGGGAACTTTGCCATGAACGGATGCTGCATCACTCACACTTCGCACCACAAGCGGGGTCAGGGACTTTTTCCGAAGCATTTGGGCAACTTCATCACGATTATGTGCAGTAGCAACACCTTCTACGATCGTTTTTTCCAAGTCTAGCGCTTTGTAGGTAAAATTTGGCATATCTTCGTTTTATTCACGGACTACTCGAAGCACTTCTTCTATTGTTGTTGCACCGCCACTTGCCTTATTGATTCCATCGGTTAAGAGGGACACCATTCCTTCCCGAAGTGCCTGCTTGTTGATTTCATCCGCGGGGACACGTTTGATAATAATATCGCGAATCGTATCGGTAACCGCCAACACCTCATAAATTCCGATCCTTCCTTTATACCCTTTAAAATTACATTCCTGACACCCCTTCCCGCGGTAAAACTTCGTAATCTGGGTTGCATCCGGAAGTGTTTTTTCCAAATACTGCTTAATTTCCCTACTTGGTTCATACGGTTCAATACACGATGTACAAATTTTACGGACTAACCGTTGGGCAATAATAAGATTGAGTGTTGATGCGACCAAAAACCCTTCCGCGCCCATATCCAAAAACCGCGGAATGGCCCCAGCCGCATCATTCGTATGCAGGGTGGATAATACCAAATGTCCCGTAAGGGAAGAGTGAATTGCCATTTCCGCCGTTTCCTTATCCCTGATTTCCCCAACCATGATAATGTCCGGATCGTGCCGAAGGAGGGAACGTAACCCTGCGGCAAACGTAAGACCTGCCGCCGGATTTACCTGAATTTGATTCACCCGTCTTATTCCGTATTCCACGGGATCCTCAACCGTACAGATTTTGACAGCCGTTGTGTTAAGAATGTTGAGCACGGAATACAATGTGGTTGTTTTTCCGGAACCCGTGGGTCCCGTAACGAGAATCATGCCATGGGGTTTTTTAATATTTTTCTGTACCAGTTCCAGACTGTGCCCGGTTAATCCCAACTCTTCCAGCGATAAGGGCCTGGCAGATTCCGGTAAGATACGAAGTACAATATTTTCCCCATAAAATCCCGGTAGTATGGAAACCCGAAGCGCAATAAAGGAATTCTTTATCTGAAATTTAAACCGACCATCCTGGGGAATCCTATGTTCATCTATTTTGAGTTTGGAAAGAATCTTAATACGGGCGATGATTGCCGGATGAATGGATTTTGGAAGCGACAATGTGTCATGAAGAATTCCGTCTATACGAAACCGTACCAAAAATTCATCTTCCAAAATTTCAAAATGGATATCCGATGTCCCTTCTGCCGATGCATATTCCAAAATCGTATCCAGCGTTTTAACAACCGGAACGTCCGTTGCGAGTTTTTCCACATCAACGATCGATGAGGTTTTTGAAATATTTTCCGAAATAATACTTTTGAATATATCCTTGATGTTTCGCTTATATTGCCCTATTGCCGTGGATAAATCCGCAGGCGTTGAAAAAAATATCTGCAGTTTGCATCCTGTTTTGCGCTTTGCAAATTCCCTCCCTTCCAAATCCGACGGATCTTCCATTGCCAAAAATAACGTATCCTGTTCACGGGAAAACGGAATCATCCGAAACGATGTTGCGGCTTCCTCGGGAATAAGGGACAGGACATCTTGCGGGATAATTTTATGCGAAAGTTTTACGTAAGAAACGGAGTAATATTCCGCAATCAGCTGTCCTAGTACATCTTCACTGATAAGCCCACGATAAATCAAAATATCGGTAAGGGATTTTCCGAGTTCCTGGGATGTTTTTATCGCTCCGTCAAAATCCGACGGAGTAATAAACCCCGATTTGAGAATAATATCTCGAAGTTGTTCGGGCAGAATCATATAAATCGTTCCTATGGTGTTTGCGTGCCGGTTGGTGGCTGCAAAACACTCTCTGTACCAAGGTATCCCTTAATTTTCGTCACCATCTCCGTTGGGGAAATATCGGCTTTAACGATAAATTCCGTTGCTCCCATCGCTTTTGCACGGGCTATTTCTTCTTCCGATGCCAAATTCGAATACACGAGAACCGGAATTTTTTTGGAATCTTTTTGCCGTGCAATTGCTTCCAATACCCCGAATCCATCAACCCTGGGCATCATGACATCCAAAACAATGACATCTGGCTTTTTTTCTTCTATAAGAGCAATGCCATCTTCCCCGTTTTCCGCGGAAAAAACCTCGAACCCATCTGCTTTGAGCCGTGTTGAATAGATCTTTACGATCAGCGGATCATCTTCGATAATAAGCAACACTTTTGCCATAGAGGTATTATACCGTATCGCTTCCTGCAATTGGCAGCGAAAAATAAAACGTGCTTCCCCTACCTACCGCAGAATCAAGCCAGATGTTTCCCTTGAGTCCTTCTACAATGGATTTACAGATATAGAGCCCCAAACCAGTTCCCCCCGACGGACGGCTATAGTCCCTACTGACTTGGGAATATTTCTTGAATAACCGCATTTGATCCTGGGGAGCGATTCCTGAACCAGTATCGGTAACGGAGACAATCACCATATCATCATTTTTGACTGCTTTAACCGTCACCCCACCCTGATGCGTATATTTAATGGCATTCCCGATGATATTGATCAGCACCTCATGAACCTTATCTTCATCCGCAAGAACTTGGGGCAGGTCCCCTGAGTTTTCATACGTAAGGGTAATGTGTTTTTCTTTCGCGGAACTTTCCAAATCCTTTACCACTTGTGTGATATTTTTTT
Source organism: uncultured Gammaproteobacteria bacterium (assembly GCA_964515515.1). GTDB lineage: Bacteria > Patescibacteriota > Microgenomatia > UBA10105 > UBA927 > CAZERT01. The sequence continues at coordinate 8,556 of CAZERT010000012.1, forward strand.
CGATATTGACCGTGCCGATCGTAAACGTAAACCGCCCCGATTCGATCCGCGAAATATTCAGCAGATTATTCACCAATCGAAGCAGCCGTTCATTTTCATTATATGCCGCAGTAAGAAATTCCCGCACATCACCGTTTATGTCCCCTGCATAGCCTTCAAGAATCGTTGAAAGCGATCCCCTGATTGCCGACATTGGCGTTCGAAGTTCATGGGACGTAATCGTGACAAATTCATTCTTCAGTCTGTCCAATTCCTGGATCTTTTTCCCCGAATCCAAAAGGCGTTTTTTTGTTTCTTCCGTCCCAACATGAAGTCGCAAATACTTCAGTGACACGGCAACCATATTCACTGCCGCCTCAAAGGTTTCCCGTATGGATTCCGAAATCGTTATGGTATCGGCGCTTGTATGAATCATGAACACGCCAAACTGCCTCTCACGGGAAATAACCGGAATGATAAACACCGATTTTATCCCAAGTGCTTCCTGACTCCACGATGCTTCCTCGGGTTGTAAAAAGGGAGAAAATATTTCTTTCCAATCCGACGTAATGACTGTTTGTCCGGTGATAAAGGAACGGACACATGCATTTTGCGTATCTGTTAACGGGATATCAACCGGCAAAAGCGGAATTTTAGAATGACCGATTTTTTCAGCAGAACCACGGGAATGGGAAAAATAATCACGTTTGAGACTCTCGGTTTCCCGATCGTGCAATAAAAGATACAGAAGCGGCGCAGGGATCCCATTGTCCTCAAACGATAATGCAAGCGTATCCATAACCTGATGCACCATCATCGTGACGTCCATTGAATCAAGAAGGATCTTTTGAACCTTACAAATTGGTGCAATAGAGGACA
>CAZERT010000012.1:9513-11152 GCA_964515515.1 uncultured Gammaproteobacteria bacterium
TCCATTGAATCAAGAAGGATCTTTTGAACCTTACAAATTGGTGCAATAGAGGACATTTGTGCCATATATCCATTACAGCAGAGTAGCTTCGCAACCACAAGGGGCTTAGTGATATACTTCATACGCGCACCGGGTATTCCAAACACCCGCCGGTATGGTTTTCCATCCGGAGGAAAGTCCGGACAGCAGTGTGCAGGGGAACCACCGAAAGGTGCTGCAGGAAGAATGTATTCTTCCTGACGGTGTCCTGATTGCGAAAGCATGACGGAACGATACCTGAATCGACAGGTTGAGAGAATCACAGAGACGATACGGTTTCCGACGGGGAAACCCAGGAAATCGGAGTGAAACGCGATAATCCCACCTGCTGCAACCGACGAATTTGCCGCGAAAATCGGCACGCGTAATATCCCGCCCGACGGGACGCGGCATAAAGACTGCGGGCATCAGATGAATGGGTGTTTGAAACACAGAATCCGGCTTATGGGATATCCGGCGCGCACTGAAGAATTATTTCGTATCCGATTTATTTTTCATAAACCACACAACAATTTCCTGAAGCACCAAAAAGACCGGAACTGCCAATATCGCTCCTCCGACTCCGGCAACCCGCGCGCCAACCATTAAACAAATAATGGTAATAATTGGTGATAATCCAACGGATGAACGCATCACAAGCGGCACAATCAAATTATTTTCCAACTGTTGGATAATAAAATACATCGCGGCGGTAGACACAGCCAAAATGGGTGATATGGTAAGGGCAATCAAAACAGATGGAACTGCGGATAGAATTGGCCCAATTGTGGGTACTATTTCCAAAAATCCGGCAATAATGGCAAGGGGAAGTGCATAATCGATCCGTAGAATTGAGAGCCCAATATAGGTTAATACTCCGATCGTTAACATTAAAATAACCTGCCCCTGGATCCAGGACCCAAGACGGCTTTCAATGGATGAAAGCAGTGTCATGATGGAATCACCTATTTGATCACCAAATATATTTTTCAGATGCTCCTCTGCCTTTTTGCGTTCAAGGGATAAATAAAACGTAAATACCAAAATTGTGACGAGGGTAATGATATTTGAAAACAATCCGACGGTTAATTTAATGAGATTCTCACCAATCGGCGCAAGCTGCCTGGTTATTGATGCAATATCAAAAGAAAGATTGGGGATAATCTGTGAGATAAGATTGGGAAAAGCTTGGGAAAACTTCGTCATCTGATATACAAGAGACGGAATAACACTCACGAGTGTTCCACCAAATATTCCAAAAAAGACGATATAGGTAAGAATAAGCGATACTGCCCGTGGAAAATGCCGTTTTGCCAGCCACTCCACCATCGGACGCAGTGCTGACATTAGGACAAAAGAAACAAATAATAAGAGCACGATATCCAATATGGAATAGATAAACCAAAGCCCAATAAGGAAAATAACCGTAAAAATAATCGTTTTATGGGAAATTTCAATTTTTGTCGGCATACGTATGTGTAGTATACCATCGGGATACCACTGCTTCCACTTTTTCCATCCAATCAGCCTCACCAACATCAAACCATTGCATGTAAGGGTATTTTTTTGCCCATGTTTTCTGACGTCGTGCATATGCATGTTCCGCAAATTTCCAAGATTG
>CAZERT010000012.1:11252-16794 GCA_964515515.1 uncultured Gammaproteobacteria bacterium
GAATCGGCGGAAATTAGTTCACCGCCGAATTGTTTGGCAAGACGGAATGCCATTTGTGTTTTTCCCGTTGCCGTTGGACCCGTAACGATCACCATGGTATTCATAGTTATTTTTTGGTTTTCGGATATAGACCCCGTGCAAGGTTTTTTTTATTGATCATGTCATCTAATACCGTCCATCGTCGCTTTTTTTCTTCATAGGGAATGGAATCATTCATTGTTTTTGCGGCAACAGTTCCCGGACGAACGGAATACATGGCAACATAGGCTTTTGCAAATCCAATCGTTTGACACAGATGGAGTGTATTTTCAAACGCACGCTTTGTTTCCCCAGGAAATCCGACAATAATATCCGTTGAAAATACGATTTCCGGAACACTTTTGCGGATTTTTGCTACAAGACGTTCGTATTGAAGTGGTGTATACCACCGATTCATCTTCTTTAAAATACCGGCATCCCCCGACTGTACGGGTAAGTGGAGAACACGGGAAATTGTCAAATATTTTGCAATAACCGTAATAAGTTCATCGGAAAAATCCCATGGATTACTGGAAATAAAATCAACTGACACAAGTCCCGGAAGTGTTGCTACCGCTTCCAAAAGATATGGAAAAAGCGTGGGTATCCGATTTTTCCCCAAATGTTTTACGTACACGGGGCGAATCCTTTTTCCCATGATGGTATAGACGCCATCAGTTTTCGATCTACTCACAACTACATCTGAACCATAGGAATTGACGTTTTGTCCAACAAGGGTAATTTCCGTAAATCCTTTTTGCACCAGTTCTCTACATTCTTCCACAATCTGATCAAACGGCCTGCTTCTTTCTTTTCCCCGTGCATACGGCACGACACAGTATGTACAAAAATTATTACACCCGTTTGATATGGGAACAAGCGCATGAGTGGCATACGTGCGGATGCTTGGATGTTCAAACCCCACTTCATCAATCGGTAAAAATTCATCAACACCAGGATATCGTGTATGAAGTTTTTTAAGCGCTTTGCCTGTTGCGTCATGAACAGCCATGCCTGTTAAACAGCCCGTCACGACAATTTTTACCTTCCTCCCCTTCTCTTTTGCCTTGGTTAGTTTTCGAATCAGCGCATATGCCCTATCTTCCGCTGATTGGCGAATCATGCATGTTACGATAGTAACGATATCTGCACAGTCAATGTCTGAAGCGGTATATCCACGGGACGTATACATTCCGGCAAGGCGCTCCCCATCTGCAATATTTGCCGCACATCCGAATGTGACAATGGAATATGTCATACTTTCATATCCTTTAGGTAGCGCGTATTGTACCAAATTTCTCCGGAGTATTTGGGGGTGTCGTTTTACGATTTCCCGATCGTGATTTCCGCGTCCACATCGGATGTTTTGGGAAGATCCGCTTTTGAATCGCCCACGGTATAGGTACCCTTCAACTCTGTGGTTAACAGCTGGATCAAGTATTCTTTCCCAACTTTTACACGAATTTGTGTTGTTTCATATGATGAAGAATCCGCGTTTGTTGCCGTTGGAACACTATACCCTTTTTCTTCCAGACTTGTTTTGAGTGTTTTTGCCGCACCGGTGACACCAGATCCGTTGAGCACTTTAATTTTCACGTCTTTTTTGACAATCGGGGGAAGGGTTGGTGTTGGCGTGACAGCCATTGTCGGAGTTGGGGCAACTGTTGGTGTGGGACGGGGCAAAATCGGAATAACACCCTGACCCAGTGTTCCACGCTTCATTGCCAATAATGCTGCACCAATGATACACACCGCAACAACAAGGGCAATTGCCCAAAATACGATTGGTTTAAGCCCATCTTTTTCCGAAATAGTAATTTCAGGATATTTGGAAAATTCCTCCTGGGGTGATATCGTTTCTGTATCCTGTGACTTTTTGAATAGATCACTGACTTCCGCTTTTGTACTGTGCGTAGGTCGCGGAATCTCTTCTTCTTGTAATTGCACGGATAAATCGGATTGGCGTTCCGATTCCATTTCTTTTTGAGGAATATCACTGATATCTTCAGAGAATGCAACAGGCTCATCCTTGCTTTCAAATTCTTCGGAGTCCTGTTCTTTTTCTTTTATCTGTGGAACAGATGGAATTTCTTCTTCCCGTACCGGCGTTTCCTGTGTTTCCACTTCTTCTACCGTATGCATGATGGGCTTCCCCTGCTCTTCCACTTCGACTACTTCAAAAGGATTGGGGGCTTTTGGAGCGGGTTTTTCGTCAAACACATCATCACGATCACCCTCTGAATCAGGCTTTTTGGGAAATGATACGGCAGAAAAAGATGCCCGCTTTGGCATAGTATATGTGAGTGTACCTTCTTTTTTTTGCTATTTCAATAACAACACTAAAATAATTATTTAGTATCTTCGCATTTCGAAGCATCGCATCTTCGTATGAGAATATCGACAGAACTAGTAATTCCTAGTCCGTTTATTCGTTCCTTCGTAAAACGAAGATACGAACCACGATAATTCGAAAATACTATCTTACGAAGACACGAATTACGAAGGTACAAATTACGAAAATTATCACGAGCTCGCGCTGGTATAGTGCCTTAGGGAATACAACCACGCAGTACGCGTAAGAATAAACAATACGAAACAGTACCCAAATAATCCGAAATATTCCTCCACACTCATGCGGCCAAGGAGCATTTGAACTGAAGGAATAGACACAAATGTCAGCGGCAACACGGCAAGAAAAAATTCCCTGGGAAGTACCCCAAACATACTTCGCGGATACTTTCCAAAACTTGATACCGTAAACATCAGATCAACGAGATTGGAAAGTTGTGGATTATAAATAACGAGGATCAAAACTAGAAACCAAATTGTATATAACAGCAGCAACCCAACCAATAATAGCACCATTGCACCAATACTCGTCACAATATGTATTGAGATATGTTCTGTTACTGAAATAACGGCAACAAAAATGAATCCTGCAATAACCCGAATCAGACTGGTGAAATTCATATATCGTGTTGTAAGGACAAATTGGGCATCAATTGGCACAAGCAGCACAGCATCCAGCTGCCCATAATTAATAACAATTGGCATGCGTTGAAAATTCCTTGTCATAAAGGTATGAAATAACCCGATGAGAATACTGTACATTGCCGTCAAGAGCATAAGATCCGCTCTATTCCAGGTCCCGATTGTTTGTGTTTGATTCGTTAAGAGAATAATTGAAATAAAGGCAAATACCGCCCATACGGAACTTGAAAGGAGGTTGTTTACGAAATTACTCCTATATATCAAAAGACGGGAAACATTCATCAGAAAAAACTGCCGATATACCCTAAAATACCGCTTCATATCCCTACCCCCGTATACAGCTTGACACCCCGCCTCCACATGCCCTGATATGCAAGGAACAAGACAAGTATCCACCCCAGCTGAATCCCGATAATCCGCCACATTTCAAGAAGCGGTATCCGTCCCTGAACTGCAAGAACGGGAAAATACGTACTGTATGGAAACGGTGTAAAAGAAGCAACCGTTTGCCAAAAACGAGGAAAAAATTCAAGAGGAATAAGAAATCCACCAAACAACAAAATCAGAACACCTGTCATTTCAGCAAGACCCGAATAATCCGTGGTCCAAAATGCGGAAAGTCCGACGATCATCTTGAATAAAAATGACACACAAAATGCACACAGTATCATGAATACTGCGGATAGTATTTCAAAGACTCCATACACCAACGGAAACTGAATTCCCAACCCAAACCTGATGATAAAAAAAACAATGATTCCGAAACTCCCTTGTAAAATCCGATACGGCAATTCATTACAAAGCTTCACGACGGCATAGGATATCGGTTTTACCAAATAGGCATTGAGTCCCCCTTCGGAGATGTCATGTACTGCAACGGTTTCCTCTATGTGAACATCCAAAAATGATGCCGCAATAATAAGCAATACATAATATGCCGTTACATCAGAAAGCGACCAGGAAACGGTAGTTGTTCCGCTTGTAAGGGCTGCATACCAAAACAACAACAAAATAAGCGGGTTAAACAACGAAATAAAAAACCATACGACCGACCGACCGCGATACACAAACGCCTGCTGAAAATACAGTAAAAATATCCGAACGTACTTCATGCATTACTTCCCTTCTTTTTTCGAGAATACAGTCCGGACAACATCTTCTATGTCCTGCTCTTCAATATTAATATCGTCTATCGGAAATTTGCGAAGTAATAGTGCCGCAATCTCCTTGGTTTTTTCCCTGGGAACACGGATGGTAACTTTAGGATATTCATAGGACAACACGACACCCAATTGCTTGAGCTGTTCCTGTTTTACATGGTCATCCAGCACAATAGATAAAATCTTATCTTTCCCATATGTATTGATAAATTTTGCCAGCGATCCATCAAAAAGAAGGATCCCATGATCAATAACAATAATCCTGGATGCAAGCTGCTTTACGTCTTCCATATAATGGGACGTTAACATAATCGTTGCGTTATACCGTTTATTGTATTCACGGATAAAATCCCTCATCTGTTTTTGAATCACAACATCCAAGCCAATAGTTGGCTCATCCAAAAACATAACGGTTGGGGTATGGATGATTGCGGCAATAATCTCCATTTTCATCCGTTCACCAAGTGAAAGTTTACGTACCTGAACGGATAGAAGATGGGAAACATCTAAAATATCGACAAGTTCCGATACCGTTTTTTTAAACTGTGCATCACTGATTGCATACATTTCCTTATTGAGCAAAAACGTGTCCATAGCCGGAAGATCCCACCACAATTGGTTTTTTTGTCCCATGACGAGAGAAATTTGCGTTAAAAATTCACGCTTTCGCTTCCAGGGGTCAAATCCCAAAACACGCACCGTACCCCGTGTCGGATAAAGTAATCCCGAAAGACACTTGAGCACTGTAGTTTTTCCCGCACCATTTGGCCCGATAAACCCCACAAGCTCGCCACCCGCGATGGAAAACGAAATGTCATTCACGGCTTTTTTTATTTCGTATTCCCGGAAGAGGAGTGAAGAAAGTGCGCCTGAAAATCCCGGTTTCTTTTTAAACACACTATAGTCTTTATGAAGATGGTCAACAATAATGGAGTCCATAGATCAATGATAACGGAAAAAGCTCCCACTAGGTGGGAGGCTTTTCCCAATCCTCCAGTACGGAAGATAGATTACCGAACTGCTTTTTTCAATGCTTTTCCTGCTGTGAACCCGGGGGTTTTGCGAGCTGGAATGCTGATCGGTTTTCCTGTTTGTGGATTGCGGCCTGTCCGTGATTTGCGTGAGCGAACCATGAATGTGCCGAATCCTGTTACGACGACTTTGTCGCCTTTTTTCATTGCGTCGGTAATGGAACCGAAAACCGCCTGAACTGCTTCACGTGATGCTTTTGCTGTCAGGGATGCTTTTTTCGCAACAATTTCGACCAAATCTGCTTTTGTCATAGTGGTATATTCACCTCCTCCCGGGCAGTAACGAGTTTGGAAAGATTGTTCGAACAATCTCTACGAAGCAACATAGTAATTCCGGCGCGT
>CAZERT010000013.1:0-3687 GCA_964515515.1 uncultured Gammaproteobacteria bacterium
TGGTAGTTAGTAGCTTGGGAAAAAATCAAAGCAATGGATCAATGGAGCCATGAAACAATAAAAAGTAAATTTTCCGAAGATACTTTATACTTTATACTTCATACTTTATACTAATCTGATATGAAACAAACCCTTGTTCCCATTGCGGTATTTCTTGCAGGTCTGTTTGTAGTACTTAAAACCGCAGGCCCATTCCCCTTCTCGGTCACCTCAACCGTCACACAGAAAAATGACGTCTTTAGCGTTAACGGTGAAGGAAAGGTCAGCGTCGCCCCAGATATTGCCTACACGTCGCTTGGTGTGGAAGCCCAGGGTCCAACCGTTAAACAAGTGCAAAATTCCCTCAATATCTCCATTAACAGTGTTATTGATGCTCTTTCAAAAATTGGTATCAAAAAAGAAGATATCAAAACTACCCAATATTCTATTTCCCCTATGTATGATTATACTAATGGCCGGCAAAAACTCACCGGGTTCCAGGCTCATTCATCCGTCCGGATAACGATCAAAAATCTTGATCTTGTCAATTCCGTCATAGATACGGCAACGGCAAACGGCGCAACCAATGTCGGAAGCATCACGTTTGATGTGGAAGACAAAGAAAAAGCACTCAATGATGCCCGGGATTTGGCAGTTAAAGATGCCAAAAAGAAAGCCACCGATGCTGCTCGGATTGCCGGATTCTCCCTTGGCCGTGTTATCAACTACTATGAATCCGAAGGTTCCCAACCCCGCCCGATCATGTATGCAGCCGAAAAAATGGCCGGCAGTGCAGATGCTGTAACAACCAACATCGAACAGGGAACATCAGACATCACTTTATCGGTAACGCTTAGCTACGAACTGCGCTAAATACCCGCAGACACAATTCAAATATCCGATATCCACCCTGCATAATGGATTTGAATGTATATTGCCCTCATAATGAGCTCTAATCGATATCTTGCATACTGCGGAAAAAACAGTATACACTGATAGAAGAAGAGAATTTTTTTTCTTGTTTCTCATGAAAATTCGTAGTGTAAAAAATACCCATCAAAAATCACATACCCCATTACATTCCAACGGTTTTACCACACGAATGATCATCTTCACGATTTCTGCCATCATCCTCTACCTTGGATTAAACATTGCCCTTTTCCGACTGGGAAGATATTCTGCCTTTGAGCAATCACTGCGGTTCTTTCAACAGAAGTTTTCCAGTTCCCCAACTCCCCCACCACCACCCACTCCCACACCTACTCCCCGCACGATCAGACCCTTGCCAAGCGGAATACAAACATACCGGGTGTCATATGGAAAAAACAACAAAGGCCCAAAGATTAAGGAAGCAATCATCGATCCACTGACTCCAAAAATCGGTGATACCCAGAAGGTTACTCTCACCATCACCAGTGATTCAGCAATCACCAAAGCTGAAATTATCCTTCATACGGATACTAAAAAAACAACCTATCCGCTCAGTCTCATCAATGGAACAAAAACAGATGGAACATGGGAAGCAGTATGGAACATGCCGGAATCATACGATTATTCGTATTCCATACGGTTTGCCATCCACAATGAAACAGGAAGGCATGAAAACGGAATGTTGTTTCGACAATAACGGGATTATATGAAACGAACTATTCAATACACACTCCTCTTTCTGGGATTCCTCTCCCTGGGAGTAGCTACGCAGGTTTCTGCTGACTGCTGGGGGATTTCCGGAAGTTGTGACAACGGATGTTTGTATGCAGGATTCTCCGGCTCCTGTGGTGATATGTGTGGAGGGCTTAGTGGTTCATGCAGTGGTACGGGAAGTGGAACGTGTTTCAAAACTAAATCAGGAAGCGAATCTAACTACTACAATGATTCAAATATTGATTGTACTATGTGCTCAGATATAGGATATGGAACCTGTAGTTCTGGTGGATGTTATGCTGTCAGCAACCAATGTACCTGGATAGTAAATAGCCCCACCAACACCCCTACTCCTTCCAACACTCCTGCCCCCACAGCTACTCCTACCCCCCAACCAACACCAGCGTTTTCCGGAAATTATACGATGCTGCAAAATATGTTTTTCCCCAACCTAACTGATGCAGATAACCCAACACGGGTGGTGAGTGGATTAGATAGCGGCAGTACTACCGAAAACACGGCAATACTGACCATAGAGAATAATGCTGAACTGACATTACTTTCAACTGAAACGCTTGCTGTGGGAAGCATTCAGCTTAATAACGGATCAATATTTATTCCGGAGGGAGCATCCATCCGGATTGGATCTCCGATTTGGGTACCGGATGCAGATGCTGATGGCCGCCCAACATCAGCAACAGCAAAAATTGCGCCAACACAACCCTCAGGATTAGTCAGAAGAAATACAATCACAACCACTTCACTTGATTGTAATGATACGTCTTCCCTCGTGTACAAAACAGCAACCTGTTATACCGATGAAGACCGCGATACATATACCAACGCGGAATCACCGTATAACTGCATCGGTAAAACTGGAGATACCACAAATAGCGTCACTTGTAATGATGCTACAGCCGGAAGTTTAGGCTCCAACGCAGCTGCAGTGCTTACTGCGGGTCAACTTCGAACAGAAGAAAAAGGGTTCGACTGCAATGAAAATTCCTCATCCGTCTACAAATCTCTTTCATGCTACATCGATGGTGATAATGATACCTATACCAATGGAGTATCCTCCTATACCTGCTTTGGAAAAGCCGGTGATACCACAAACAGTGTTGTCTGTACCGATGCGACCTCTGCAAGCATCGGATCAGGAAGTGTTTCTGCTGTGTCCTACCTAAAAAGTGCAGCAAACGGAACCGATTGTGATGATGCGGTAAACACACGATGGCAAAACCGTACTTGTTATTACGACGGAGACAACGATGGATACCGCCTTACCACATCATCAACAGCATGTGTCGGAAGCGATTGCACCAGTTCATCAACTGCATATAAACGCGAATCATCAGCCGGACTTGATTGCAACGATTCAAATGCCTCACAAATGGATAAGTGTGCCTTTACCTCAACCGGAGCAGATCAATCATATGTTGTGCCTGCTGGTATATCCCAAATCAGCGTCAAAATGTGGGGTGCTGGCGGCGGAGGAGGAGATATTAATGCCAGCGCGCTGGGGGGTGCTGGTGGGTATACTACCTGCACACTGAATGTAACAGCAGGTGAAACCTTAACAATTATTGCGGGTAGTCCAGGGGTTAATAATGGTCAATCAAACACATATGGTGGTGGTGGAAGAGCTTCTGTAAACGGCACATCAGGACAAGGTGGGTCAGGCGGCGGCAGAAGCGCAATCCGAAGAAGCACAACGGAACTAATGACTGCAGCAGGTGGTGGTGGTGGAGGCAACCAAAGTACTGACTCTACCATTGCTGGAAATGCAGGCGGTGGAACAACAGGCCAACAAAAAAATCCTCCCTGTGCAGGAACACAATCTGCTGGTGGAGCATGTTCAACTGCTGGCGGTGACGGATCTGCATACACTGGTGGCAACGGAGGAGACTCTGGAACAGGATGGGGAGGAGGAGGAGGAGGCGCTGGTCGATACGGCGGTGAAGCTGGATGGTCAGGGAATGGATGGGGAACCGGTGGCGCAGGTGGTTCCAGTTATACTGGCGGATGCGCATCTGGCTCAACAACGAGTGGAAGTTATGCAACACC
>CAZERT010000013.1:3787-16084 GCA_964515515.1 uncultured Gammaproteobacteria bacterium
GTTATACTGGCGGATGCGCATCTGGCTCAACAACGAGTGGAAGTTATGCAACACCCGGAAATTCAGCGGATTCCGATCGGTCCGGTGCAGGAGCAGGTGGCGCAATCGGCGGTGGAACTGGCGGGACAGGACGCGTTGTAATTACACTTGTTGCGCCAGCTGCAACACCAACACCAACAACACCAACAACCCCCTCTCCAACCTCAGCATGTACGGCAAATGGTGGCGCATGCTCATCCGATGGAGCATGCTGCAGCGGTATTTGCGGAACAAATGCGGATGGAGATAACTATTTCAGTCTGGCTGCAGGCCACACCGGTACCTGCCAAGCCACATCAAAAGCATATACAGATTGTTGTGATAGCGATAATCGTGCATATCCGGGGCAGACAAGTTGCTATGGTGGAGCTCGCACAACCTGTGGTGGGTATGACTACAATTGCAGCGGAAGTGATGAACTATGCAGTTATACATCCTCCAGTTATTCAACGGAATATGGCCAAGCGTACCGACAGTGTTTGGGCGGCGTGTGTTGGACAGACCCAGAAAACACCTATTTCACTGCCTATAGCTGCTCCGGAACGTCCAGCTGCGGGTCGACCGGGTATTCCTGTAGTGGTAGCAAACCAACATCATGTTCAGGAGCATGTTCATTTAGCGGATATAAAAATGACGCCGTATCAAGTGGAACAACAACCTGTAGGTAAGTACAATCAATAATCCCTCGTCCGTAACTTCAAAAAAAATGCAAGTTTATTTGTCAGCCAATGTACACACATGGCTCCCAACCACACAATCAGCACCTCTCCCCACCCCCATCGGTTTCCAAGAACATATTCAAAAATAAGTGCAGTAAAAAAATAATCACTCTGATCAAGAATCGGAAATTTTTCGTGTGTTGAAATTCCTATTCTGCGTTTTATAAATCCGGAAATGACTGCTCCGATCCAGGTGCATGCTCCAAGTTCAGCACTGTTGGGGATACCGACTAGATTTCCCCCCATCCACCCAAAAAAAACGGCAATCGGAAGCCCTAGGATCGTCTTGGAATCCCCAAATATCCGTTTCCCGTCAACAAATACCTTTCCCCCATCCAGCGGCCAATCCGGCCATCCAAAACGCCGTCGCAATTCCCACCAAATATTTAAAGCGCTGTTTGCACTCCAAAGCGGAATAAGAATCATCCAAAGGTTCATAACAGTACAAATCGTTTCACCCCTCGCTTCGTCAGATATTCAATAATTGCCCGGGCATGTTTTCCATCACACTCACTCTGCCAATAATTGATCTCATACGTCCCATTACCATGCTCCATGCTGATAAACTTCGTGATTGTTCCATCAGGATTGATTTCATGAGTTGGTATTGTACCCTCAAGAATATGCACAATCCGCTGTTCCTGTTTTTGAAGTGTTGGTGAACAGAAAATACGCTGTATACAAGGCGCAATAAATGCTTGACCCTGGGGGGTAGGAAGGTGAAGAGCATACGCAATAACAAACAAAAGAACCCCATATTTCCACCCCTTTTTCATATCCAAAGAAAGGAACAAAAACGCAAGACACGAAAACCCGGCTGCATAGATTGCAACAAACTGCCCTGTAACTATCTCCCACGTCAAAATCGGCCGATAAAGCAACCTCATTGCGATATGAGTAATTTGGCTATACACCAAAACTCCTAATACAAATAATCCCACACTTTTCCAGGAAATCCGGATTTTTTTTGGATCAAGAAACAGAATCAAGGAGTAAAACAGCAGATAGATATGGGCTTCATACCAGAGTGCTCCCCCATCCACGATAACTTTAAGGAGTCCATATGCAAAAACAACATATGCCACATCAAACCACACGGTTTTACGCTTGTAGGAAGTTACAATACCGATGGTAATCATCATATATGAAGCCAAACTCAATAGAAAAAATACCCCGATATACCACCCTCGCATCTCTGGCATCAGTGTCCAAAATGGAATTGCCGAACCATAGGTTTTTAAATCCCCGAAACCAAGCGGAATCAACAACCATGTCACTGCAGGCTTTAACGTATGCATGTGAAAAAGCCCATTTACCGTCGTCCATACGGCATTGTCGGATAATACTGCAGTATGGTTATATGGAATTCCGAAACGGAAGATCGTATAAAAATAGCTCAAAATACCGGAAATGAACAATACAACGATGAGTATATATAATACTCGGATATAGAGTTTAATATTGATTTTTTGATGAATAATTCTTTGTCCCCATATGTGTTTTATGCCAAAATAGATCCCAAGCGCCACAAAAAACAACAGAAGCTTCGCATCCGAATACGCGGCAAAAAATATGTCAGAAACGGAAAGAATAAACAAGCGGCTACAGTTTACCATTACTTTCTAGTATAGATGGAATGGTTCTGGGAATAAAATAACCCCCTACTTCTGATTGAATGATCAGTTAATCATTTTTACTTTGCAGCTATTATTGCGTTATTTGTGCCCGACGTACGTTTCTCACTACTTCGCCGTAGGTAGTTCTCCATGAATTTTCAATCGATACCTTAATAAACGACCACACTCTTGCTTGTTGTAGACTATCTATTACCCTTCCCCCAATTGTGCAATTCTCATAAGTTTCCTCAGCATAAATCTGAGGGATAAGACGTATCGCCCTGGTACAATGTTCATTTTCCATACGCTCTAAAGTCATTCGAAGTTTTTCATCAATAAACGCTTTTGCCTCGTGTTCAATTACTCCCATTGGGGCATGTCGTATTTGCTCTGGTATCGGTAACACAACATCACCGTATGGATTATAATTTCTTACAACCAAAGGCGCTTGAAGTTCTTGAAAAAATTTCTCCAATGTTACGGCCTCCCCATTAACGACTGCAACGGCAAGTAGGTCTGTGTTCCCTGTTGGATCTGCAATAGCAACAATTTGTATCTGTTTCCCGTTACTCATATATTCAAATTGACGTATCCCATTTACTGGCTCTATTGTATGAAGCTGTTGTGCATATATCCCCGCAAGTCGGACGCCATCAACTGATCCTAATGTTTCTTGTGGAGGAATTGATTGTAACTTTGAATATCTATTCATAATTTCGTTCAAAATCGAAATTTGTTCGTCTAGTGCAAAGAGTGTCTGATGAGAATATCCTTCTGTATGTGCCAATGGAATAAATGAATGTTGTGCAGCCGATTGTTCCATTACGTGTGAAATTGGTGTTGTGCGTAAAGCATTTTGAAGTTTCTCTAATCCATAAACATCCCTTGGCAAAGTTATCTTATATATATCCATAAGATGTTCTAGTATTTCATTTGCTGGATATGTCACAGATCCCCGTACAACCGATGCTGTAATCTTTTGTGATCGAATAATTATTTCCTCTTCCGAAAGTGATTTTTTACTTCCCAACAGTGCTTCATGACTATAAGAATAGATAACTCTATCCGTTTTTCTCTGTAAGAGACTCCAATCTAGTGCAAGCTGAAAAATCCTTTCCCGATTATCCCGCATACTTAAGTCCTTGTTTTCTTTATGCGGCAAATGAAACTCATTCCCCTGAATGGAGGATAATTCACCGCGAATAACCAAAAATTGCTCGAGTGCTGTCAAAAACCGGGATGTCAGGATGGGATCCTCGTTAGTTATTAAGCTACCTTTTAATTCAAGCAAAGCCTTGTACGCTAATGATTCCAACCGTGTTATGCTGCGCATTACCTCGATCGGATCTGTTGAAAAATGGTTTAATAGTAAAAATAAATTTGTGTTTATCGCCTCTAATCTTCCCATTGAATCCCTTTGCTGGAAATCAGAGTATGGAATATATTGCACCTGTTCATCTCTAGTTAAAAATGCCGGTATTTTCTGTATTTCTTCTGATTCCATATTTTCTTGGCCACTGAGCACAAGAGATGAATATAATTGATTTATCTGTTTAATAATCCCAAGTACAGGAATGAGTTTTTCTCTCGCTTGATTAATTTCTTCCTCTGTCTTGGCATCATGAATAATCTTGCCGTCTTCCCCTATCCATTGTTTTTCTTTAAAAAAATATTCGTCAAGGCCCATCTCTATGGCTAAGGCAAATAAACGATCCGGAGGGCCTCCTTCAATAAATGCAATAAATTCTTTTATCAGTTCTGGGTTACGTTGAGATGGTGTATCGTGGATAGCTTCGTGAATAAAATAGAATAGCGCATCGGATCGATTTTCCAATGCTTTATCGATAATTATACGAATTTGCTCAGCAATGGAACGCGTTCCAATAGGAAGCTTTGTTGAAAGTCTCCGAAGTGCATTATACATTCCAACTGTTAATGGTTCTTGTGCAAGTGCGCTTACTTTTATACTCATGTTAGGAAGAATGTCTTCTAAATTACCAGATGAATTTAAGGCGCCTGCGTCTATCGATACAGTTAAAGATAATAATATTTGCGTTGCTAGCTTTGGATGGGAATTTTTTATAAATGCAGCCAAATCTAAATATGTAAGAATATCACCCCATGAACTCACGGGGACAAAAAATGATTCTGATATTTGTAAAATAATTTGATTAATTGATATTGGTTGTACATTTGTAAAAGAATTAGAAATAAGCACTGACAGAATGCCAAGTGATTTCAAGCGTTGTGTCTCTGAGGATGTATCCAAAAGTTCATAAAGTGCTCTATAAGGAAAACCCTTCTGAACAGAAAATTGCGGCATATTTACTCTAGTTGATGCTATTCCATGAAAAATCCATGATATCTGACTGAGTGTAAATCCGCTTTCTAATAACTCAAGAACCATCAGAAGTGTCTCATGCGGATGTTTGCCGGACAGGTACTGTGGAATTTGTTCCATTGCCTGCTCTTGATTAGTTGCAAGAGTAAAATATTTACGTAATGAAGGCAAAAGCAAATCCTGATCATGTGAAGAAAATTTCACTAATAACCATAATTCATCCGGAAGTCCTGCATTTTGTATTTTTTTCAGTGTTTTTGGAAGAATACTAAAAAATTTATATAATTCATCTGTTGATTTATGAAGCTCGTAAAAAAAGTCATCAGTATTTAACTGTGGATATTGCACCAAAATACTATCAAATAACTGTAAAACATCAAGATATTGGGTATCATGAACAACATCACCTCTAAATACTCCTCTATCGTGCAAATACCATAATAACTCACTAATTGATTTTGCGGATGCCTGGATTGTTAGCCTATCAAAAAGATTTAAAAAACGTTCAAGCGATTGAAAGCCAGGTCCATTCGTAAAAAAAATAGGATATGCAATGGACATGTATTGTGCAAATGTACGCCATTGCCCTTTAGTCCTTCCGTCTAATGTAAAAATTCGTAAAAATACTTCTGCATGAAGTGGTAATAATTTTGATGCGAGGCTATGAACGGTTGTCCAATCATCATATTCAGCCAATATTTGAATTATTAATAATTGTTTTTCCTTGGGAAGGTTGTCTATCACAGATAATACCTTTTCAAATTCGATAGTATCGTTATATAGCCTTTGAAGAAGGCTATGCATATATCGGAATGTCGATTCATAATTACCTCCATACCGTTGTGTTGCTTTTTCAAGCAATACCCGATTTGATAAAGAAAGTTTGCCAACATTGGGTATTTGAGTTTGTACCCGTTCATTTCCTTCTGAATTTTCCAAATGTTCTGCTTCGCGAAGTGCATCTAATAATGATTCCCATGTAACATCGATACTAGAAATAATCCATGGTAATACAACTTTATATGTAGTTGGTGAAAACGAAAGAATCTCTGATATCGGAAAGTTACCAACTTCGTCTGACATCATCTTGTTTTTGATATAAGCATGCATTTCAAAAATTTCTCGCACACTTTGCTCATCCATTATTGAAAGACGTGATACAAATGGTCGAACCCATGAAAACTGCGAATAAATGAACGAATATATATAATCATCAATTATTTGATCAATATATTCCTCTGGTATCTTTGCAGTTAATAATTCATCAAGAAATATAAATAAGTCTTGCTTATCTTTTGCATCCCTATACCATTGTATAAGTCGAAGCTCACTAATATTTGTATCTAATAATCCAGGTCTTTCTGCGAGATATTGAAAAACGGGCGGCTCTACCCAAGAAAATTTTATATAAAACTCAATGAGTTTTTCTTGATATGCTATATCCCTGTAGCTTGATATAATATTAACGATTTCTTTTTGCGGATGTGACCGGTAATTTCTTTTTATCTCACTGGTAATCCTGATTGCATCTAACAAACGTTTAATTCTATCGACAAACCGTGTTGAGTATTTTGTGGAAGTTACTGCATGAACCTCTAGATTTTGTGTTGCCGTATGTAAAAGCGCTTGTACAGGCGCCAAAGATAAGTCCTTAACTGTGTCTGGCAACTCATTACATCCTTGATCATCTTGTGCATACACAGGCCGTATGAATCTGTATGTTGTACAGTAATTCTGTTCACCTGGTAAAACACCTTCAAGAATTGACCCTATTGCATTTTGTCCGGCAGTATTTACCGGTTCATATATTCTGTCTAGTGCCTCAGAGGCTTCCACCAGTGCACTTCTGTCTACTGCTTGAAATTGTGGAAGTGTGGATGATTGTGTATTTTGAGAAGTAGTATTTTGTGCTTGAAGAGTAGTGATAACGGCAGTGAGCAAAGTTTCGGTTACAACAATCTCCGCTGGCCCGGCACGCTCAGGCATGGTACGCGCAAGAGCCTCGGTAATAAGCTGCCTGACGGTATCCCTTGCACCGGGAGCGGAAAGGTCAATGGTTTGTGCTCGGGACTTAAGGATTTGTGTAATTGTATGAACAATCTGCTCTGCCTGTATCGATTCAGCAAGTGTAGTATAAGCTTGTGTTTCTTGAGATGTCTGTTGTTGATTGGAATTTCTTACAGTTCCATTTGTTTGCAATACAGTAGCTCGTACGGTGTCCCCTGTTGCAATCGCCCCAAGTGCAGCAAGCTGATCTCCATGAAAATAATGCCCATCGGGAACCTCCGTGATTGGGATCTCTTGCTCTTTGGCAAAATCAATCATTGGTTGAGGCTTCAATATGGAATCTTTAGAACCAACAATCATGGTAAGTCTGTTGTTTTTAGCAAGCGCTGTCAGGATAATTTTTGATGACTCAATTGGCATCCGTGCAGCTGCCAATATCCGGGTTACCAGACGTAAATATATTGGATTCCTGTCAATTTCAAGAAGATGCACGGCGCGCACAATCGCATAATCTGGTTCCTGGGAAGCCGTTAACAGGTTATCAATAATCAATCGGTTAATTCCAAAAATCCGTCCAAGGTACATAAGGGGGTTGCGCAGCCAATCAGGGGCTAAACTTCCATACTTTAAAATCCACCCCGGTAATCCTGAAAAAAGTGTTAAATGGGAATTATCAATAACAGGAGTATTAATAATAAACCGGGCGTTGGGATATTGAAGTGAATACTGTGTTGCAAAATCCATCGCATACCACCCACCCATGGAATGCCCGATAAAGGCACGGACGCGCTCCTGTATCGATCGCATTGATTGCGCTTCCCCACTCTTTTGCAACGCAGTTTTTGTTACTGGATCACTATTTAATAACTCTCCGATTGCATTCAATGCTGTATCTATCTGCTGGGCAACTGATGTGAACTCATATGCATCGTGTGATCCGTCAGCGATTGCTGTGCCTTCCGCACCCATTACAGAAAGTGCAATCCCTACAGTTGCAGACGTGCCTTCGTATACAGGTAACGTGTGTTGTGCCCCCGGCAACCAAACAAGACCATTGGCTCCGTACCCATGGCCGAAAACAGATATGGAATTGGCGTTTGCAATATGAGCAATCATCCAAGCACGAAGCTCCTCCTGCGTCATACCGGACTGTGCCATCTGGCGTGCCTCGGAAATACCGACATTTACCATATATCGAACAGGTGTACCACGAACTCCGGGAGGAGTGTCATGTGGCACATACCCCTGCGCACGGACAATTCCAGTAGTTGGATCGATCGTTACGTTCGTCACTGCAACCGGTGAATTATTCTTTACAAGCGCCGCCATGGAATCCATCTCTGTCG
Source organism: uncultured Gammaproteobacteria bacterium (assembly GCA_964515515.1). GTDB lineage: Bacteria > Patescibacteriota > Microgenomatia > UBA10105 > UBA927 > CAZERT01. The sequence goes on from CAZERT010000013.1 coordinate 11,856, forward strand.
TTACCAGTTGATCAGCTGCAGACTGTATATTTCGTGACTGGGGGGATGTTCTGTATTGAATATACGTCCTGGCTCTATCAAATAGTTGTTTTGGTGCTGTAAATATGGATGTGAAAAAGGATTGTTGTGTTGAAGTTGGTGTGACACTGCCTTGTGTTTCTTGAGAAACCAATGGGTTCCGTTCAAAATACCCGGTAATTCCATCCAACGCTTCATCAAGCGCTTGCGGATATGTTTGTATAAACGCTTGCACAACGGGTGCAGGCGACCTTCCATTCCATAACTCAGTGACAACTTCCCTAGTAAGCCTGTTGGGAGACATCAGAGGGATAGGACAACTTGCTCCCCCACCAACTCCGAGTTCCTGAGCATAAACAGTGGCGGTGGGGGAAGGAAACAGTGCGAAACAATTAGAAGTCAATTGTGGCGGTTGTTCAACGGAAAACCTTGTTGTTCCAGTAAGTTCAGTTTTACCATCATCGGTAATTCTGTAAGTTTGGATTAAGACAGGTGGATACAATGATTGATCTGTAATTTGACCTGTTTCAAAATGTGAATTTAGTGCACTATATCCCTCAGGTGGGAATGTCCTAATTTCAATTGTTCGACCATCAGGCATACGTGTGGCCACAGCGATTACATTTCCTTTTGGGGTTAATAAGAAAACCTGTTCAATAGATACAGGGTCAACCCCACCAGCTACCATAATTTGATTAGTCAAACCATATCCATCTGTTGGTTTTCTTGCGCGAACCATTAAACGTGTGCCTGCATGGTCTGAATTTCTTGTAGCATATCCTAAGGATGGTCCAGCAGTTTCGGCGGTGCTAACAAATGGTGACAGTTTATAATCCTTGTCTTTTCTATATATACCAATCCCATAATGGTTTCGTTCCATTAAACGAAGATATCCTTGACTTCCTGGTGGCACCTCTAAAATATCACGTCGAATAGACAAAGATAGGTTATTATTCACATCCTGATAAAATCCTTTTTCCGCTTGGACCGATTGAAATCGCACCAAATCTCCAATATCAATTGGAAATAATGATGTGAAAACTTGTGCATTATACTCACGAAGTGTATTTTGTGCACTCGAAATTAAATTTGTAGATTTCCTGGCTTCTGTTCTGTATGCAGACATTTCAGGTGTTAGCTGAATAAAATAGCGTATAAGATCCCCGGGAGATAACTTCTGTCCCAATTGTCCTCCTCTATATACAAAAGAATCACTTTCAAAATTTCGTAGCGCAGCCTCTCTTTGGCTTGGTCGTACATCTCCGAATAATAATACTGCATTGGAATTTCTGGCAGTAAATCGTGATTGCTGTTGTGCCCTATTAAAAAATCCATTCATCCTCATGCGGTATTTTGTTTGATCAAGTTCTATAACAAATTGATTTGAATATGTCCGCTCACCTGCAGACATTGCTTTTCTTATAATTTCAATCCCATCTAACGATTCTCTTTCAATGCGATATTTTTCCGTCCTAGTAAATAGATTGATTCTTGCAAAAAGCCTTGGTTTTTTAGTTATTGAATTCCATAAGCCATCAGCAATCAAAAGCGGTTTATTATTATGATCAGTTATCCAATATACATAACTTCCCCACTGATCAGGTTTTGATTTTAATTTTCTGTGAATCCGTGTTCCATTTGGATAACGAAATCCATTAAATCTACCATAACCTTCAATAATGGAATATTCGTCTGAATTATCCGTACTATTTTTTTCATACACTAGTGATTTAACGTCGATATCAATCTCTCTAGTCCCTTCAAATAATGTGTCCCGTAAAAAATGGTGTCCAATTAATGTAATAAGTGTCTTCCTATTTAAATATTCATTTCCAGAATCCCTGATGGAATCAGTAATATTTTGCATTCTTTGTGAACCTTTTTTAATTTCCTCTGCCCATTCGTCTATAGAAAATTCTAAATCTTTTTCTGGAAATTCAAGCATTGGCGCGGAAATACCTTCTTTTTCAAGTGCCCATGCAAGAATCATCCGCGACATTCTTCCGTTCCCATCATTAAATGGATGGATAGAAATAAACCGCTGCTGTAATTCAGCTGCTACTTTATATGGATCATGATTTGGATCTGCAATGGCTTTTTCGTACCATACAAATAAATCTTGAAGCATCAATTCTATAAGCCGTTTATTTGTTTGTGGTCCTTGAATAAACACTTTATACGATTCCGGGGTTAAAAATTTTCTTATCGTAGCATCATCAGTATGTACAGTCGTTTTATTTGAAAAATACATTTCTCCAACCGATGGATACATAATCCAGCCTTTATTTGGTTCTTTCTTGCTGTATGGAACCCACCGTAAGTATGGATTATTTTTTATCGTTTCTATGATCTTTAAAGAATATTGTAAAGGCTCTCCTCTTTTGGTATATGATCCACCAAATACTCCACCAGAGCGGACTTCGGGTGATGATTCAGGAAATAATAAGGTATATAGGCGTGTTAATGACTCAATGGTAATCTCACGTAAATTTTTACTTTCTCTTCGAACGGCTTTCCATGTATCCCATGCACGTAAACCAAAAAGTCCTCGAATGTCTTCCCTGCCTTCAATTAAAGTTGTGGCAAAATATGGGTAATCAAACAATAGCGCTGCCTCAAGAATTTCATCTTGTGTATATGTGGTCTCATCCCCATAACGAAATTCGGGCTGATACTGTTGAATATCATAGATAAGTGCATTTTTTAAATATTCAAGAAGTGTAGCTTTTCCGGTTAAACCAGACATAGATCTCATCGTGGGAACAATATCTTTTTCAACTTCTCTCCACTCCGGTGTTTCCTGAATTAATTTAATTCGTTGTGTGATGTCTAAAGTTGGATTTTCCCGAATTATTCGCTGTGCGGAAATATATATATTTTTATACCATTTTTCTAATATTTGTTGTTCATCTTTAGTAGTTCTTTGTTGTATATATGTTACTCCTGCATTTGCTGGATCAAGGGCTTTCCGTTTAATAGGTGGTGTATTTTGTGATAATAATAAGTTTGTTGGTTGATCTGAAAAAATTTTCGGTTCAATAAAATTTTCACTAAACTCTGGTATATCAACAATGAGGGCATCAATAATTTCTAGTAAAAAATCATCGTTAAATGTTTCAGCAAACTGCTCATATAATAATGGATCAGTCATTTTGAATTGACCAAACAATATTTGTCTGTCAGCTGGACTATTAGTGGTTAACAAAATGTTTGCTATTTTTGTATACACCTGAAATACAAGACCATATTCTGAATACGAAAGTTTATATTTACCGCCAATATAAATAATGGCAGGAAAGAACTTTTCAATCTCATCAAGAATCATCCATGACACTGAGCCCTTTTCATTTTCAAAAATATTTTGTTGACTTAAAAATAGTGTGACTTGATACGCTGCAAGCAAAGCTTCTACAGTCTGTGTTTTATTCCATTGCGCAGAAGGATGTAACGAATGGTTATTCAAATGAAGTGTATATGTAATTGACTTTGCCAGATCAACAATTGGAGTTACGAGTGTATGTGTTCGAATAACATTGTCTCCTTCATATAATTTTGCAATGCGTAAACCTGTAACTGGATCAGTAGATAAAATTGAATACAAATCATCAATTGAAAATAGTGCTGATACTTGTTGAATGGGTGCTGTTGAAATTGTTCCTATTGCTTGTTTTGTTGTAGGCGATAATGTACAAGTGTTAGATATTACATCTGCATAGACTCGCCCTGTTATTCTTCCCGCGGTGCAACCTGGAAATCGCAAATATCCTTTTATTTTTTGCACCAAAGATTGAAGTATTAATTCAATAGAAGAATTTATTGGTTCATAAATTTTATCAAGTTCATCTGTAATCACGAAAGGAAGTTGAGTTTCTTGTGTTTCATCAAAATGGAATGCGATTTCTTTCTGGGGTATTTCAGATGAAGTAATTAGTAAATTTTTTTGGGTTAATTGTAAATTTTCTGTAATTTTTTTCTCAATGAAGGTTTGTATTTCCACTTGAAGCTCCGGAGTCAATTCGATTGATTTGCCCCCTGGTCCTGCTCGCGTAGCATTAATTCTTGATACTGCTTCTTCTACCATCTTTTCAATCGTTGTCTCTGCTCCAGGAGCGGAAAGATCAATAGGCATACGGGAAAGAAGTGGAGTTATCTCTGCAAGAATTGCCTGAACTTGAGAGTTGTTGGATTGGATAATGGAAAGTCCCTGTTGA
>CAZERT010000014.1:0-8717 GCA_964515515.1 uncultured Gammaproteobacteria bacterium
CACGCGCCTTCTGGCGCGTTGTTTGGTTTTTGGAAGTGTACTACATCTATCGGCGCTTTTAACCGATAGGCACCTTAAAAGGCATGCAGGAAAGGAAAAAGACAGTAATCCTCCGAAAGTGGATCGGTCGTGCAGTATGGGTTTAACGGGTTTGAATCCATTCCGTACGATCGATTCGAAAGCTGAATCGTATTTCAATTCTATTGGAGGAAAAAATGTCTAGGAAATTGCTCGTAGTTTTTGCGTTTGTCGTATTGGCCGTTTTTGTGGCCGGTTGTACTCAGATTGATGTCAATGCTGAGGTCTCCACCCCGACGCTGGTCTTTAAGACAGCGACTCCGGGGACACCTAAACCCGTTGCCACTCTGACCGTTCCTCCCGAACCGTCGAATGAGCAGTTAACTTTCGAAGGATTAAAGGTGTTGAACATTGATGGTCGGTCAGTAGAACAGGCAATGATTGCAACATATGGATCTGGTTGGTATTCCGCCCTGATTGAAAATAACGGTGTATTTATGACCACTGAGTCTGAAAAAAACGGCTTAATTTCCGTTCTTTACGAATCAGATGGAAAACAAAATATTGTGATCTTCAAATCAGGAAATGCTTATAGTTACGGGAATAAAATTCCTGGAATCACCATTCGATATGGCTCAGTATTCCATGGTCCGTCATATAAGATCACAAAACCGGATATCAAGAAGGGAACAATCCAAATTTTCGAATACTGGAGTTATAAAGGGACTCAATATGTCCGGTATTTGAAATATGTGATTAATCAGGAATGGAAACAAAATTGGTGGCTTTGGGAGACCAAATCAGAAAAAGTAGAAGCTTGGTATCAAATCCGCCAAGATGGAAACCTGTTTTATACAGGGACTTCCCAACCCACCTCGCCCTAGGCGAACAAACATAATGGTATGCGACGCTAGTCGTATTTTTTTCAAAGCCTTTCCTGCATGCCATTATGTTTTACTATTTTAAAAATATTGGTGGTTTGGTATATGGTATTGCCGGAACCAATTTTGTAATATCCCCATTATCCATTGCAGACATTCCAATAACATCTTCTTGATATACAACAGGCCCATGATTGGATCTGGCTCGATGAATCGTCTCCGCAGGTATACGGACTTCTTCACCCGGACCATACGATTTTGCAAATAATGCATGTTCATTGGGCCCGGTTTCAACGGTTAAAATTCCATTGATTATGGCATATCGCTCGTGTTTATTGGCATGTGCTTGTACGCTGGTTGCGCCATTTTCACCGATTTCGATAATCCGTTTTACTGCCAAAGGGGTACGTTGGGTATCACAGTAGTTGCCCCATGTGTGGCTTCTATCAAATAATTCTGATATCAGTTCAAGACGTGCATTTCCATTTGTCGTGATAATTGCATCCGTTTGGGAAAGAATAGTTGGTACGTATCGAAGCCAGTCGGGGTTTATGCTTTGTTCAAGCATACGGCGTTGTTCCTGCGGCGTTCTGTTTCCCTCACGTGCTGCCCGTTGCATTGCCCGCCGGATTCGTAGCTGTTCGTCTGCCGTAATTAAAATTTTCGTACATGGCAAACCAAGTGACGTACAGACATCCATAATTTCATCCGAGTAGCTATATCTGCCTTCAAGAATAAGTGTATTCCAGGCAGCAGGGATTTGATGTATTCCATCTTGAATTCCTTGTGGGGAATGGCGGTAGAGAGAGGTAAGAATTGTAGGTTTGTGGGTGCGTGCATGCACGACATCGGTAAGGGTTTGTGCAATTCTCTCCATTTCATACCATGACATAATGCCTGTATGGCTATTAATCGGATTTGGCCGGGCATCTCGGGGTTTCATGAACCAATCCGTCCGTAGCGTTACAACAGACTTGGGTGCGAGTCCAAAAAGGTCTGGAAATGCTTGGAGTGCATCGGAAAATTCCGTTTTTCCGGCTCCCGATGGGCCTTCCAAAAGAATAATTCCTGGGGTGGAAGCTTTGTGTTGGGGTAAGAATACACGGATTTCATCTGTAGCAAAAAAACGGGGATCTCGGAAATCACCGATAATATGCGATCCTTCTTCATAAGAAGGAAGTAAACCAGGAAAACCGGTACATAAACAATCAGTTGGTGCAACAATGTTACGTTCTGGGCTCATAGAAGGTCACGTAAATTCTGTGTTGGAGAAGTACGCGCAAGAACAAATGGTTACAATTTTGCCACTTGTAGGAAATCCAGTTCAACGGGTGTCTCGCGTCCGAAGATGGACACAAGAACTTTAATTTTGCCTTTTTCTTCATCGATGGAATCAATCGATCCCAAAAAGTCGGCAAACGGGCCGTCGGTGATTTTTACAGCTTCGCCGACACTAAATTTTGTTTTGTATTTCGGTGCTTCAAGTGACATGAATTTCATGATTGCTGCAACTTCCGTTTCTGAAATGGGTGTTGGTTTGTCTCCCGCTCCAACGAATGCCGTTACGCCTTGTGTAGTGCGCACTGCAAGCCAGGAAATGTCATCAAGCACCATTTTAACCAGAATATATCCGGGGAAGATTTTTTCCTTAATTTCTTCCTTTTTGCCATGTTTGACGACAACGGTATTGCGGGTGGGTACAACAATGTCAAAAATCTTATCCGCAAGCTTCATCGTATCGATGCGTTGTTTTAAATTCGTTGCGACTTTGTTTTCGTGTCCGGAATAGGTATGGATCACGTACCATTTGGCATTTGGGGGTGCCACCGGTTTTGGTTGTTCTTCGATAATCGGTGTTGCTTGGGGAACCGGTTTTGTTTCTTCTTTTGGTTCTTTTTTTGGTGTTTCCTGTTCCGGTTGGGGTACGGCTTCTGTTTTTTCAGATATCACTTCAGGTTGGATTACCGTTTCTGTGATTGTTTCTTCTATTTTTGATTGTTGTGCTGTGTCATCCATAGTTATCTCCTAAAAACTGCGGATTGGATGGCCAAAAACAGGGCATCCAGACCGCCGATGAATAATCCCACGAGTACGGAAATTGCAATCACGACGACGGTGAGTTTGATGGTTTCCTGCCGTGTTGGCCAAGTAACCTTTTTTAACTCCGCCAAGACTTCCTTAAAAAATTTTGTTGGACTTGCGACTTTGGGAAGTGTGGGCACGCGTGATTGTTCCATAATCAAAAACCCCTCCCGGGGTCAAGAGTGATAATACCAAAACGGCAAAAGACTGTAAAGAACAAGATTGGAAAAGTCGTTATCTGCATGATGTTTGGTACAAATTCATCACTGCTTGTGATGGAGAGCCTGTTACTTCACAACCGGCAGGTAATCCTGCACGTTCCGTAAGATGTCGGTATGCGTTATAGATGTTTACGGCATGACAGGGATTTTCTGCCGTAACGGAACAATCGATGGAAGATTCCCCCGAGTAGCTGCAGATAAAATTCTGGAAGGATTCCCGGTGCGGGTAATCAAGCACGCAGGCAAGCTGTTCGCAGGTATCGGAGTTTTGCTCAAGTTTTTTCCATCCATTTTCGTATGTGAGGTTATGTCTAAATAAACACCCCATTTCCTGTGCGCCGATTGCTCCTGCTGCAGTTTCTTCTATCCAAAGCGTCATGATGTATGCCGGGCTCCAGTTATATTCCTTAGCATATTTTACGATCGTATCAAAATATTTTAAAACCGCTTCGGATGCCTGTGCATTCCCACCAACCCATGCGCTGGCATAATCAGCAACAGCTTGTTTATCGCCAAACACGCATGATGGATTTCGAAATGGGATGTTAAATCCAAGCGGTCCGCCGCTGGAGGAGCCTGGTGTTTTTGCATCCGCGTCAATAACTGGAGTTTTAAAATAGCTATCGCAATCGGTTGGTGTGATAGGTTCTTCCATTTTTGTTGAACATCGCAATCCATATTTTGCATGAAGTGTTGCGGGGTACAGTAAGCATTTAGCCTGGTCGGATTTTGTTTGGACGGCTTTGGTTTTTTGGTACACCAGATTTTTATCTGTGGTGGTGCTTTCCGTTTTTCCTTCGGTTTCTTTTGCTTTGACGGACTGGGGGATGAAGGTGTCCATCACGCCACCGGGTTTGAGTTTGTTTCGTTCGGCTCCAGGAAGATCGGCAAGATCCTTGTCAGTACAGTTTCCCCCTGCAGAACACATAGCCCGTGCGTATTGGTCACCATTAATGCTTTCCGTTTTGGTTACCGTAACGTTTCCCTTGTCGCTTCCACCGGAAAACCATCCGAGGATTGTGGAAAATAACCCTCCACCGGTTGAACCAGGTGCATTGGTATTGACGGTTTTTGAATCCTGCAGGTCACCTTTTGAGTCTGCCCCGCATTTTTCTGCCGGCCCGATGAGTTCGGTGACATAGTTATAATCATACTTTCCTTGGTCATTTTGTGTTTTTTCCCCAGTACCGTACATGCTATTAAGGGTAACGGATCCCGTCACAAGGGAATTAATTGCGGGATCTGGATCGGTAATGATCGGTTGTTCGCTGGTTGTTTCCGTACATTGTCCGGTTTGGGAATTGCATGCACAATATCGATATGACATGGAGACTTTCCGTGGTTTTGTGTCACGTACGACGTTTTCTTTCATCTGTTGAGGGAGGAGTGCTTGAAGTGAGTTTTCCATCCAGATGGCATAGTCATCCATTTTTGGAATATTGACCTGTTGTGGCGGGTGGAAAAGTCGGCCAAGAAATGCATCGATTTGTGTATTTCCGGTGCTAAATGGAAGGGAGTACGTATTGGAAACGGACGTCTTTGGCTTAACGATGACGGATTGATCCTGCGCGAAAATAGCATTTGGACACAGTGTCAGGAATATAAATATCAAGATGATGCACGCAGCAAATCGTTTTTCCATGAATATGGATAATGATAGCAAATTGACAGGGCTTTTTCACGACAGCTACAATAGAGGGACCGTTTTCTTCTGCGGATATGTCCGGGGAAAAAATGTTACAAGGAGGCATTCATGGCACATAAACAGAAAATCCGTAAAGCCGTTATTCCTGCCGCGGGGTTTGGCACCCGGTTTTTACCCCAAACAAAAGCAATGCCCAAAGAGATGCTTCCGATTGTGGATAAGCCGGTGATCCAGTATGTGGTGGAAGAGTTGGTGGATTCCGGTATTACGGAAATTGTTATTGTAACAGGCTGGCATAAACGGGCAATTGAGGATCATTTTGATTATCCTAACGAACTGATCCAAACACTTAAGGATCAAGGGAAAGAAAAGTTGATTGATGAAGTAAAACGTACCGCAGAACTTGCCAATTTTGTCTATATTCGTCAAAAAGGGCCGTATGGAAACGGTACACCGGTATTGTGTGCAAAAAACGTGATCGGTGATGAACCCTTTGTCGTAATTTGGGGTGATGAGTTTATCTACAGCAAGCCCCCACGGACAAAACAATGTCTGGATGTGTATTACAAATACGGCGATCCTGTCATTTCCGCTATACAGGTTCCCAAAGAAGATGTATCACGCTATGGCATTGTAGAGGTAACAAAAGTTGAAGAGCATGTGAATCAAATTAAACGTCTTGTGGAAAAACCATCGGTTGAAGAAGCACCAAGCAATCTTGCGGCACATGGATGTTATGTCCTTACTCCGGATATTTTTCCGTTACTTGAGTCTGCAAAACCGGGAAAAAGCGGAGAGATATGGCTTACCGACGCGATCCGGGAACTCATGAAAACCCGGCCAGTATATGCCTGTGAAATCCAAAACGGCAAATATTACGATACGGGGAATAAATTGGAATACCTGAAAACCGTCATTGAATTTGCGCTTAACCATAAGGATTTAAACGGAGAATTCCGGGATTATCTAAAATCCCTTAAACTGTAATTCATGAAGGCCACAACAATCCGCATTAAGGGATTATTTTATGTGCTTTGGCATGCCCGGCATGAGTTTTACCACGTGCTGTTGGGACTTGTATGGGCATGGATTCTTCGTGAAACATGGAATGAGTTCAATATCAAATGGGTACTCTTGTCTATCTTTGGTTCATTACTTCCCGATATTGAACATCTTATCTATTTTTTCTCGTATGGAAAAAAGGATGTATATACAAAAAATATTGTCGCAATGCTGCGGAGTCGTCAGTGGCGGTCATTGACAAAATTTATCGAAACAGGGCACAAATACAACACAAATTTAGCCTACCATAATATCTATACCATCATCGGATTATTTGTCATTTCCTATATTTCATTGTTGTATGATTGGCGTTCTTGGGTAGTGATTACCGGCGCCATGATCATTCATTATCTCTTTGACATTATCGATGACGTGCTTACCCTTGGGTATATCAATTCAAATTGGAGGCGTTGGGGGAAGGGAAAGAAGAAACACACGGAGCAATCATGAAACGTCCGTTACGCATTGCAATGCTCATGTTTTCCGATCCTTCCGAGGCTGGAGGGGTACAGGAATGTGTGTATAGACTTTCCAGCTCACTGCAACAGCGTGGTCACAGGGTAGATATTTTTGGGCCGAAAGCAATTCATAAACTACCGTTTCATTCCTATGTTCCGTCAATGAACGTTTTTTCTGTTCCAAATTTATACGGGCATTGGTCTAAATGGACGGTTGATATTCCCGGGGAAGTAACGGTTGTCGATCGGATTTTGGCTGGATCATATGACATCATTCATATTCAAGATCCGTTTGTCCCGTTTGTATCCTGGAGCGTTATTGCCTCGTCCAAAATGCCGATTGTATGTCAATTTAATACGTCTTGGGATACAACATCGAATTTAGCTCATGTATCTTCAGTATTTCCCATCCTGACTCCGTTATACGCAGAGAAAGTAGATGCTTCAATCTTTATCTCTTCTGCGAGTAAGACATGTTGGCTTCCATTAACAGGATCAAAGGGTCTTGTGGATTTGATACCCTACGGTACGAATCCTGAAATACGCATGCATAGAAAGGCTCCGTTTAACGGACGACCGATCAATTTTTTGTTTGTGGCCAGATTGGTTCCACGAAAAGGAATACTGAATTTACTCTCGGCATTTTTGACTCTAAAGGAAAAAAATTATCCATTTATTTTGGATATTGTTGGTGATGGTCAGGATAGGGAAAAGATGAAGAAATATATTGTAAAATATAAGCTTGATACACAGGTTTACTGGCATGGGGAGATTATTGGACCGAAGAAATATTCATTTTTCAACAAAGCGGATGTGTTTTGTGCGCCATACACGGATGAAGCATTTGGATTAACGTATACCGAGGCAATGAGTGCTGGTCTGCCGGTTGTGGGATATGCAAACGAGGCAACGGATGAGGTTTTGCATGGGTATCCCGGGAAAAATCTGCTTGTAGGTCCAAAAGACCCACATGCACTTGCTTTGGCAATTGGAACTTGCATCGATCATCCGGAGATGATCCCATTACTTTCACGGTGGTGTTTGAAGCGTGCCAAACAATATGATTGGAATACGGTTGCGCAGAAGACGGAAAACGTGTATATGAACGTTCTTGCCAAGCGCAAATAATCTTCGCAAGACATGTTACACTGGAATAGTGTATGAAAATTCCTGCCCGAAAGAAAACCCGATCCCATAAAAAAGATTCCGTATCCTATCAATGGGGTAATCCAAATGTGTACGCAATTGTGATTATCAGGGTTATTGCGGCATTTTCAATGTTTTGGTTTCCATGGTGGGGCCTTCTTGCAACTTTAGTGCTTGATTATATCGATTCCTATTTTTTTATACAGAAAGCGCACTACACGCGGGAGATGTATCATCTTTTGGATAAATGGATTGACTGGTTGTCTTATATTGTTGAATTGGCGATTATCATATGGCTTCGGCCTGATTTAATCGCATTGTTTACGGTGCTATTGATTTGGCGTTTTGTGGGGCAAGTATCGTATGTCTGGCGAAAAAATACCCGGTTTTTTATCGTTGCGCCGAACTTTTTTGAAGTATTCTATATGTGGCTTGTTGCCGCTCCGGCAGAGCACATTACGGACAGGATGGATCCAACAGCGTATTGGATCGTTGGGGGAGTGTTATTGGCGGTAAAAATACTGCAGGAACTGTGGCTTCATGCGCTTTGGCCGTGGTATTTGAAAACATATGGATATCCCAAGTATGCAAAAAAAATCGGCTATACCAATGTTGGGTTGTAACTAGATTAAAAGATAGCAGATAGACCCTATTATCAACAAAATTTCTACAACAAATGCTGGGTGCCGGATATATGCGTGCATTCTGTTTTTTATGGTTTTCTTGGGGTGAATTGTGCGGAAGATATGTAAATCACTTTTTTTCCAAGGCCAGAGCCATTGGATACTGAAAGATACAGCAAACGTATCCATCAGGAAATGAATCAAGATACAGATAAAGACAAAGATAATTATTGGAAGCGGTATTGGGAGGATTCCCACTAATACGAGAACGATAGCAATAAGAAACATAATAATCCACAATAATGGCTTATGAAGGAGAGAGTAGATGCGGTGTTGTGGACGGATTCCAAAAAGAAGGACATCAATATCTGGCATGTTGGACGCAAGAATACCCAATGAATACATCATCCATTCACTATAGGGAAATAGTGACGTAGTAAGTGCATATTTTGCCAAAGCTGAACCAGTCAGAACATGGGTAGGGGTAAGCATATTACCCGATTGTTGGCGGTTGAGGGGGCGGGGTTTCCTGTTGTTCAATTTCAACGATTTGTGGATATTGTTGTTGTGGTTGTGTTTGA
>CAZERT010000014.1:8817-14942 GCA_964515515.1 uncultured Gammaproteobacteria bacterium
TTCCTGTTGTTCAATTTCAACGATTTGTGGATATTGTTGTTGTGGTTGTGTTTGATCAAAGCCGGTATTAAGCGGCATGGAAGGAGGCGTTCTTCTTCTGGTAAAGCTTTTAATAATAAGGATCAGGATAATAAGGATGAGAAGTCCAATTCCGCCAAGGACTGCTATCCATTGCCATGGTATGGATGATGGTTCATCCGTAGGTTCTTGAACTTCAAAATTAGTATCTCCAAGATCAACAGGAAGCGGTGTCGGTGATTGATACGGTTCCAGAGTAACAACAGGGACGGTTGGTTCTATTGTTGCTACTACGGTACGTTGTGTTGTGTTATTAGTTGATGTAGAAGTTCTAGTAGATGTTTGTGCAGTTCCTTGTGCGATAGGGTAAGAAAGCGTGCAAATTGCAGGAATATCTGATGTGGCGTTATCGTTGTCTATCACGCGGCAAGCCGTTGTGTAGGTACCGGTTTTTGTATAGGTATGCTTTGCCATTATGGTTCCAAAAGACCCGACGATTTGGGATATTTTTTTACTGGTTCCGTCACCAAAGAAGAATTCCGCATGGTAGATGGATCCGTCATTGTCTTTTCCGGCACAGGAGAATGTAATTTCGGAATTCGTTTTTCCGCTGACTGCGGGAAGTGCAGAGATGCCGACACAGTCAGGTTTTTTATTTGCCGGAGATCCTCCTGGTGTTGCGGTCGGTGTCGGTTTTGTCGTTGCCGTTGGAGCCGGAGATGATCCAGGGGCTGTCGTATTTGTTGGACTTACCGCAGAGGTATATGTAACTTTTAACGTATTAAGGCTTCCACACGATAGAATATTCGTGTAATCGGTATTAAGTATCTGGGTGCTTGTGGAATTATCCGTACAACGGAATCCAACATCCGATGTGCCGGTAGATTTTATTGCCTTAAATGTAATTTTTGCCAATGTTCCGGTTCCTGATTTTCCTCCATTTGCCGCAGAAAAATATCCACGAATTTCAATTAATCCACTATCGAATGGTGCGGTAAAATCAGGAAAAAAAGATCCGTTTTCAATGGAAACAACGGTGAGATCAGCTGCAGGGTAGACAACGGTTGCGTTTGCTCCCATAACCGTTTGACCATCTGTATTGATCGTTACATCAATGGTAAAGGTTTGATTACTGGAAACACTTTTTGTTGCGGGTGAAAATTGTAGGGATGATGCAGCAAAGACTGGGGAAATTCGGATACTAAGTCCGAGAAGTAATACAACGATAAAGCTAAAAAATTTGGCAGGATTAGTTTTCATCTGGGCGAGTTTCCAAAGATTTTCTCATGAGACCAATGTCCGATAAGTCAACGACATTATTGTAGTCTAAATCTCCTACAAGTTTATCCTGATCCGTTTGTTTTGATGATAATTTTGCCGCTGCTTGTACGACTCTATTGAAATCAATTTTATTGGTAACATTATCCTGAGGTGCTACATCCCCGGGTTCAATAGGCCGATTCACGTAGTTGATGGAAAAAGTTGTAGTGCTTCTTGGAACGGTAATCCATTCATTCAGACCGCAGGGTTGTGTTTGGCCGTTTTGTCTGCAGATTTTACTGGCTATGTGTTTTTCCCCTTTGATGATAAAACGGTACAGTTTGGTAGGATCAAGTGCCTGAGGTAGGGCAAATGATACAGAATAAACGCCCGTAGTACCCATAGGAGTTGCTTTTAACAGCGGTGTCCATAACTCGGAAGTTGGTGTAACAACGCCGATTTTTACATGACCATTCGTTACTCGTGCATCCGTAACTGATGCAAAACGGAAAAGGATAGAGATTGTTTTTGGTCCAATTCCTGCTATTGGTGTTGATGAAGGCGGGATTGGTGTTTTGATCGGGGTAATGTAAATAGGAGTAATTACTGGAGTTTTCGTTATTGTAGGGCAGACAATGATAGGACAACATCGGTCTTCCGGGATACAGACTGGATACACGATTTTACAGTTCGATCCGGGTGCGGGTGGAACAAGCAATGGGCATGCCTCCGGTGGCATACGGGTAGGAGTTGGCATAACAGAAACACTGGATGGTATAACGCATTGTTGGTTATAACAGTTTCCGTATTGCATGGAACATGCAAGCATGATGCATTTCCCTCCAGGGGGACATACGGGACATACAAAGTCTGAACACGGTGTACCGTTTTTACGTCCGATACAAGACTCTGTCGGTAATGGTTCCGGTGGACAATAATATCGGTTAGTTTCCAATTCTGGAATATTTGGCAAGCATCCGTCCTCTTTGGAGCATCCGCTTGTACTTAAGATTGGAAGGGGAATACATGGTTGGCATCCAGGGAGAACAGGACGTCCATACTCGATCCATTTTCTATATATTTCCAATTCCGTTCTCGGCAAGACATACCCATCTTCCCTGATTGCAGTTGTTGAGTCAGTACTATCTCGTATATCATCAAAACAGTAGGATGCAAAGAATGGATGTAACCGAAGGTTCGTAAACATAATGTAACCGGCACCGATTGGAGTGCTGGTTATCCTCGTATCACCTTTAGCAATAAATGGCCGGCCATTGAGTGTCTTGAAGAATGGTTTATCTGAAGAAATTGGTCTATAGTAAATCCAATCTCCTTGTTTGTTTCCGTTATAGGTACGGATTTCATCCGACCACCAATACAATCCATCCGATTTAAAATAGATAAACATCCGCATTTCCACTGTATCATTAATTTCCGGATTGAACTCGTACCAGATTGCTTCCAGTGTTTTGTAATTTGGATTTCCGGGATCTGAATGGAGGGTTAATTTATTTTTTGTTGAAGTATAATTGATTTTTCCAATCCGGATATAAAAATTATCCGCAGTCAAACTTACATACGACGTCATCCATGAGATTGGATTGTTTGTGGGCACTTCCCCTGAAGCTGCTTTTTTTCGTACTTCAAAACGTTGTGTTGTGATAACCCAAATAAACAGCGGAAGTAAAAGTACAAGCAGAAGAGGAAGAAGAACACGTACTATTCTGTGGCTTTTTTTGTTTGATGCATTCATGAATAAATTCCTCTGCTACAATTTATTGTATGAGCGCTCCATCCCATCGTCAAGTGGTAACTCTGTTCAATTTATTTTGGAGCATAGTAGTATTTGTTGGTATTACAATCCTTCCGTTTCTAGGCCAAATTGGTGGTTTTGAACCGATTAAAGTTAGCGGTGTCTATGGTATGAGCATCTTGTCCATAATTGGCATATTGATTGCTCAGAAAAAATACTATTTTCTTAGGATAAGTGATGTATTGTACCTCGTTTGGTTGCTTATTTTATTTTTTTCATCATTGCAGCATCCTGTGCCAATACATGCGTTTACAGGGTGGTTTGGACGAGGACAGGGAGTTTTATTTTTTCTTGGTATATGGGTTATATCGATGTATCTTCGTGTGTCGCTACGGTTTAGTGAGCAATATTTTATCAGGTTGTTTGTGGGTGGGTATATCGTGGAAATTGTTTTGATAATTCTTCAAAATATGTTTCCATCTTTGTTTCACAATTGGATACCACTGCAGGTTGCGCGTGCAACTGGCACATTTGGTGAACCAAATACTGCAGCAGCATTTTGTGTAGTTGCTTTGCCTTTGGTTCACAGTATGGTTCAAAAAATATTTTCCAAAAGCCATAAGATAAGGGCGTTAATTTGGATGTTGTCTTTCATTGCTATTGTAAGTACAGGATCACGAATCGCCTTAGCATGTTGGTTTTTTCTGTTTATTTGGAATATTTTTCGGAATCGGAGTGTATTTAATAAATATCGCATCGCAATTATTGCATTATGTGCGACTATACTTGGAATTATCGGAGTCATTTCACTCTCGCGGGGATATTCCTTTGCGGAAAATCGTATCGTTATATGGAAATATGCCATTGATGCCATCATCCAAAAACCGTTTTTGGGGTATGGTGCAGAATCACAGGAAATGATATTTGAGAAAGCATTTTTTTCAGACAATATTATTATTTTCCCCCTCGTTATAGATCGGGCACATAATGTGTTTCTTGATATCGCACTTTGGTCCGGATTATTGGGGCTTGCCGTTTGGATTGCCTTCTTGTATTTATTGTTTTGTACTGGTCGATGGACTGTTTTTCATATGGGGATCGTTGTATTTTTTGTCTTTGCTTTTTTCCAACCAGTGCAAAGCGTTATCTGGATTCTTTTTACCATGTACTGGAGCTTATTAGCTACGCAGGATTCCAAGGATTCCTAAGCAAATACCCAGACAGACAGCTTCATATTGTAACGAATGTTGAAAATATTTATATACGAATTCTTTGATTGTTGTTGCTTGGAATATGTTTTGTATCCATGAGTATTGGCGGTTTGAAAATGGGGCAAAGAGTGAAATTGCACCGCTTGGATCACACATATCAAGAATAAAATGACTGATGAGCCCAAAGATAAAAGAAAGCATATATTCGCGTGGAATGTGGAAAAAATACATTCCCAAAATCATTATTGGCGATACTGCCATCCAAAAAAGTGGAAAATGGAAAATTGAAAATAAACGGTGGTTTTTCCGTTTTGGACCCATATAGATCATATCTAGGTCGGGCAGATTTGCAGTGAGTATGGAAAACCATACCAGTCGTTGTGCTTCCAGTGGAGTTGCGGATGATGGGGTAAGAATAGAAGCAATGGTAGTGCCGACAATGATATGTATGGGAGTGGACATAGAATGATCGTACGGATACTTCCCGGTATGTGCAAGATGTATTTTACTTTGGAAGAAGGCCTTTTTTTCTGATGATGGGAACTAAAAAAGTATCCGTAATAACAGAAAGAGCTTCTGTTTTTTGTTCTGTTGAATACCCTCCGGGAATTTCAATTGTGATAACTCGAAAATCCTGGGGGAGGATTTCTTGCGTTGCTAAGTGAGCCGCAAATATTTCAAATGTGCGATCATTACAGACTGTTGTATCAGCCTGAACTGCAGGTTGATAGACGTACCCATTTTTTATCGCGTTTCCAAGGTCATCATTTCCGGTAAAAAGGGGAAATCCATGATGATGAAGGTTCACTTCAAGTGCATGAAACAAGTGTTGTATCCGCCAATATTCAAGGTCGATGTATTCGTGTGGGGGATGATCGTAGAGATAAATACCTCCCGGATTGTGGGGGTGTCCGAATTCAGGATCTTCGTGTATTGAAATGAGCAATCCCAAGGAAGGGAATTGTTCAAGAATATCAAATAAGAGCATGGCTTCCGGTGTATGTAAAGACAGAGCGGGATTATTTGGGTTTGTTGATAGTGGAAACTGTCGGTTTAAATCGATCATTTGGTGGCTTCCATCAGGATTTTGTGCGATCCAACCACGTGTCCCGATCATGTATGCAAGAGGATTTGCAACAGGGATGGCAACATGGGGAATATCGGTATTGGGGAGAATCGTATGAATAAGTATTTCGCTGCTTGCGGTTTCATCCGCGTGAAGTCCACCAATTACCATGACCGTAGCATCCTGATTCGGCTTGGCATGTATTTTATAATGAATATGTTCTTGTGAAAGTTCTGTTGTGTATCCGAAATATGAAGGTGGTTCCGGTAACAACGCATGATGAATCGTCGCGTTGTTTTGAAGTTGCGCGCGAAACCATGCAGTTGTCGGTTTTTCTTTGTGGTTCATTGATTGAAAATAGTGGGGTTTTAATGTTCCTGTTTATATATGAAGAGAAAAGAGTGTGCAAGCGTGCACGCTTTCCGTCTTTTTCGGCTCCCAGTGTTTCCGTGGGCATTTGTAGCATCTCCATTTGCCTTTGGATATCCGAAAGGACAGTTCATCGTGTGGTACCAGTTGCTTTACACACTCTTCCCCGGGCCTGTTTTTGCATAAAAAAACCGGCCCATTGTTCAGTTGGCCGGTCGTAATGCATGTCTTTGGCAGGAAAAGTTGCTAGGCGTTGTAAGCTGATGACGCTTTTGCTATTTACTTGTTAATGACCATAGTATACCAGAGATTGACCGTTTTGACAAGCTATTATAAGAATAATAGGTAATACCAATATGTGATTTGTGAGGTTTATGATGGAGTAGATTTTTTTACAATAAATATGGATAGCACATAGGAAATAACAAGGAAAATTGGCAGAATAAAT
>CAZERT010000015.1:0-13973 GCA_964515515.1 uncultured Gammaproteobacteria bacterium
CGCCGATAGATGTAGTACACTTCCAAAAACCAAACAACGCGCCAGAAGGCGCGTGCTTAATTATGGCAGGTGGTACACATGAAAAATATTATAGGATATAATACTCTCTTTGTCAAGACTATGGGATATATGTTAGAATCATTTTACTATGTCACCCGATACTACACCCGAAAATAATCACGCAAAAAAATTAGCCATTTAGTCAATTTGGAAACTACCCATGTTGTTGCCGGAGGAAAACTTGGAATTGACGATATGATCATATCTTTTCAAGAAGCAGCTACTGCACTTGGGGAAATATTAGGAAAAGATCCAAGCCAGGTAACCTTCCAAGAATATCTTGATTATTTACGCTCACAGTAACCACTAAAAAAATAATTTCCTTCTTGGAACACCCTTCTTTTTCTGCTATACTTCCCTTACCTCGCTTTTCGTGAGGGAGAAACGGACAATCGTTTCGACTTAAGATAATCTTTCAATTAAATTTTTTCTTTCGTCGATCCCTTCGTTTTTCCTTCCCCAAAGCCAGAGTCTATAAAGGAGTTTTTCTATGGCAACAAAAAAGGTCAAAACCCTGATTAAACTTAACCTCAAGGCCGGTGAAGCAACCGCAGCTCCGCCCGTCGGGCCCGCACTTGGACAACACGGTGTTCCAATCATGGAATTTATCAAGGCTTACAATGAACGCACAGCCAAGCTCAAAGGCCAGATCATTCCAGCAGTCATTACGGTATTTGAAGACCGGACATTTACGTTCATCACCAAGCTCCCGCCTGTTGCCGCCATGATCAAAAAAACCCTTGCGCTTGCCAAAGCAAGCGGAAAAGCAGGGAAAGAATTTGCGGGGAAGCTTACCAAAGATCAGGTAAAACAGATCGCAACGGATAAATTACCGGATTTAAATACAACAAACGTAGAAGCAGCCATGAAAGTCGTTGCAGGAACTGCACGCTCAATGGGAATTCAGGTGGAGGCATAATATGGGAAAAGTACGCAAAGTAGTCATTGGTGACGAAGAGCTCGAACAGGAGCAAAAACGACGTGCGGAAGCACGCCGCGAAACCAAAAAATCCAAAAAAGAGGTGGAAAAGCCGGAAGGCGAAGAAGAGGAACAAAAAGTAGCTGAAGAACCAAAAGAAACCGGCAAGAAAGCAAAAAAAGCCAAAAAAGAAGGCGAAGTGGTTATCCACAAACACGGAAAAAAATACCAGGAAGCCCGGGCAATGGTAGACAGGACAAAACTCTACCCCATTGCCGAAGCCATAGCGCTTGTGAAAAAAACCAGCATTTCAAAATTTGACGGAACGGTTGAGCTTCATATTACGATCAATGTGCTGGCAAACAACAATAAAAAAGAACTTCGCGGAGAAGTCTCCCTTCCCCACGGAACCGGCAAAAAGATCAATGTGGCAGTTGCCGATGATGCGCTCATTGCCCGTGTGGAACAGGGAAAGATCGATTTTGACATCCTTGTTGCCCACCCGTCCATGATGCCAAAACTTGCCAAGGTCGCACGGATTTTGGGCCCCAAAGGCCTGATGCCAAATCCAAAGACAGGAACCGTTACGCCCGACACTGAAAAGCGCGTAAAAGAGCTTTCAAGCGGCCAGGTGACATATAAAACCGAACCGGACAACCCACTTATCCACATGGTGGTAGGCAAGGTAAGCTTCCCCGAAAAACAACTGGAAGAAAACATCCAGGCGGTTCTTTCGGTAATCGGCAAAGGAAAAATCAGCAGGGTTACGATTGCAGCCTCCATGGGGCCGGGAATCAAACTTGCACTGTAACACGAGGAGCATTGTAATTCGTGCCTTCGTTATTC
This sequence comes from uncultured Gammaproteobacteria bacterium, assembly GCA_964515515.1. Classification (GTDB taxonomy): domain Bacteria; phylum Patescibacteriota; class Microgenomatia; order UBA10105; family UBA927; genus CAZERT01. The sequence goes on from CAZERT010000015.1 coordinate 1,826, forward strand.
GTTACTTCGTAATTCGTACATTCGTGTCTTCGTAAAACGAAGATGCGAACTACGATGCTTCGAAGATACGAATTGACTTTCCCTTCTGCTGTTGAACCCAGCGACGTTGTATGCTATAGTCTGCTTTGTACCTGTAGACCGTGGGTGTCATGAGCGAAGTCGAATGACTTAATTTCCTACCGAGGGTGCCACATGCGTTACCTTTTTGTTGGTATTGATTTTGGGGCACTTCTTGCTTGCAGGAGTGCTTTTTTTATTGGCAAAGGGGGTGAATACAAAATCAATGGCAACACAGAAAAAAATCGATGCAGTCGCACAGATCGCGGATAAAATCGCCAGGACAAAATCCATGATTTTTGCCGATTATGTGGGACTCAAACATAAACAACTTGAAGGCCTTCGAAAAACGCTTGCAAAAGTGGACGCGGAATTTTCCGTTACGAAAAACACACTTATTGCCCGAGCGCTTGGAGACAAGGCGGAAACGGCCAAACCGATGCTAAAACACAGCACGGCAACCGTGTTCAGCTATTCCGATGAAGTGTCAGGACTGAAGGAATTACTCAAGTTTTTCAAAACCGCAGGCGTTGGCACTGCGAAAGGCGGAATGATCGGGGGAACTTTGTTATCCGAACAGGACGTCAAAAAACTGTCAACAATTCCCGGCCGCGAAGTCCTTTTGGGGCAACTTGCCGGACAACTGATGGCGCCAGTCCAAGGGCTTCACTACGCCCTTCGCTGGAACCTCCAGTCACTTGTTACCGTATTAGGTAACGTACAAAAGAAAAAATCATAAAAAATTATAAAGGAGTTACTATGGCAAAATTAACAAAAGACGATATTTTAAAAGCGGTTGAAGACATGACCGTTCTGGAGCTTTCCGACCTTGTGAAAGCACTTGAAGAAAAATTCGGTGTTTCCGCAGCACCGGTTGCCGTTGCAGCCGCAGCAGCACCCGCAGCAGATGCAGGTGAAGCAAAAGAGGAACAGACAGTCTTCAACGTGGTATTAACTGAAGCAGGAACTAACAAAATCGGCGCAATCAAAGCGGTCCGTGAACTTGTTCCGACACTTGGTCTTCAAGAAGCAAAAGCACTGGTAGAATCCGCACCGAAGGAAGTCCTGACGGGACTTAACAAATCAGCAGCGGAAGAAGCCAAGAAAAAGCTTGAAGCAGCTGGAGCTAAAGTTGAACTGAAATAAACTCGATTATTCGTTATTCGAAGCATCGCATCATCGTTTTACGAAGGTACGAATTACGAAGATACGATTTCTAATCCAAATCCCCCGCTCCGGCGGGGTTTTTGGTGGGAATCAGGCTGATGATTCGACAATCGCAAGAAGCGCCCCTTTATTGCGGATATAAATCTTTTTATTTGCACAATCGATAATTCCTTCTTCTTTTAGCTCTTCCAGATGTCTGCTGACCGTTTCACGGCTGGTATTGACCCATGTGGCAATCTGCTGGTGTGAAAGCGGCACAACCCATCCTGCCGAAAGCGGTTTTTCTTCCCCACCAGAAAAGGCATCAGCAAACTGAAGGAGCATAAATGCCAGACTTTTCCTTTTTGATTGCGTCATTAACAGCTCGATACGCTTAAAGTACGTATCCATAAGCACCCCCGATGTAACAACAAGATCAAAAAGAACTTCCGGGGATTGACGAAGAAACGAGACAAATTCCCCAAATGGCGCAACAGAGACCTCAATTGAATCCATTGCCTCAAAGTTATGTCTGCTTTCTGCACTGGCAAATCCAATAAGTGTTGGAAAATACCAATTGCTTCTATAAATAAATAAACTCACTTCTTTTCCATTGTCAGAAACGGTATACAGTCGTACATGTCCTTTGTGGATATAATACACATTCGTAAAGGGATCCAAATCGCGGATAATAATCTCGCCCTTTTTAAACCGTTGGGTGGGATACGGAGAAAAAAATTGTTTGAGTGCTGCCTTTGCGTCCGTTTCCGTCATAGCGTAGGAAACCTCTGTCTACGGGCACTTTATCTTTCTCTATCTTACCCATATAGAAGAGCCGTTGTCAAAAAAATACTTCATGTCGCACATTGTATTTTTTATCCGAAAGTTATCCACATTTTTTTCTGCTCTCTTGACAATGTACGACAACGGATGATATGGTGCGATTACATTAGATATAGATTGATCATGGACGGGAAATTGAGTTTAGAGCTTTAGAACAATCTAAAAACTAAATTACATACCCGAAAAAACATATGGCAATGGGAGACGCCTGGCCAGATTTATTAACAGTACGGGAAGTTGCAAAAATTTTGCGTGTTTCCCCACTGACGATTAAACGCTGGGGAAAACGGGGAAAGCTTCCTGCTATCCGGATCAATTCCCGTGGTGATCGCCGGTATAAAAAGGAAGCCGTCATGTGGCTTTTGGGACTTCAGCAAAAAGGCGAGATTTAAACACTTCGAAGAAGCTCTGCGGCAACAGCAGGATCGAGGATATTTACCGATAATCCCGTGCCAAGCTCAAATCCTGCACGGTGGACTAACCGCGGTGTAATACGGATAAACCAGTGTTCTGAATGGGAAATATAGTAGTTGTAGACAAACGGCTCTGTGGATTTTTTTGAAATCGGCGTATTTGGTTTTGCCATCGCAGCTTCCATACGTTTGAGCGTTCCCGATAACATCGGCGCAAGAGCCTGCAAGTCTTCCCCATGCAGATCCGCAAACGTTCCATCCGGATTTTTCGGAACGATCCAGGTTTCCAGCGGCCATTGGGAAAACTCAGGGCAATAGGAAATAAATGATTCCGATTCTTCCACAATATTGGCAATTGGCTCACGGGAAAGCGCATCAAGTGTTATTTGACGCGGCACGACAACAAGCTGGCTGTGCGGATGTTTTAAACTTGCACCTGCCTGTACCCCATGGTTGCAAAAAATCATCACGTGGCCGTGGACCATATGCAGCCGGAAACGGTTCCGGTATACCCGCAGAACCTGCGTTACATGATCAACGGGTAATTTTTCGATATCATCACTGCAGCTTGGACCATGAATAATAACCTCATGAATATCCGTAATCGGAAATTTATTGGGAACTACCCGGACTGTCCATCCAGGTTTATCTGGCTCCCCCTCTCCTAACCGATATACTTCCGGCGGTGTCATGAATTCATTCCCCACGCAAAATGGACACGTTGACTGAGGATGGATGGAAGGATCCGGCATGGAAACACGGATTGCACGGGGCGACGAATGAACATACTGAGGGGAATCTTCACCAGCTTGCTCTTGTAGACATTCAACGGATTGGAGCTGCGATTTTTTTTCGTTTTTCCCCTCATCATGAGGTCTGGCACTTCTGGACGGCGCAATCACTACCCATCGTTTTGTTGTTGAATCTGGAACATATTTGGCCATATGTTTACTATACACCACCACAAGATTGAGACCAAAGAGTATTACACGGTATTCTTTGAGGTGTCCTGTTGCAGAAACTGCACCAGCAGAAGCGCGGCACGATTTTTTACCTCTTCCGTAATTTCCAGACGGACAACCCCCTGTCCGGGCTGGCCATAATAGATCACAATCCCAACTGGAGCATAGTAAGCCACAGGAAGGGTGAGCAGGTCCTCTTCACCCTCAATAACCAACAGTTCCGTTTTCCCTTTGAATTGTTCCCTACTTTTTTCTCCCCACTTGCGAATCCAGACCAGTGCCTGTTCGGAAATATATCCCGGTCCACTTTGAATGGTTGATTTTGTAAATGTTGCCAACAATTGCTCGTGATCGGCAGACCATGGGTGGGGTTTACGCCGGGAAAGTCTGTCGATCACTGCAAGTTTCATGCCCACACCAAGAGTAAGCAAAGACTCCACCGTCCTGTCTCCGATTCCAACGATATTGCAGTGTCCATCCTTTTTTGCCTGCATTTCAAATTCCTTTGTGGATAAAAGCACGCCAAATGGCTTTTCCAGGGCAGATTTAAGGGTTGATGGCATAAGAAGTGTACCGGAAAGCGAAATGTCTCCACGGCGGATCCTGGTGCCTGAAATCGGTATGCCCGATGCATCCGCAACAAGCGGTATCCGTTCGATGATAAGCTCCGCAAGACCCTGACTTACCCGTTTTTTGTTTATAGCTTCTGCTCCAGAAAGAGTATCATCTGACACCACAATACAGGAAAACCCTGCTGCCGCCTTTTTATCCAGTTCTTGATCTTCAATCGGCTTCGTTTCATCCACAATAGTTGGACCGTAACGATCGGAAATCGGGATAATTGCTGCCCGATCCAACACCCGCTTTCCACCCAACCATTCCTCAAGTTTTACCTTACGGACTGCATACGGTTGGCATGGGAGAAGTCCGGGGTCTTTTTCCATCTGCGACACATATTCATCCGTAGTCAACCCGATCGTGACACGGTCGGCAGCGGAAAATGCATGAAGAAGCAGCGATTCATGGCCTTTGTGAATCCGATCAAACGTTCCGCCAAGTACGGCAATACGATATTTCATAGGATTAATAATACCGCAAATAGACAGTAAATAAATGCTCTTGAAAATGACAATATTTATTCATATAATGAATTTATATGCGTCTTGTACAACTTTCTACCGACTCGTATTACCATATTTACAGTCGTGGGGTAGACAAACGAAAGATTTTCCTCCATTCAGTCGACTACTTCCGATTCATTCATACCATAAAATTATTGCTCCTTACGGGAAGCGCGACAGAACAAGCCAAAAAAAATCAAGGCTTAGCCTTGGGAAAAGGATTTGCTCATAGAATTGATATTTTGTGTTACTGTCTGATGCCGAATCATTACCATTTTCTCCTCTATCAAAAAAGTGACTATGGGATTTCCGAGTTTATGCATAATTTAAACACCAGCTATACGATGGCATTCAACAAGAAAAATCATAGAACCGGTAGGCTTTTTGAAAACACCTTTCGTGCAAAACAAATAGAATCCGATGAACAACTTCTTCATGTATCACGATATATTCATTTAAATCCGCTTCTGGCAAATTTGGTGAACACACCGGAATTGTATCCGTGGTCTTCGTATCCTGAATATATCCGTAAGCTCCAAGAAACACTTTGTAGCACCAATCAAATAGCACAACAATTTCCAAACCAGGAAGCTTACAAACAATTTATAATGGAACATATCCCAGAAGCTCGACGACAAAAAGAATTGAAAATTGAACTTGAAGAAGCGCAATTTTCGTAAAACTCAACCCCAAAGTACCTGGTTTTTTTACTGAACTGATATAGTTTGACCTAGATCCTATCTAGCCCGTCAATACGCGCCAGAGAATTTCAAGGCTAAGCCTTGGGATATTTATTCCACCCACTGGTGCCAGTCGGACCAGAATTTGGCAAGCCCTGCATCGGTAAGTGGATGACGGATATCATAGGTATCAAACGGCTTATCCAGAGCCACTACATCATAGGGAATTGCCTTGAGTGCTCCAACCGGATACACATACAAGCTATCTGGAAGGCTAAATCCTTTTTCTTTCCACTGGGTAATCAGTGATGCAGGAACCGTCATTACCGGACTCTTGAGGGCTATTGCCTGCTGGAAATGATCAAACGTCCGAACGCTCGCAGATAAAAGCGACACATGCCCGTCTCCTGGTTCATACATTTTGAGAATATTTGCGATAAGATCCATGCCATTTTCCCCTCGATCATCAAGCCTACCGATAAACGGCGATACGAATACCGGAAACTTTGCCCCATCCGTTGCACTGTATACCGCTGCCGCCTGAGCTTGAGAGAATACCAACGTCATATTTACCGGACCCTCCTGGCAAAATTCATGCGCTGCAGCAATGCCGTTTGGTATACAGGGAAATTTAATAACCGCATTGGGAATCCAACGGAGTCTTGACCGGCCCGATGTAAGCATGTCTTCTTTAGAGGTATTTTCGTTGGCGATCACCTGAATGGAAATCGGGCCGGACACAGTCTTTGCAATCTCCGTGACAATCCTTCTGTATTCAACATCGGCTTCTACTGCAGTCAACTTTTTCCCTTCCGCTAACCCTTTTCCGCGTGCTAAATTCTTGGCAATAAGGGATGGATTTGTTGTTTGGCCATCCAATCCGGGTTTTCCCACACCACCAAGAAGTTCTTGTATTGTCTGTGTTTCAACCGGATCACCGCCATCTAAAAACAATCGTGTCGCTGCTATCATAAGATCGTTCTCCCGCTTACAAACTTAGTACTCTTCATTGATCGTACCAAACTCATGGGCTCCAAACCATACCCCTTCGGGTATTGATTTATATCACTACCCTATAAAATAGATACTAATCAAGACCTATTTCCGAATGTGCTGCAGGAATAAATTTTCTCCCAATCGAAGACGTCGTATTCATTATGTGCAAAAAAGCTTGACCGGACATGATATATATTCCCTTCTGTGATCCGGAATACTGAAATATTGGAAAGAATGATGTATAGAGAAAGTACTTCGATAGCCGAAAACCGGCGCACTTCTTACATTGCACACTACTGCCTTGGGAGGTGAATGAACTATGGCAGAACGATATTTCACCAAACAGTCCCATGTATCACATACACCATTTATTATCCGAATGTTGTACCGATATCTGTATGATGCCCAAACCAACCACAACGATGATATATCCCTTCATCGTTTATGCAGAAACTATTTTTTAAAGCGTGAAAAAAAGCCCGTGATGACAGAGCAGCAAGAATATTTTGAACACATGGAACCAACTAATGCCGTACCGATGTTGTTGTAAACAAATATAGTGCAGATATTTTGTGTCCATACACATAGAGCAAGCAGTGGTGGCCTTTTCCTATCGATAGTTCAACACACCCTCGTAGTATCCTCTAACCTTTTTCCCCTTGCAGAAAACGGAGCTATTCCCGTACGATATCCGCATGAAACTTCCCCGTCCGATTCTCTACACCATCTTTTTTTGTTCAGGTGTTGTTGGCCTTGTGTATCAAATCATCTGGAGCCGGATGCTCTACTTGATTTTTGGCGTTTCTACGTACTCCGTTATTGCCGTTACCAGCGGATTTATGGCCGGCCTTGCCATCGGAAGCTTCCTTATTGGAAAACTTCTACGCCCACAAACCAACGCGCTTCGGATGTATGGAATCATTGAGCTGGCAATCGGACTTTCTGCCGGGCTTACGCCAACACTTCTCTCGTTTCTTCCTGACTTGTACCGGACGATTTCCCAAACCATTCCATACGACTGGATACTTCTCTTGGTAAAATTCATCCTGACGTTTGCTGTTATCCTCCCGCCGACGATTGCCATGGGTGCAACGTTACCAACCGTTGTACATTATTTAGAACGATCTTCCCGCGGCGGGAAAATCGCACAAACGGTTTCCATGCTCTATAGCGTCAATACCTTCGGTGCACTTGTTGGCGTTGTTATTACCGGATATGTTCTGATTGAATCAATCGGACTTGCCGCAAGTGCATATATCGGAGCATGTATCAATCTAATTTTGGGAATTCTAATTCTGAGCCTTTCCGGAAAATACCCATCCAATACTAAATCCGAACACGCTCAAAATGACCTTTCCCAAGAAACATCCGGTGCTCTCCATTTAACACCCACCATCAAACGGGTGCTGTCTGTATTTGCTATATCTGGCGGTATTTCCATGGCCTATGAGGTTGCCTGGGTACGATTGCTTACTCCAACTGTCGGCACGTATGTGTACGCGTTTTCCTTTATCCTGGCACTTGTGCTTGCCGGTATTGCCTTAGGAAGCTTTGTTACCCGGCTTTTTGTGGGAAACACAAAACGGACAGCACTTGCATTTGGCGTGGTGCAGCTTTTCATCGGCTTGGGAGGCATAGGATCTCTTATTGCCACTTCTGTATCCGTTTCATTTTCACCGTTTCTTACCCAAATTCTTGTGATTCTTCCTGCAACAATCGGGATGGGTATGACGTTCCCCATCGTTTCCACTTTGGCAACCGAAGGCCACAGTGCCGGATCATTTATTGGAAAGGCCTATGCAGCAAACACCGTCGGTTCCATGATAGGGCCGATTATTGCCGGATTTATCCTGCTGCCACTCTTGGGAACACCCCATACCATTGTATTTCTTGCCGTAATGAATTTTTCTGCAGCTGGGTACCTCTTCCTTACAAGAAAAACCCTTCGAACCATGCCGTTGTTCCTTCTTGCCGTTGCACTTGGCACCATATCGGTTGTCCTTGCAATACGTAATTCCCCACTGTTTGCCCAAAAAACCCGAGTGGAACTGGAAAAAAAGCTTGCATCACCTGACTATGTATCCCGCTTTATGGAAGATCGAACAGCAGGGGTTATTGCGTACCGGAAGAAAGATAATTCCGACTTTGGTCTTCTGGTTGATGGAATCGGGATGAGCGTCCTGGTGGATGAAACAAAACTCATGGCACACTTACCTATCTTGACCCATCAAAACCCCAAAGATATGCTTGTTATCTGCTTTGGCATGGGAACAACTTATCGAAGCGCACTTTCATATAACCTGAGCGTTGATGCGGTGGAACTTGTCCCCTCGGTTCCCAAGATGTTTGACATCTTCTTTCCTGATGCAGCAACGGTTCTTCAAAATCCCAAAGGAAAGGTGATTATCAATGATGGCAGGAATTACGTACGCACAACCAATAAAACCTATGACATAATCCAGGTTGACCCGCCGCCACCGGTTAATGCCTCTGGCACCACTGTATTGTATTCCCGTGAGTTCTATGAAGATTCCAAACGGATCATGAAGCCGGATGGATTGTTTTTACAATGGATGTTTTATGGCACCCGGGCGGATGATTTCCGGATGCTTGTAAAAAGCTTTACGGATGCATTCCCGTATGTGGCGCTCTATCATTCTCCGCGCCGGATCGGTATTTACCTGATTGGTTCCATGAACCCAATTCCCAAAACAGATGGAGCACTGTGGGATACACGATTAAACGCCCTGCCGACGGCAAAAAAAGACGCAACGGAATGGGGACCATGGGATGGCTATAAACTCGCAAGTCTGTATTGGGGGGACAGATCGATTCTGACCAACTTTGTAGGAAATTCCCCAGCTGTTACCGATGATAGGCCAAATACGGAGTATTTCCTACTCCGGCATGGAACTAGCACCTTTGGCATTGCACGGGATGAGGTGATTTCCGGGGAGATGAAGGATAGATAAAAAAGTATAAAGTATACTGTATACCGTATACAGTATACGGAAATGTTACCTTCAAATTAGCCTCTCTCCTACGCTCCTCCTTCACCAAGACTACGAAGGACACAGCAAGGCTTCGGCGGGCAAGCAAAAGGCATTGCCTTTTACGCTCAAAATGGGGGGAAACATTTGGGGGTAAGCGTGTACAACCTGAAAAAGTTGATATAGTTTGACCTATTTCTGCCTAGCGCGTCTATACGCTCCAGAAAATTTCAAGGCTTAGCCTTGGGAAAAACCTTGGGAAAACAGTGGTAATTTTATCGTGATAAATGTCACAGAAAACACGTATTTTCAGCTGATAGCACGTTCGTACGTGCTATTATGGGCTACTTGCATTCGAAAATAAATAGATTTATACTATAAGCCATATGACATCGTGTGAACTACAAAAACCTATTGTGCATGGAGCGCAAATGGACCGATGGCTTGGACTTTCGGAACGACACGATCCATTATTTCCCAATCTCACGCTTAAACCTAACAGTGAACACCGTTTAGCCCACGCATTGAACAACCTTGAGCACGTAAAGGATATAGGAAATGTTCACGGAAGACGGAGTCTTAAAAACGTACTCCAATGTTTTGAGCCTGTTTCCGCGCTTCGCACCCCACCAAACAAACATACCGGAGGGGATACCCTCTATGGGCAAGTTGCAGCAGCCTATGATGCATACCGAACCGGCATGCTCGACTCTGAAGCAATGAAAACTGTTGAAAATTTTACAGATTTGGTCTTGTTCGCCGTTGCAGGAAAAACCAATACTCCAAACGATTATGTTTCCAGCCTTACCTATGAAGAGGAATTGTTTGCAGGCTCCATAGAAAAAACTCATTATGAAACAGATGCGTTGGGAGAACAAGCGCTGCGAACACTTGATCGTGTCCATACGCTTTTTGCCAACCACCGCCAACACATCGACAACGATACTACCAGACAAAAACATCGCTATAGCACTGGACTTGCGCTTCCCGCGAAAGTTACTGGTGCATTGGTTGCAATAGAACTTTTCATAACCGGATGCACCACAGCCGTTTCCCCCACCATTTCCCCAACCACGGAGGCAACAAAGCCGGCAATGACCGCGCCGCTGCCTACAGTGGAGCCCTCAAAAACACCAACCATTACACCCGCTCCAACAGAAGCACCCACCCCCACGGCTATTGCCAAACCCGATACGTCATCCAATTACCCCGGTGCGGTATCTGATCGATTACTCACCGATACCAGGCTCCAAGAACACAAGACAGCCTTTGCAACGCTGGTGAAATCAAACAGTGATGTGGCATCTGAAGCCCGCACCATGGAAACACGGCTCAAACTCATTTGTGGTAATACATGCACCACAGAAGGCGTGCTGGACCAAGCCCGCTGGGGCATTATTGCCAGAAACAGTGATGGAACCCCCCTGGTATTGCAAAAAACAACCGATGGCGGGAAGACATGGGTGAATGTTGTCGATGCAAGTGCGTATTCGGAGCTTGTCGCCAATGCAAAATTTGACAAGGCAAACTACAAACTTACCCAATTGCAACGGCCTTCCGGAATTCCGGAGGATGCAACAGGAGAGGTCATGACGCAAAACAACTGGATGGTGTATGTCTGGCGGGACAAAACAACCGGGAAAATCCTTGCCTGGTATGATGCGGCCAATGACCAGTATTTGACGGTGGAGGGGAAAAAACTAGCACTTGAAATTCCCTATACACCATTTGAACCCGGTGTGACCACTTGGGAAACTGCGAAAAAAAATGTTGTGGCATGGCCTTTGGATGATCCGGAGCAGTTTAAAACAGATCTTGCCAAATTACACGCATTTGACATTCCGGTAGAACCAAATGTTGACTTAATATCAAGATTAAGAAAACAAATATTATATACACAAAACACAGGTGCACCTGAAGGTTGGTTGCAAATTCAATTAAGAACAGAATCAAGGACAACAGCACCAAACGCTTCAATTATTGGATATTTAGAAAATCCATTAGGGAATGAAATGCAAATAGTCATGACGCAATTTACAGTCTCATTAAAAGATGGAAGCACTCGAGCATTTTCAATACCAGTAGTTCAAGATACAACTTTGCTTTTAAATAGATTAAGGGAAAATAATATTCCAATTGATAAGATTAATCTTTTTACAGAAACAAAATTTGTTGAAAGTTTTTGGAATTATGACACAACTACTGCTACGATCATATTTGCCAGAAATACAATCACTTCTGACCAATTAAACAACAATTGGAAACTGCTAGCACAATTATATGATTACAATTATGACTTGGGCGTCATCCAACGATTAGATAAGCTTCTTCTTGGCGAAGGAACAGACGAAGATATTGAATATATTATTCAAAATGGGCTTATTCCTGTTTATAGAATTCTTGCTGAGGATGACCCCGTATTAAACCCTACAGAAAAAAATCCTTAAATATTTAACACTCATATTTAATAGAATTACCCTTTTCTCTTCTGACTTGTAATATTTCCATCTTTGTAGTTAACTATTCATAGGGTATGTACTATTTCCTTTCCCTTCTTATTGGACTTCTTTCTTTTGTTGTGCTCCCCCACATTTCATCCGTTCATGCAGATGCTCGATGCACAGCATGTTCATGCGTGTTTGGATCTGGAACATGCTCATGTAATTCTGCCCCTACCTGTGGAATTGGATATGATAGCTGTGTCATTGAGCCATTAGGGGGGTGTGAACTTTACTATACCGCATGTACCAGTGGAGACACCCAATGTTGTACAACAGGTGCAGGATTTGAAGGGCAACAAGTATGTAATGGTGGAAACTGGGGAACGTGTATCGGATGCGATACCAATCAATGTGAAAGTGGAAGTTGCACTCAAGCGGAATGCAGCGAAGGTGAACGGGCATGTTGCTCTACACCCTTAGGCAGAGCTGGAATAAAAGT
>CAZERT010000016.1:0-13713 GCA_964515515.1 uncultured Gammaproteobacteria bacterium
CTCTTCCACCAAGTACTGGTTTAAATTGAGCTCCATATTCCTTTATCCCACGGTCTGTCGTCATCCATTGTTTACCTAATGTTTCCAATATGGCTATCTGTCTTGTGGGCTCATCCCTATATTCAACAGTCATGGCAGAGATTATAGCGCCATACCATGCAATAATCCAATTTCTGAGGCTACAAAGCCTGCTTTGTCCGGCCGAAGCCCCGATTAAGGGGGCGAAGGAAGAGCCTTGCAGCCTCACATTTTTAACAAGTTATATAGGCTTTTTACTGGTCGTTTTTTCCCAAGGCTTTTTTCCAAGGCTAAGCCTTGAAATTTTCTTTTATCCCCCGAAGTCCTGAGTTTATCGAAGGACGAAGGAAGAGGATCGTATTGACGGCCTTGCCTCGCCGAAGCTCTCTTGAGCGAAGGCGAGCTAAATAAGAACTACATCAAAAGGGATCAATCCACGTTTCCAAGGATTAACCTTGAAATTAAGTGTCTCGGAAACAAAATACCAGCCTATTCCAAATTTGGAAGACTTTGAGTGTCTGGTGTTTTTTCCAACTTCATGACGACATCATAATTTTTCTGGTCTATGCAACAAAACTGTTGAACTTTTTTTACCCAGGTTTCCCAAATAATATCGTGTTGATAAGGTATCCATCGGGGAACTTCCGTTAATACAGTTCCATGATCACCAAGTAAATCATTCCACATATGCTGAAGTAATTCATTAAAGACTGAAACCTCCATTGGAAAACAATCTTCGTAATACCCACCAAGTGGAGCACAAATAACAAAATCACAATCAGGCAATTGATGTTTGCGTTGAAATTGTTTATATCTCCCCCATAATTCATCCAATGTTACATCACCGATAAAACGGGCAATACGTTCTTTTTTAAACGTGGAACTTCGAAATTGTACTGGTTCTTCATGTTCAAGCGAAAAACTTGCACCCCAGGAAAACGGAAGGTTTTCATCCTTAAAATCAAATAAAAAATCTCCAAAACCCATCACGTCCGCAACACCCTGCACTGGCAATGTTCTTTCACGTAGTAAATCAATAAGAGCTCTTCCACCAAGTACTGGTTTAAATTGAGCTCCATATTCCTTTATCCCACGGTCAGTTGTCATCCATTGTTTACCTAATGTTTCCAATATGGCTATCTGTCTTGTGGGCACATCCCTATATTCAACAGTCATGGCAGGGATTATAGCGCCATACCATGCAGTAATCCAATTTCTGAGGCTACAAAGCCTGCTTTGTCCCGCCGAAGCCCCGATTAAGGGGGCGAAGGAAGAGCCTTACAGCCTCACATTTTTAACAAGTTATATAGGCTTTTTACTTGTACTATGTTATGTAATAAATCAAAAAAATAAACAACAAGCCCAGTATTGAACAACACACCATCACATCAACATAACCACCGCATTGACGAAGAACCACGTATTCCTTTACAGTAAAACCTACATGGAAACACAACCTCCAAACGAAGATACAGTCATTCATATAGGACGTGCAATGTTTCAAGTTCAAAAACCAACCACCGGATATCAAGAAGTCCAAGAAGAATTCAGGTGCATGAAAATTGAAAGAAAACTACGTTTCATGCAAGAAGCACGAAAAGTGAGCCTTGGGCATGGAGCAAGCAAAACAAAACCGGAAAAACCACTCCCCTAATTTTTGTCTACGATATACACAATACTGTATACATTCTGTTAAATCCACGACCCACGAATAAGCAATATAGGAAAATAGTGTCTTCGATGCATCGTATTTCGCGACTTCGTTTTACGAAGAAACGAACTGCGAAGGTGCGAACCACGAAGATACACCCCCCAAGGCTCTTATGAGCGAGATGGGGGTTTTCCAAATCCCGCTTTGATCTTGTCCCAATTGGACCGTAAGATAACCAACACCAAAACAATGAGTGCAATCCACAAAAATGTTTCCGTCATGTTCCGGTTCTGCGGTTTTTGCGGTTCTCCTGTCGATGTGGGTGAAACAGACACCATGGCTGTGGGTGTAGCACTCTCACGTGCTTCCGGTGTACCGGATAAAGCAGCTCCCGTTGGGGTTGTGGTAATTGGAATAACTGACTCCGTTGGTGTTGCAGTTGGTGGAACCGGCGTTGGTGGAACCGGCGTGCTCGTTGCAAAGGGAAATATAATATCTCCGATAATATCGGGTATATTTTGAAAAAATTTTGGCGTTGGTGTTGCGGTGGGAACAATTGGTATCGGTTCAAGAGGAATAGTAATATTTTTTTCAATGATCGGTACGAGCGCAAGTGTTGTGTTCATATGGCCCAAGACTATACCGGTAATACCCAATATTCTGTGATATAAATCACAACAATCCACGTTCCTGCAAAGCTCCCGGTAATTCCCCAAGATCAGATATATGAATTAACGATGAAGGAACACTCTCTGAAGATATTCCAAACAGATGCTCCGTCTCTTTTCCCCTTCCTCCATACTCTTCCCCGGTTCTCTCCCCCACCCACACGGGGATTCCATCAGGAAATGCACGATGTCCCTGCCAAAGCTCATCCAACCGGTCATTGATATGAATAATGGGTCCAACAACTCCCATCTCCGTACATGCCCGCAGGAACGCAGCTTCATCTTTCCGAGGCACAATCTGTATCCTGCTCCAGTCCAATACAGATCCCATCAAACCGGATATTTCCAATTTTTTCTGCTGAACCTTCCCGTCACCACACGTAACAAGAAACACCCGTTCCTGTGGCAACTGTGCCAATACCTCATGCGCCCGTGGATGAATCCAATTCCGACTGCTGACGTCACGCACAATGTCTGCCAATAAAGCCGCATCTTTTCTATTTCCTTGAAGAAATCCCGCCTGTGCAAGATAGCGGGGAAACCCTTCCGTAAACGTCCCCCTATGTTCCTTTGGAACGTGTTTCCAGGCGTGATAAAGTGGGCTGATACCGTGTGATGACACAAGGGCGCCCTGTGCATGAAGTGCCTCCCCCAATTGCACTAACATTTCCCGGGTTCTCCACAGTACTCCATCAAAATCAAAAATATAGTCAAATCCACACTCATGTCTCATACGATCGAAAAGTATACTGTGTGCTGTTGTTGTCTGCAACACCATGCAAGTATGAATAAACGCCAATATAATTTGACTAGTAATAGTGTATTTCGTATGATCCAGACGCCATTGCGCAATACAAGCATTGACGGTAAATGGTTGTTTCGCACATTCACAAACCGCATACACAAAAAACATAATACATCAGTTCCAATGGGAATAACCTGTTGTTAAATTCTTGACAGCAGATGATTCCCGTTGGAGGAAAAATGAAAACGATCGTCGATATACTGTTGGGGTTTTTGACTGGACTCGTTCCGGTCGTCAATATCCGGTATATACTGTCCCATGTGGAAACACCGGATCCAACACCATTTGAATATGGTGTCCTTATAGGAATGGTATCGGAAGCAGCAGCACTGCTTATATTTCTTGCAGTGGCGTCTAATCCGTATCGATAATCATTTTGTGCGTGGGACCGCAAGGGTGATCGTTTACGGATCATCGCTTCGGATAAGACCGTCCTATGGACGCGAATACAATCGTATTCGAGGAGCCAATTTATTTGGTGAACTGTCAAACATGACCCGACGTGTTGGGTATATTGAGTGTATGCGGTTTGTTTTTTTAGCAAGATTTAAAAAATTGACTTTATCGCATTTGAATAATACAATCTGCGCATATGAATATCCAAGAAACTCCACAATTTCTTCAAGGTAAGATTGCAAAACTACATACTGCTTCCACTCCAGAACAATTTCATGGGTCTTCTTGGTTTGCATTGGAAGCTGCTTCAAACGCCGGAATTCCTCCACTTGCAGCCTTTGTTGAAAAATATGGAGACCCTCCCTACAATGATCCAACGGTTAGAATGGAGCTTCAAATGGCACTCTCACAAGCATCCAAACTTGAAACTGCCGCATTTTCGTGTGCCTGTGCTGCCATTGAAAAAACAGGAACCCGATTCCCACAGTCAGTTCAAGATGAGCTTGCTCTTCAACTATTGGGATGGGTATATGCGATGTCTGATACGCCAAATCAACCCGGATCCATGGGCTTGAATTCGGAAAATATCCTTGCGCAAACAGCCTCATCATTATTTGGAATGCCTAAAGGAATGGATATCCGGCAATTCCCTGCATAATACCTTCCAAAACAACACAATAGAATCAAACGTATTGCATCTGCTATACTATCCGTACATGCCAGCAGAAAAATCCATCGTGGCAAAGCCGACCAATGATCTTCCTTTGGCACAAACTACCAATCCCGATATGCCGTTGCCCGATTGGATAACGGCCGTTCGAAACAGTATCACCCCCGAGGCAATTGCCGATCCCACGAAAACACCAGCCATTCAACACAAGATCAGTCAACTGGAAAACCATCTTCAAATATTTCAAGACCAAACGGAAGGAGAACCCCCATCGGAAGAAACAGCACAAACTGCAGATTCACTCCGGCAACTAATTACATGGCTTGGGGAACACCACGCACTTTCCAATGATCAAATGAAAGAATATCTGGATATGCTCCCAATTGCGGCATAATTCATTCGGTGTAATATCTTCAAATCACTTCATCAACGTACCCCAACAAATTATGGGTTCACTTTTGGCAGCGAACAATCCATCACTAGCCCTTTGGAGGGGTTGGAATACACCAAACATTTTGCAGGCGGAAGATCCGTGCGTGCGATGGAAAATCCCATTCCAAGACGGGCAACATCTTCAAATGCTACCTTCCATGATCCACCGGCTGATTTCTCCCAACGAATCACAGGAATTATCATCTGTCCGGATTGCGGCGCATCCGTAAATCCAATTGCCGTTTCCCAATTATCCAT
The DNA here is from genome assembly GCA_964515515.1 of uncultured Gammaproteobacteria bacterium. Lineage (GTDB taxonomy): Bacteria > Patescibacteriota > Microgenomatia > UBA10105 > UBA927 > CAZERT01. The sequence goes on from CAZERT010000016.1 coordinate 4,899, forward strand.
CCATACTTGCACAACTTCCGTGCCATCAGTTGCCCGATAGGTTGACGTCCACACAGGTATCTCCATCGTTGCGCCAGGTATTCCCGGAAACGGGGAGGCAAACCGGAGCGCTGTTTTAAACGGTACCTGGGTGTTATCCAGCTGCTCATCCAGATAGGAAAAAATCGTATCTGTTGGAATGTGGAATTCCCGTTGAACACGAAGCAACTCATCTGCACTCATGCCCATCACATATTCCATCGCCGCCCGGTCTGCCGGGGTAATCGTTATACCGGTCAGCCATGAGTCTCCTTCAATAGCATGTTCCCCCCGAAGTAACAGTTTTAAACGCGTTATATATTCAACACCACGTCTTCGCAAATCATCCGGTTTAATATATGTCATATAATGCCCTGTTTGTGCCAATGAGTTTTCCGTTCCGGGCATATCGATCGTCATCCCTTCCAGACCTGGAGCAATCTCCACAGTACCGATAGACATTAAAAGGACGACATTGGCAACACCAAGGGCAGTTGATGAACGTGCAGGCACCCCTGTCCGGAGGGCATCATCAAGCATGTCATCAGCTCCGGATAAGAGTGTCCTTCGAAGCGTCACTTGTTTTCCTTCAAGTACCAATTCGCCCACATCATCCACAGGATTATTTCGAATCGTCTGTGCAATGGTATCGCGCAGTTTTGAAATTTGTGCAGCAGAAAGCCCTTCAAAGGAAAATTCAAAATCAACAAACCCTTTTGGTAAAAATACCCGCCCCACGATCATTCCCTGTTTTTCCAAAAGTAATGAAGGCGCAATATCGGCAGGGATACGTAAATCCAGCCCAAGATTGTACCGTTTGTTCCACTTGTCAAAACGGGCAATAAGTGATGCAATATTTTTCTCCGTTGGCGACACAACAAAGGCACCGCTGGACTCAAAATCAAACACAAACCCAACGGTTTTCCCATTTTTTAGCGTTAACCGCGCAATATTTCCCGGGTTTGGATCCCGAACCGTAATCCCCTGCTGGGTCATCAGTTTCAGTGCTGTATAGTAGGCATCCTGATACAGCGCCTTTGCTTGTCCCATCTCTCCGGCTTGAAGAAGTGTATTAACCGTCGGACCCCAGTAGGGTGTTTCCATAGCAACAAGCGTTGTGCCGTTTACCGTAATTGTTTTCATTGCCGGCCTGGGCATCCCATCGGGAAGTTCGTATCCAAGAAGCGCTATCTCTTCGTTAATTGCCTTCATTCCATTTTCCAACCGTCCAACCATACCTTGTGTAGGAGACACTTTAAACCACCGTTGTTGTGTTCTGTCACACATCACCAAATACGAGGCATTATCTTTACTCGGGGGAAATCCTTTTCCTTTCACCATTTCAAGTCCCAGCGTTTCCGGTTGCCCTCCTGCAGATTGTATAACGGCCTGAAACGATCCTGCACTTTCCAATCCCTGTTTCATCAGAGTATCAACCAGCGGTGCCGGAAGTTTATCCCCAGATAACGCCGCAATAAATGCAACTTTCCCCGGGTCCATCACATGGAAACGTTCGTTTGAATGATCCTGTGGAGAAGAATATTCACTTCCGTTTGGGGGGACGCCACAGGAAGAAAGCACTGCGGTAGTCACGCCAGCTTTTGTGATTCTCCACCCTAATTTCAATAACTCTCGTCTGGACAATTTCCCAGAAGAAGGATCAATTCTGTCAGGAAGAAATGTGTCAAGAGCCCATCGTCCCCAATCCCTCCCCGCGGATTGTTGTCCTGTTGTAATAATTTCTTTTCCCATACGAATAAAAAAAGCGTCACCACCACGATTTGATTGTGACGCGTAAATATGAATGTATTTATACCCTATAATGTTTCATCCGTCAAGTGGAAATCCACTGTATTTACCCAAGAAAACCCATATATTCTCCCCCATTTTTCTAGCCTGCATATTATGCAGACCACAAAAACAGGGAGACATCGATCGGAAGATTTACAATATGGCATAAGCCAAACATAAATCTGAAGCGACATGTGATTCGCATTCGTCCAAAGTGCAAAGCATAGTGCTATGCAGGACAAATGTAAATTCACACATCGCCAATCGATGTCTCCGATTATGTCTCCCCGTTTTTTGTCTGCTACTTGCGAAACAAAAAGTAGCAGGCAAGTACAACAATCCCTACAAACAGCAAGCCGGAAAAATCCTGCACTCCGACCTGCGCGTTTGCCGCCATGGTGGCAGCCTGTGGGGATTGGGTTGCGACCGTGCTGGTAATCTGTGAGGACTTGGCAACTCCGCCAAGAACACACAAACCAAGCACGACGACCAGCCCGAGTAAAAACAGGGCTTTTTGAATCATCACACACCTCTTTCAAACAAGTTTCCGACCATCCAGTCCCACAATAAATCAGGACCACATGGCCGGAAACATGTCCGGAAGAGGCAAAAATGAAAAAACGGGAAGATCTGGTAATGTGCAATAAAAAAACCATCCCATAGAGGATGGTTGTGAACCATACTATTATAGGCTATACTGCCTAAAGTGTCAATAAAATACTGTGTTACTTTCCGCCAACCAGTGCATCCCACCGAACTTCATATGAATGCGTAAATAAATCATCTTGTTCATCCATAATCGTATCCAACCTGGCAAGTTCTTCTGGCGTTGCACGTGTCTGAGCCCTTCGGACATACTCACGGTCGCGGGTAATTTCATCCTGCAAAGACTGCGCCCAATACTGATATTGCTGATATTTTTTGCGAAGATCAGGGCTGTTGGGATTCCCCTGCAAATCCCGCTCTATCATCCTGATTTGCCCTTGTACTTCCCGGAGTTTCTGCTCCCGCCCAAACGCCATCCCAGCCCAAAATACCATGGCATACGTTGGGTCCGTTTCCGTAGCCCCATAACCGGCAAACGTCTCCTGCACTTCCAATGGCTGATAGCCAAAAGTGCTAAAGTACCATGCATCCTCATTCTCATTTCTGGGAATTCCCTGCCGCTCTGCACACCGCGCCATATCCTGCAAAAGAAAATCCGCCATCGGTTCCTCTGTTTCATATTGGGCATCATGGGTAGCATCGAGTTGTTCTTTGGTCATGCCGTTTTTCTGCTGTTGAAGCAAAATATGCGCATGGACGATTTCATGAAGCGCCGTCCCGACATCTTGGGAATGATTAGGCTTCCACATGTCAAGACGCGGTGGAATGCGGTCAGCAATGATGCTTACGCTGGGTGTTGTATGACCATCAACAATATATGCTGTAAGTCTTCCATCTTTAAGTGCTTGTGGAACAGTCTCCAGTGCTTCACCGACAAGCAGTTCAACGTCGGGGGATAAAGAATGATCCGCAACACATGCCTGGTATACCGATGTCAAAACAGGATCCAATTCCGACATGGGTATAGGGTTAAATTGCGGTCCAGGATCCAATTCCACGCTTTGTGCCTCCGGCGCACATGCAGTAAGCATTGTGAGTGCAATAAGTAGTCCATACAGCTTCATCCGAAGTGGCACTCTCCTGTCTGGATTCGCGGATTTTTGTATGACAGAGGCAGAAGCCTCCCCAATAAACACTGTCTGTTCAGCAGAAACCATACAGTCATTCTATCCTGTACGGCGCGGTGTAGAAAGAGGCTGAGGTAGCTTTACCCTGCAAAACAATGCTTTTTGGAAATTACCCAGCGCATCAGATGTAATATAGACCTAATACACACCCTATAGTATACATCTCTCCTGTGGTATACTAGCCTCCTGTATCTTCTACATCCGTGCATACGCGCAGGGAATGGTGGAAATGCACATTAACACGGACGGAATATATAATTCTGCGGGTAGTTTTTTCCTGCGCCTCTTTATGGACACGATATTTCGTGGCCGGAAAAAGGCGCAGCAATGCACCGGAATACTTTGGAGGTGTAATGTGAAAAAACTGTTCGGTTTCTTTTTTGTCATCGCAGTAACGGCGAGTTTCGTTACCGGGTGCTCTGTGCCCGCAACTACCCCGACTGAAGAGCCCTTTTTGGTTCCAACGAGCACCGCTCTTCCGGATGGATTCACCATCCCGGAAATTGTCACTGATGAGGGGACCATTCGGTTTGAAACCATTCAATCCTGCCCTCCAACAGAAGGTTGGCAAAAATTGGTTATGTTCGGGACACGAGGGGTAAAAGTTGAGTTGGCATCATTCGTAGATCCCAACAATGCTCAAGCATATGGGATACAATTTCTGAAAAATGGAAATTGGAATATGATGGCGATACAAGCCAGCCAGGCTATTGTGATTGAGGAAGACGGAGAAACATTTGTAATCTGTTTCTCGCCGGCTGACTACGCTCTCTACGAAGCCCCCCCAGAATAATATATTCGTCCTCTTACCGGGAACCTTGGCGCTTGATAAAGCGTGTGCAGTGTTTTCCTCTAGTGAGGCAAAGCATTTGTTCCAAGGTTCCCCGGTTTTTTCCAATTGTGCACAAACCAAGACACACGATTGAAAAAAGCCGGGAAAAAATCCAATCGACATTCTATGTCCTCAAAACTGAACCTCAAATTTTTCTTTACTCGACAATGCTCAAGGAACGAAAAAGTATTATCTCTTACCTCCTAACTACTGCGCCCCCGAAGCTCTCATGAAAGAAGGAGGGCTAACCCCGTCACATCCTTTCCACCGTTTCTATTCCGAGAAGATGCAGCCCTTGCTGTAACACCGCTGCAACGGCCTGGGTAATAGCAAGCCGAAACTGTGCTTTTTCCTTCCCTTCCGGTGCCTCCAGGATAGGTGATGCGCTGTAAAACGTATTAAACAATCCTGCTAGGTCATATAGGTATGTACATACATACGACGGCGCATATTCCGTGGCCGCTCTGGTAACGACATCGTCAAATGACACCAAGTGCCGCAAAATGTTTCGTTCGGATTGTGATATTGTTCCATTTTGTCCAAACAGTCTTTCACTCTTGCCATCTTTCAATCTTTCATTGTTCCCCGCTTTTCTGATGACGCTTTTGCACCGCGCATAGGTGTAGAGAAGGTATGGACCCGAGTCTCCATTGATGTTGATTGATTCCTTTATATCGAATGCGATATCTTGTGCCGTAGAAACTTTCAGGAATCCATACTTTACAGCTGCAACCGCGGCTTTCTCTGCTACCTCATTTTGTTCGCTTTCTGTATAGTCTGATATATTATTTTGCATTATGAGCCGAATATTCTTCTTCGTCTCGTCCAGAAGCCACGAACCAAGTATCACATTCCCACTCCGACTACTCATTTTTCCTTCCTTGAGCCGTACCCACCCATAGACTAAATGATGTTCTTTCCCCCGTGTGTCGGGGTAGAGCTGTGCAAGGGCTTCAATAATCACCTGAAAATACCCAATCTGCTCGCTTGCGACGCAGTGAATGATCATCTCGGGGTGATATTCATCAAACTGGAGCTTCCCAAGTCCCATGTCCTTAGCTTCATACGTCGGATTACCGGCACTGGTAATAAATACTCTGTTATGAAGCTTGAATTTTTCCCCAGGGAAGATGACGGCGCCTTCACTGCGCTCAAAAATACCCTTTTTTAACCCTTCTAAGACCGCTTCCCTGCCTGATTCATACGTTTGGCTCTCAAAGTAGTACCGGTCAAACCGGCTGCCCACACGGCTATACATAGCCTCAAACGAATCAAGAGACCACTGGCGCGTGAGCTCATACAGTGGATAAATCCGTGGATCGCGAGCGTACACTAATTTGTTTATGTCTTCAATTTCCTTTTTCGCAGTCTCATCCGTGTCATACGCACCAGCGCCGGTTGCATACGCTTTTCCCAAAAATTCGCTCCTCTGGAAAATAGTTTTTAGATTGTTGCTAAGCCATAAAACAAACGATTCACATTGGGGTTTTTCACTCTCCAGTAATGCAGCAATGGAACAATGAAACATTGGATCATGCTTGTGCATCTCAGCACAAATCCCCCAGAGCGCTTTCCCTATATGAAGCCCTACATCGCCCTGATAGTTGGCGCGTATTACCTCTACCCCTTGGGATTCCAGAAGCCGTACTACCGATTCGCCGGTCGTAATGTTGCGGAGATGCCCAATGTGGAACTGCTTATGGGTATTTGGATGTGCAAACTCCACCATAACCCGTTTTTTGCTTGTTTTTGCATTTCCTGTCCTAACGCGCTCATCACGATTTAGCACTTTGGATAAATGACTGATAAGTTTTGCCTCCGAAAGAAAAATGTTAACAAATCCCGGTCCGGCGATTTCCAGATGGTGGATATCCCGTAACAGTGGTTTTACTTCATCCGGTACTGTACTTGTTTGATCTTCTTTAGATGGTGTTTGAATCTGTCCTTCAGCTTCACAGGCCTCTTTCCACTCGGTAAATCGCTTCATAACCTGTAGTGCAAGATCCCGCGGAGGCTTCCCCACAACTTTTGCACCAACCATGGAAAGATTCGTGGAATAATCCCCATAGGATGAATGCTCAGGCACGGATATGTCAAAATTCAGCCCTTCATATCCAAAGGATTTCCAAAGTACGACAAAAAATGAGTGAAGTTCCTGTTTCATACTGCGTCTATCATAGCAAAAATGCAAACAAAAAACCGTCTTCTCGGAACAGCTCCCCTAAAGAGAGGAGCTCATCCGAACCGACGGTTTGCTCGAGAACTACAACAAAAGAAATATTTTAATCACTTTCTTTCCAATGTCAAGAGGGGAAAATTATCAGCATATGGGTTGCTATGCTGCACAATCGCCATAGTATTCCCTAATTTCGTCAGTAGAATGTTCTTTTTTTATATAAATCGATCAGCCCAAGTACCAATAGACTTTTTTTCACCTCTGTGCTAATCTTATAGGCTATTCACACCAAACCATGAGCGTTTGGAGTGTGGATGATTTGCTCTTTAACACGCTGGATGGAAATCCTTTTCAGGAGTTCGTGTGCATGACTGTTTCATATACACATCATTTTCGTGCGCAGGAATTCCTGAAAAGGAAAAATTCTAAAAAGAAAGAGGAGATTAAAGATGAGCGCTCAATGCTCACCCATGTCGTTATCCGGATCCCGGACCAACTCCACCAACCCCATGCCTTGGGGTTGGATACTAATCGCGATGGTATTAGCTGCTATCGCTGTTGTAATTGTTGGCTTGGCCCTCGCCACTAGCCAAAAAACCTACGAATCCGCCGAGTTGGGGGTAATCACCATTGAAACAACCCCCATTGGGGATACAGGAAGGCATGGGTACTGCTCTTACAAAGCTACCATGTCTCCCAAGCTAGGAAATGCATTTTCGGCAAATGGCTGGGAGAAGTTACCCTGCACCAGCCCCCTCGTTCAGCGGGCAGCATTGAGCCGCCTGCTAGATGAATTTTTGAAGCAAGATCGTAATCCTGATTGGTGGTTGAATGATATGGAAATCACCAAATGGATTAAGGTTCTTTGGGACGCAGCTGCTCCCTAAATCCATCCAACTTCACGGAAACCTTGGCGCTTTACGGCGTGTGCATTGTTTTCCTCTGTACGAGGTAAAGCATATGTTCCAAGGTTTCCGGTTTTTTTGGATTCCGTATTGTTATGTAAAATACGGCACCCAAACAAGCCGTAAAATTACCACATCAACAACAACCCCAAGTATCATAGACTTTTCATTACCTCTGTGATAATCTTATGGGCTATTCAAACCAGATATTTGCATCTGAATTTGGATAATGGTCGCACGTTGACATGCTGGATGAAATCATCGCCTCCACATTGCCTTTGGGCAGTACCTATTCAGACATACTCTCTGAGTAGATATTGCCCAAAGGGCGTATCTTTTTTTGTAGGAGGTGTAGAAATGGCAGCAGCTGCCGGAACATTATTCACCTCTCGGTCTCCGATCGGGAGGATACTTGTATTGGTTGTGTTGGTAATTGCCATCGCGGCGAGTATCTTGGCCGCAGCAAATGTGCCCCCAACCCAAACACCAACCACAAAAACCTGGGAGCGGGCCGGGATTGGAACAGTGGTTGTAACACTTGCTGCGCGCGAAGCAGGATGCTTCGTTGAGGCAAGTTTGACATCTAAGTCCGTGCCAGAAATCCGACACGAAGAACTCTTAAAAAATGTTCCGTGTGACAACAGGGCAGTCAGAGATGCCATCATGGAATTATTTTTGAAGACCTTTAGGGAAATGAAGACCAACGCCCAATATAGTTGGGTGTACATTTTCTTGATTGATATTCTAATGGGTCTCCCATAGTATATCGATCAAGAGCCCTCCGGGAACCTTGGCGCTAAATGCGTGTGCATTGTTTTCCTCTGCACGAGGTAAAGCATATGTTCCAAGGTTCCCGTTTTTTTTGGATATCGTATACGGATACTGAACCCGAAAAAGCCGTTGTGCGTGTACTATCCAGTCACCATATGTTGATTGGGGATGACCCTATACCTGCCTATTCCAACAACAGTATGTTCATCAAATATGATCTGACAGTAAAAACTGCGAGCTGAAATTGCTCCGCGAGGTTTTATTTAAACGCCTGATGCCAAGCAGATTCTATATGTGCCCAGAGATCTCGTGCTGTAAATGACACAGAATATCCTTTGGAAAATGCCTTCCGTGTCCATGCATCTATCTTTATCTTGCGTTGTTCTTCAACTTTTTTTCCGGCTTTCATCACATCTAAGTCTGAAAACCGTAATACCTGCTTTTCATCTCCATCCCGCATTTTCCATGTATGTGCAGAACCAACCGGGAGGCGTTCCAATACATACACGAAAATCTGATATTTCGGATTCTCCGGATTTTCATTTTTATCCACTATCCGAAACATCAAGCCATACTGTTCATCAATTTC
>CAZERT010000017.1:0-12747 GCA_964515515.1 uncultured Gammaproteobacteria bacterium
GTGCGACTGTATATCTCCTGTTTTTCTATCTTCGTCTTCGGAATGTGGGGAAGGTATATGCGTTTATCGGAGCGCTGTTTTTTGGAACAATGTCTCTCCATCACGAAAATATTTTCTGGGTTTCGGGCCAAAGCAGTTTACTTGCCGGATTTTTTGCCATACTCTCCCTGGTGCTTTTGGAAAAGTCAAAAACAAACCGCAAAACATCAGTATTTCTTTTTGCCGGTTCGGTTTTCGCCGTTTTAGTTTCCATGCTTTCCTATGACGGGATGGCGCTGTTGCCTCTTGGATTGTTTGGGATATCGCTCCTATCGAAGAATAAACTCCGTTCCATATGGTTTCTTGCCTGTATTGCCCTGTATGGAGTCATCAGGATTGCTTCCGGTGCCGTAGCGCCAAGCGGGGATTATGCGTACAATGGAACCAAATTTTTGGTGAATGCTGCAGCAAATACCCTTTCCTACATCGGTGCAATGGGTATTGGCCCTAAGGCGATCGAATATGCCCAAACGCTGCGTGTAAACCTGAAGATATATGTTGTGCCCCTTACCGCTGTTGTTTCCGTTATTTGTCTTAGCGCTGCAGTGTTATTTTGGAAGTTTCGAAGATATATTGCTGGGTATGCACACGCCGTATGGATGGGGGTTCTTTCTCTTCTTGCCCTTGCTGCCTATGCGGGGCTTGGTGGTGCAGCAGAACGGTACGGTTTCGTATCATCGATTTTTTTGGTGTTGTGTATAACGGAATTAGTCTGGCTTGCCTTAAAAAATTCCAGGAATGTATTGCTAAAGGGAATTGTAGTCGCAGTAGTTGCAATACTGATCGGGTGGAATGTTTCCGAAACCAAACGGCTCGAGGGTGAATGGAAATTTGCAGGAAAAGTCGTTGAACAGTCGATTATGGGGATAAAATCCGAAACATTCCCGCCGCTTAACGTAAAGACAATCTACATTATCAATATGCCGATTCGTTACGGCAGAGCTTGGATATTCCCGACCGGTATGACGGATGCACTTTGGCACATGTACCGGGATAATCCCTATACCGTATCGCAGTCACCGGATCTGAAAAGTGCATTTGCCGCACCGTTTCGGGGAGACCGGGAAGTGTTTATTTTTGAAAACTACGTATTAAAGCGCGGAACAATTTATACAAAAGAGAATTAATACATGAGGCAAAAACGTGTGCAATCAGTGTCGCCGTTTGTTCTTTTTGGCCTTATAGCGGCACTTTCCCTTGTGCTTCGAACGTATAAAATCAGCGGTCCGGTGGCAGATTGGCACAGCTGGCGCCAGAGTGATACTGCCGCAGTCGGGCAGCTATACGTACAAAATGGAATAGATCTTTTACGCCCGAGGTATTTTGATATTTCCAATATCCAGTCCGGAAAAGATAATCCGGAGGGGTGGCGGATGGTTGAATTTCCACTCTACCAGGGGGTTGGGGCTTTATTAACACAAACGGTTGGGATTGTATCGGTTGAAGTATGGCTTCGGATGATATCCATTTTCTGGTCTACGGTAAGTGCCATCGGAATCGGAATACTGCTTTACCGCAGGGGGAGCGCGCTTGAAGGATATCTGGCATCGCTTGTCTATGCGGTATTGCCGTACTCCGTTTTTTACGGACGGACAATACTTCCCGATGTTTCTGCAGTCGGTATGGCTGTAGCAGCACTTGTATTTTTAGATTTTGCGTTTGATCAAAAAGGTATCCGTCAGGGAATACTGTTTCTTACTTCGGCCTTTTTTTCTTCGTTGGCGCTCCTTAGCAAACCCGTTGCGGGATTTTTGCTTCTGCCTGCAGCAAGCGCATTTTTAATTATGGCCTGGAAACAGAAATACTTATTTTTATGGGGGATTGCGTACGGTGTCATCTCATTTGTTCCGTTTTTTCTTTGGCGGGAGTGGATTTCCCGGTTTCCGGAAGGTATCGCTTCGTTTTCGTGGCTGTTTAACAAGGACAATATCCGTTTTAAGGGTGCATGGTTCCGCTGGATTTTTCAGGAACGCATCGGAGCGCTCATCCTTGGAACCTGGGGGCTTATCCCGCTAGGCACAGGCATGTTTGCCGGAATGGTAAAAGACAAGCTATATGTATTTCCCATGCTTCTTTTGGGTTCACTTCTGTACGTTATTGTTGTTGCCGGGGGGAATGTCCAGCATGATTACTACCAAATTTTGTTGCTTCCCACATTGTGTGGGTACGCCGGGATGGGACTTGCCTATTTGATCCGGGGGACCGGAAATGCCAGGATACAACGGGCTATCGGATTGCTTGGCGCGGGAATATCGTTTGTCTTTATGTGTATGTTTTCCTGGTATACCGTCAGGACCTACTACTGGGTGAACCATCCGGAAATTGTTGAAGCCGGTAAGGCGGTTGATCGGTTATTCCCCAAAGACGTAAAAGTCATTGCAACATATGGCGGAGACACATCATTTTTATACCAGACAAAGCGGATGGGGTGGCCGATCGGATTTTTGATTCCAGATAAAATCAAACAGGGTGCACGCGTGTACATTAGCGTTGCGGACCAGAAGACCGACGGGGAGATACTTGACCTTGCATCCAAATACCGTGTCGTTTTGCGTACACCTACCTATATTATTATTGATCTGGGCACGCCAACGGGTACCCTTCCTGTCGGACATTTATGAACATACTGTTTGTTTCAGCGCTTCTTCCATGGCCGCTCGTTTCAGGAGGACAGGTACGGATGTATAACCTTTTAAAACGCTTATCTGCCCATCATTCCATATCGCTTTTTACCTATCTTCGAAAACCCGAGGAAGCCCACTATTTACAAAATCTTCCGTTCCTTCATGATGTTTCCTGGGTTATGCGGGGATCGGGCAAACAGGCAAAATATATTCTAGGATCGTTTCTTTCCGGTTCATCCGTTCTGACGAGGACGTATCAAAATTCCACAATGAAACATATGATTGGGGAGCGCCTTGCCAAAGGCGGAATCGACCTTGTCCACATAGAGCCGTTTTACGTGTATGGGGGGATCCCCCAGATGAATATTCCTCTTGTTGTGGCAGAGCACAACATCGAATACGACGTGTATGAACATTACGCGAAGGAAGACCGTGGGTTGGTGTCTGTGATCAAGCATTGGGATGCAAAAAAGGTGCGTCTTGATGAAGAAGCGGTATGGAAAAAGGCTGCAGGAATTATTGCCGTGTCGGATAGTGATGCACAATACATACGGGAGTATGTGCCCAAAACACCGGTAACAGTCGTTCCTAACGGGGTAGATATGGGGTGGTTTATTTATTCGTTTCATTCGGTTCCGGCAAAACCGCGCTTTTTGTTTGTGGGAAACTTTTTGTGGCATCCAAATCGGGATGCGCTTTCCTATACCCTTGAAACTGTATGGCCAAAGATTTTGGCTGTGTACCCGGGGGCACAGCTTTGCGTGGTTGGACATAACCCACCAGCGGGTTTACGGGATAGACATATCACCGCCGTTGTGTGGAAGGAGCGTGTTGAGGATATCCGGGATGCAATGAAATCATCGGATGTGCTGCTTGCACCCATGCGCATTGCGGGCGGGTCTAAATATAAGATACTGGAAAGTATGGCTGCCGGCCTTCCGGTGTTAACGACTCCGGAGGGTATTTCCGGACTTGGGGAAGAAGCACGCAAATGTACTTGGGTTGCACGGTCTTTGGATGATTACGGAAAGCTGTGTAAGGATATGATTGACCACCCCAAACAAACGGAAGCCATATGCCGCACTGCCCGTACGTTTGTGGAAACACGATATGATTGGGATAACCTGGCGGGTATTGAAGATACCGTATGGAGGAGCGTGTATGAAAAGCACAGCACAAAAGCACACCGTTGATGTTTCTATCATATTGCTTAACTTTAAAACCAAAGAGTTAACCCTTACGGCGATCAAAACCGTGTTTGAATCACGGATTTCCCCTTTTAGGTTTGAAGTAATCTTATGTGACAACGGTTCGGATGACGGGATAGGGGAAGCTGTACGGAGCCAATTTCCGGAGGTTATTTTTATCCAAAATGGTGGGAATATCGGATTTGCCGCAGGAAATAATCCCGGTATACGACGCGCCCAGGGACGGTACGTACTTTTACTTAATACCGATACTGAGGTTCACCCCGATACGCTTGCAGGAATGCTTTCCTTTATGGATGCCAACCCGACTATTGGTACCGCGACCTGCAAGCTGCTTTTAATGGATGGTTCCATTGATCCCGCATGCCACAGGGGTTTTCCCACTCCGTGGCGGTCATTTGCCTATATGAGTAAACTGGCAAAGCTGTTCCCAAAATCCAGAATCTTTGCAGGATATCACATGACGTATTTGGACCTTTCCACAGTGCATGATGTGGATATGATAAGTGGCGCATTTTTCCTTGTTCGGCGTGAAGTGATTAAAAAAGTCGGGATGCTTGATGAGGACTATATGATGTATGGGGAAGATATGGATTGGTGCATGCGCATAAAAGAGGCAGGATACCGGATTGTCTATAACCCGAACTTTACGATCCTTCATAAAAAGAAACAAAGCGGCAGGGCACATGCGGACAGGGCAAGAAGGGTGAGGACAAAGTTGCTGTTTTACCGGTATAACCATCTGTTCTTTACGAAAAATTATGCAAAAAAATACGGGATTTTCGTGCGTCTTGCAGTGGATACCATGTTTTCGTTGCGGATTTTTATCGTAAAGGTGTTTGCCGTATGAACATCGGGATTGACGCCCGGTTGATGAACGAAACCGGAGTCGGCCGGTATATCCGGAATCTGATTGTTGGACTTGGGGTGATTCCTTCCGAACACCGGTTTTTTATCTACCTTTCCAAACAGGGATTTGAAACGTTTGTTCCCCCATCCGATCGGTTTATTCCCCGGCTTGTCGATGTCCATTGGCATACCGCAAGCGAACAGGTGTTACTTCCTAAAATATTTCTGGCAGATAATCTGGACGTCTTGCATGAGCCTTACGTCTCCATTCCAATCTTTTACCCCAAGAAGATGGTTTTGACAGTCCATGACCTGACGCTTTTGACACAAACCACAGGACTTGCCTCCAGGCTTCCCAAAGCCGTGTATTCGCTTAAGAAAATGGGACTGAAAACGATCATGTCCCGGGGATTATCCAAAGCAAACAAAATAATAGCCGTATCGCAGGCAACTGCGGATGACATTGTTTCCCACTACCCGAAGACGAAAGAGAAAATCACCGTCATATCCGAAGGGGTTGATGCACAACTTCTATCAACACCTGCGCAAAAGCCAAGCATTACTGGGGCCTATTTTCTTGCCGTAGGTAACGCCTATCCGCATAAAAATCTGGCATTTTTATGCGAGGTTTTTGTGCGTTACAGGGAAAAAAGCAAGGAGGATATCCGACTTGTTCTTGCCGGCAGGGAAGAGTATTTTTACCGGAGACTGAGGGGTAATCCATGGTTTATCCGGGGAGGCAATCATATTATCCGGGTGGAGCCACAGTCGGACACGGAGCTTGCCAATTTGTACCGGGGTGCCCAAGCTTTGGTGTTTCCCTCTGCAGCGGAGGGATTTGGGCTTCCCATTGTTGAATCGCTTGCCCTTGGAACACCGGTACTGTGTTCAGATATTGCAATTTTCCATGAAGTTGCCGGGAGTCATGCAACCTATATTTCAACAGGTGACCACGATGCATGGGAAGCTGCATTTGGGGAAAAACGGTACAGGAAACGCATACCACGGAAAGTATCAACACATATCGTATCGACGTATTCCTGGAAAAATACTGCCCGGCAAACCCTTGATTTGTATGAACATTGCACTCGTCTATGACCGGATAAACAAATACGGCGGAGCGGAGCGCGTGCTGGAAAACCTCCATGCGCTTTACCCACAATCCCCCGTATACACAAGTGTCCATAATCCAAAAACGGCCCCGTGGGCACAAGGGTGGGATATCCGTCCAACATTTTTGTCCCGTATTCCATTTGCCCGTTCCCGTCATGAATTGCTGCCGCTTGTAAGCCCTTTTGCGTTTGAAACTCTGTCGTTTGACGGATTTGACGCTGTCGTTTCCGTCACATCATCTGATGCCAAAGCGATTCTGACTAAACCGGAAACGTGTCATATCTGTTATTGTCTGACTCCGACGCGCTATCTTTGGAGCGGGTATGATGAGTACATTCAACATCCTTCACTTGGGATATTTTCCGCTATCGGAAAACGGGTATTTCTGGCAAACAGGGACCGACTCCGGCGATGGGATCTGATTTTTTCCAAACGTCCGGACTATTATGTTGCAATTTCGCGTCTTGTAGCCGATAGGATCAAACGCTACTACGGCACCCCTGTTGACAGGATCATTTACCCGCCGGTTGATACGGACACATTCGTTCCCCACGGAAATGGTGATTCCGGATACTTCCTGACTGTTGGGCGTCTTGTTCCATACAAACGCATCGACACTGTTGTGGAAGCGGCAAATCGTTTGGGAGCCCGTCTTGTGGTGGTGGGAAGCGGACGTGATGAGGCACGCATCAGAAAACTGGCAGGCCCGAGTGTGACACTTATCAGCGAAAAATTGACAGACGAAAAACTTGCCTCGTATTATCAACACTGCAGGGCATTTGTATTTGCCGGTACGGAGGATTTTGGGATTACGGCGGCAGAAGCACAGTCTTGCGGTAAGCCGGTTGTATGTTACAAGGGAAGCGGTATGGCGGAAATTGTTAAAAGTGGGGAAACTGGGGTAGTATTAAAAGACCAGTCCATGGAATCGGTGATGGGTGGCATGAAAACAGTTTCGGACATGACGATTTCGGCTGATGCCTGCAGAAGCAATGCACTCCGGTTCGGGAAGAAACGGTTTGCCGATGAGTTTAGGCAGTACGTTGTACAAACAGTCGATCGATACAGAAAGGCACTACCATGAATGCAATCATTTTTGCCGGCGGGCACGGAACGCGATTATGGCCACTTTCACGCAAAAAATCACCCAAGCAATTCGAAAAAATCGTCGGCGATCAGTCGACGCTGCAGCTTGCGGTATCCCGGCTTCAGCCGGATTTTGACTGGAGCGATACCTATATTTCAACCGGTGCTGTCTACACAGGTCTTGTTGCATCCCAACTTCCCAAGCTTCCCAAAAGCCACATTATCGGCGAGCCCGTTATGCGTGATGTTGGACCGGCTGTAGGGCTTGCAACGGCGCTTCTTCACAAAAAAAATCCGGATATACCCATGGTTATACTCTGGAGCGACCATTTGGTAAAAAAAGATGCCTTGTTTCGAAATATTTTAAAACAGGCAGGTGACGTGGTGGCATCGGGGAAAGCGGGAATCGTGTTTGTGTCACAAAAGGCACGCTTTGCCAGCGAAAATTTGGGATGGATTGATTTTGGGAAGGAAGTTATTGAAAAAAATGGCGTTTCATTTCACCAATTTGCCGATTTCCAATATAGGCCTGACGGCGATACGGCAAAGCGGTATTTTGAAAGTGGACACCACGCATGGAATCTGGGGTATTTTGTCACTACGCCGAAATTCTTATGGAAGCAGTATAAACAATTCGTTCCGAACCTGTATGACGGACTGTCAAAAATCGCATCAGCATACGGCACGCCGTCGTATGAAAAAATTCTGGGGGAAATCTATCCGACACTCGAAAAGATCAGTTTTGACAATGCCATATTGGAAAAATTGTCCAAAAAAGATGCACTTGTCGTTTCCGATAATCTTGAGTGGAGCGATATCGGGGCTTGGGAGGCATTAAAGGAGGCGCTGGAGGATTCCGATGACAAGAACGTGACCCAGGGAAAAGTACTTCTGACTGATACAAAAGATACACTCGTGTATAATTATGGGAAGCAATTGGTGGTTGGTATTGATTTATCCGAACTTTTGGTAGTCAATACCGATGACGTCCTGATGGTCTGCAAAAAAACATCAGTGCCGAAAATCAAAAAACTGGTGGAAAGCCTATCGGGTTCGCAGTTTGAGGATTTAACCTGAAATCCAACTTTTTATTATGATGTATACAGTCAGTAAACGGTGTATTGATATTGTGGGGAGTATTGTCCTTATCGTGCTGTTTTTTCCCGTGTGCGTTATAACCGCCCTTGCTATTGTTCTTGATACGCCTGGCCCCGTATTTGCAGATACGCCAAAACGGGTAGGGAAAAACGGGAAGCTTTTTAAGTTGTTTAAGTTCCGTTCCATGATCGTCAATGCCCATACGATTTTGCGTAAGGATCCAAAGCTTGCAAAGCTGTACCATGAATACAAGCAGAACAGTTATAAACTGCAAAATGACCCGAGGGTAACCAAAGTCGGGCATTTTATTCGCAAACACTCAATTGACGAAATTCCGCAATTTATCAATGTGTTTATGGGGGACATGAGTCTTGTGGGTCCCCGTCCGTATTACGCTGATGAGCTCGAAGAACAGCAGAAAAAGTACCCGCATACACGAAAACTGGTGGGTGTCGTGCTTTCGTCAAAACCCGGAATTACCGGGTATTGGCAGGTTTCGGGAAGAAGTGAAGTGAATTTTGATAAGCGGATCCAAATGGATGCGGATTATGTGCTTAAGAAAAGTCTGTTCTACGATATTTATATCATCCTAAAAACGCCCCTTGCCATGATTACCGGAAAAGGCGCGGTATAACGGGATTTTGTTGACAGCATGGGGTACTTTTGGAACAATACACATCTATGGAAGACTTTGCAGTAAAAAAAATCACCCTTCCAACACAGGGAGGCAGTATGAAACCAAAAAACAAAAAGAAATTTCCCGTTGTGGTAGCCGGAATTCTTCTTGGCATTATCTTGCTTCTTGCCGGAGGTGCATTTATGCTCATGACCCCACTTCAAGATGTGAAGGTAAAGGCTGATGCGCTTATGGCAACTGCCAGAGAAACGATGACTGCAGTCAAAGCCCAGGATATTGATACGGCAAAAACAAAACTTGCAGAAACAAAAGGCAAACTCAATGAATTTTCCGAGTCTTATAAAAAGATTACATTCCTTTCTTCTGTTCCCTTTGTCGGCGCATTTGTGGGTGACGGTACGCATGCCATTGCAGCCGGATACTCGGCTATTGCAGCAGGCGAAAAGGCAATCGAAGCAATCGAGCCCAATGCAGAGCTTTTGGGGTTAAAGGGGAAAAGCACGTTTGTTTCCGGCACATCCGTTGAGCGGCTCCAAATGGCAGTCAAAACCATGCGCGCCCTGACGCCAAAGATCGGAGAAATGGCAAAAGATATCGATACGATGCGTAAGGAACTGTCGGCCATTGACCCCAACCGCTATCCCGAAACATTTCAGGGAAAACCGATCCGCAGCACACTTACCACCATGCTTTCGGTGGTTGATGAGTCTGCAAACCTCTTTGTGAATGCACAACCGCTTCTGGAAAAAATTCCGGATTTGCTTGGAGATCCCACGGATAAGCGGTATTTGGTTTTGTTTCAAAATGATAAGGAACTTCGGCCAACCGGTGGGTTCCTGACGGCATATGCACGGTTTCGCATAGAAAAAGGAAAACCGATTTTGGAAAAATCGGAAGATATTTATACGCTTGATGCGGCATTGAAAAAAAGCTATCCGCCAACTAGGGAAATTACGACGTTTCACAAAGGTGTCACAAAATTATATATCCGTGACAGCAACCTTTCCCCCGATTATCGGGTTTCCATGGAACAGTTTTTGTCCATGTATAAAAATACTGCAGGGTATGAACCCATTGATGGGGTTATTGCTGTTGATACACACGTATTGGTTGAGTTCCTACGTGTTTTGGGTCCGATCCAGATTTATGACGATACGTTCAAGCGAAATCGCGTATTTTCTGCTGAAATTGCACCCATCTGTGATTGTCCACGGGCAGTTTACGAGCTGGAAGATGCATCCACTCGGCAGGTAAATTTCGAGCGATCGGATCGGAAAAACATTATTGGGTTACTCATGAACCAAATTCTTAATATGGCCCTGGGAACGTCGCCTTCAAAATACTGGGGGAAGCTGATGCAGGTGATGGTTGAAGAAGTGAATCAAAAACATGTGTTGACATATTTTAGTGATCCCGTTGTCCAGAAAGCGGCTGAAGATTTTAACATGGCCGGCCGAATTATGAGTAAAACGGTAACTCCCGCAATCCTTAAATATAAGGATAATGGTACGTGGGATTATATCCATATCAACAACAGCAACATGGCAGGGGCAAAATCCAACATGTTCGTTTCAGAAGATGTTCTCAAGGATACGACGGTCAATTCCGATGGGACACTCACGACCAATCTGACGATTACCTATAAAAATCCCTATGAACATTCTGATTGCAACGTGAAGCAGGAAGTTGCGGGACTTTGTCTGAACGCACCGCTTCGAAACTGGGTACGGGTGTACGTGCCATTGGGAAGCACGCTTGTTTCCAGCAAAGGATCAATCAATCCCAAAACATCCAAAGCCGAAGGGATGACCTCATACTCGGATCTGGAAAAGACTGTGTTTGAGGGTTTTTTGATCGTGAATCCAATGGGAACGGCAAAGTTGGAGCTTTCCTATACATCCAAGATAAAGCCGGAAGGAAAGTATTCCATCCTTATCCAAAAACAGCCAGGTACGGATAAACAGGAATGGACTATCAAACTGGGTGGAAAAGACAGAAAACGAATGACGCTTGACGGCGATACGGAGCTTTCGCTGTAATCAAACCCCCATGAGTTCACCCGTCTATCGGTTGACCGCAATAATCCTCAAGCGGAAAAACACCGGAGAATCAGACCGTGTCATTACTGTATTTTCCAAGGAAAAGGGGAAAGTTCGGCTTCTTGCCAAAGGTGTACGATCGATCCGGAGCAGGCGCGCATCATATCTGGAGCCGCTTGGCAGAAGTATATTAATGGTTCGGTCGTATCCAGGGATAGACAGTATTTCCCAGGCGGAAAGTTATGGGAAAAACCTAAGTACGCAGGAATCGATGCATACCATCGGCGCAAAATATTATATTGGGGAGATTTTGGAAGGGCTTATTCCGGATAATGAACCGCATCCTTCCATTTTTGACGAAACGGTATCGCTTCTTGGAAGTCTTGAGGGGAGCAGCCGGGAAGTAAGCCATGAGCTTTTATGCAGGTATACGGAATCTCTCCTTGGGCAACTTGGATTTACTTCCTCAAATATCCACTTCAGTAAAGTTGAACAAGCTGCAGTCAAAGTTGAACAGGTTCTGGAAAAGCGGCTGAAGGTCCGCAAATACCTTGCCCTTACCGGGTAATACCCCCAAGGGGACGTATTTGATACAATAAAATCTATGATTTCCCATCTTGATGCACTTGTTTCTTTGGTAAAACGCCGCGGATTTGCGTACCCGACCAGCGATATTTACGGTGGCCTTGGGGGGTTTTGGGATTTTGGACCACTGGGTGTCCGGCTTGCACGGACCATCAAGGACAGATGGTGGAAAACAATGGTTGATAATCGGGATGATGTGGTGGGCCTTGATTCCAGCATCATCAGCAATAGTGCCGTGTGGGAGGCTTCAGGACACGTGGCGACGTTTTCCGATCCGCTCACGGAGTGTAAAGTATGTCATATGCGTTTTCGTGCAGACCAAACTGATGAAATCCTTCAGCATGAAAAGGACCATACGGGAAAAGGCGATACCAAAGTCAGTTGGACGGAACCGAAACAATTCAATTTGCTGTTTAAGACGTATGTGGGAACCATTGAAGATGCAAAAAACCTCGCGTATCTGCGGGGTGAAACCTGCCAGGGAATTTTCGTGAATTTTGCCAATATTCTATCCACTACGCGGCTTCGGATTCCCTTTGGTATTGCCCAAATAGGGAAAGCGTTCCGCAATGAGGTGACGCCGGGGAAATTTCTGTTTCGACTCCGTGAATTTGAGCAGATGGAGCTGGAATATTTTGTCCATCCTATTCATGCTCAAGAGGAATTTGAAACCTGGAAAAGCGCCCGGTTTGCCTGGCATAGCGCCATGGGCATACGAAAAGAGTATTTGAGACTGCGTCAGCATGAAGCATCGGAACGGGCACATTATGCCGCCGATTCATGGGATATAGAATATAACTTTCCTGACTGGGGATGGAAAGAAGTCGAAGGAATCGCAAATAGAACGGATTATGACCTAAAAACCCATGCAGCCCACAGTGGGAAGACTATGACCTATACGGATCCACAGACGAATGAAGTGTATATTCCCTATGTGATCGAGCCGTCGCTTGGAGTACAGCGTATGATGCTTGCGCTTCTGTTTGACGCATATGAGCAGGACGAAAAACGTACGGTGCTTAAATTCCATCCTGATGTTGCCCCGTATACTGCTGCCGTATTTCCACTTCTTGCAAATAAGGATGCGCTTATTTCAAAAGCACGGGGATTGTATGAACATCTTCGCAAAACATATCAGGTTGCCTGGGATGAGCGGGGAAATATCGGCAAACGGTATCTGGCGCAGGATGAAATCGGTACTCCGTGGACTATTACCATCGATTTTACAACCCTTGAAGACGATACGGTGACTATCAGGTCTCGTGATACAACCAAGCAGGATCGGGTAGGAGTCGGGCAGATTGAAGCATATATTAAGGAAAATAACAGCACATATGAAAGATCATAAGGAGGAACTATGAAAAAACCGGTACTTGTGGGAATTATTGGTGTTTTACTGTTAGGGCTTGGGGTGGGTGGATATTTTATATTTGCAAAAAAACCTGCTCAGAAACCAGTTGTAGAGGAAG
>CAZERT010000018.1:0-12315 GCA_964515515.1 uncultured Gammaproteobacteria bacterium
TTGGTTGTCGTGGACCGTTCGGTTCGGGGGGAAACGTTTGTGATGGGACGGTCAAGGTGCGAAACGTGCGGTCATACGTTAACGCCGATGGAGCTTATCCCAATTCTTTCCTGGGTGGTGCAAAAAGGAAAAACGCGTTGTTGCGGCAAACCTCTTTCCTGGCGGTATCCGATTGTTGAGGTATTTGTCGGAGTTGGAACTGCATTGATTGTGTCCACGTCCTTGCATTCTGTAATTACAACCACATCAATTGCCACAACAGCATTTTATATCGTGTTGTTTTGGGTTCTTTCGATATTATTTTTTTCCGATCTGTTTTATCAGGTTATGTCATTTCCAATTCTTCTTTTTGGAGTAAGCATATCTATCCTAAACCTTGTTTTGTCCGGTTTATTGACTGACCAGTTAACGCTTTCGTTTCTCCTTCCCTATATAGCTTCAGCACTGGGGGCATTTTTATTCTTTTTTCTTCTTTGGCTTTTTTCCAAAGGAAAAGCCATGGGTGATGGGGATATGTATATCGGGGCAATTGTTGGCGTTCTTTTAGGGTTTCCCGGAACGGTTGTTGCCCTCTATATCGCATTCTTGACGGGTGCATTGGTGGGTGTCATACTGATTCTAGCCCGGAAAAAAACACTCAAAGCAAAAGTTGCATTTGGACCGTTTTTACTATTCGGACTGATAATTGCAAAGCTATGGACACAACCAATTCTTTCCGTATTGGGATTTTAAAAAAAAGAAATGGTTTTACCCTTGTTGAACTTCTTGTTGTGATTGCCATTGTTGGCATACTTCTTACCGTTGCTCTTGCTTCTTACTCAACGGTTCAAAAAAAGAGCCGTGATGGCAGGCGCAAACAGGATTTACAGGCATTTCAGCAGGCAATGGAGCAATATTATACTGATACGAACGTGTATCCCACTGCCCTTCCCGGACTTGTGAATTCAAAAACATATTTACAGACAATTCCCAATGATCCAAAAGGTACTCCTTACCCTTCACCACAAGTTGTAGCAGGATCATCGTACTGCTTGTGTACGGCGCTTGAATCCGATCGTGGCAACTATACGGATGCTGCATGTACCCAACCGACACCGGGAACATATTACTGTATACAATCACAACAATAGGAGCACATATGAAACATAAGATAACGGGATTTACCTTGGTTGAATTATTGGTTGTGCTTTCTATCATTGCCGTCATGATGGCAGCGGCGATTGTTTCCTATTCCAGCGTTACAAAAAAATCCCGAGATTCGAAACGTAAAAGCGATATGGAACAGGTGCGTCAAGCGTTGGAGATGTATCGGGCAGATAATTTAGTCTATCCATCTTGTGGTGGCGGAATGCAGAATGTGTCGTGTCTTGCTGGGGTTACGGGATTTTCTACCTATCTTTCCACAACACCAACGGATCCAAAAGCATCCGTTACCGGATTTACCTATTATTATGAACGTCCGTCAGAAACGACATATTGTCTGACGATGTTGAGTGAATCTGAGTCCGTTGCCAAAACTGGGAGTGGTTGTAATACTCTCATGCCACAAAGCGTTACGGGAACAGTATTGTATCAATTCACAAATCCATGAAACGCGGGTTTACGCTTATTGAACTCATGGTGGTTGTATCTATCTCCATGGTGTTGGGCGGAATCATATTAGTCAATTACACTAATTACACTGAAAACCAGCGTAATTACCAGACTGCAAAAACCCTCGTTGCGAATCTTGATTATGCCAGAACGCGTGCGATAACCGGTGATAAACCGGATGGTTGCAGCGGTGATCTTGAGTATTATCAAGTTGCCTATACCGACCCCGCAAATTCTTCCTATACCATGAGCGCCCACTGTAGCACTACATCAGATGTACCAATTCAGACAATTGCCGTACCGGAAACAATTTCCATTACTCCATTTACTGTTTCTTTTTATCCGTTAACGCAAGGAACTTCTGTTGGCAGCGATGTGATCGTTACGTTTTCCTACGATAGTACACCCTATTATAGGGTAACAATAACTCCGTCAGGGAGCATCGTAGAGGAAAAATTATCGCCGTAAAGGGACTATGACACACAAGAAAAACCATACAATGATTCGTTCAGGCCAATCGATGGTGGAAATGATTATTGCAATTGCCGTTATTGTGATGATATTGGCTGGATTAATTTCGGCAACCACCTCTTCCCTTTCCCGTTCCACTGATGTATCCCAGCGAAGCCAAGCGACAAAGCGTGCACAAAACGGTATTGAACTAGCACGACAACTACGTGATGAGGATTGGAGTGAATTTAAGGCAATTTCCGGGACAAAATATATTGCGGATGGGCAATTGGTCGATAGTGCGCCTTCAGGAGATACATTTATTCAGACTTTGGAATTTGATCATTCTTGTGGATCCAATTGCGTCATTGTCATATCCACAGTCTCTTGGCAGGAAAAGGGTGCTTTAAAGGATATTTCGGTTCAAACGACACTTACCCAATGGAAATAATATGAAACATCATGGATTTGGATTTACGCTTGTTGAACTGTTGGTCGTTGGGGCGATCCTTATGCTTGTTTCCCTGATTATCACCCAGATAACCATTGCAACCATTCGGGCAAACATAAAAGTGGAGAAAATGAGGGCAGTAAAACAATCCGGTGATTTTGCAATCGATACGCTCAACCGCTATATCGCAGATGCTGTAATAACACCTGCACAATGCAGTATAGCTGGCGCGGAAAATTCTTCATTACCGGTAACAAAAACAGATACGGATGGAACTGCGATTGACTATGAATTTGGTTGTACCGATCGCGATTCCTTTTCCGTATTGACTCTTGAAGATGGAGATGGTGAAACGCTTGATATTACGGGAAGTTCCGTCACGCTTATATCCGCAACTGATGAGACGACGTGTGCAGCAAGCCGTCCGGTGTATACGTGTTTCAGTGCAGATGATGCCAATGTACCATTTAAAATTCGGGTGGATTTCCGTCTTGCGCCCAAAGATGTGCAGACTCAGGCGGATGAAACGATGAAAATGGATTTTTCAACGGAAATTGTCTTACGCAATAAGCAGGAGTAGATTTCCCTGTGCGTTTGACAGAAGGAAAAAACATGTATAATAAAAGTATGCCTCATTTTCGACACGTCCGTTCAGGTCAGACAGTGCTGATCATCGTCTTGGTTATGACGATTGCCTTAACTGTTGGATTGTCGCTTATTAACCGTACGACAACGGATATTCGCGTGACGAGTCAGTTTGAGGATTCTGCCCGTGCATTTTCAGCTGCGGAGGCCGGTATTGAACAGTCCCTTGCAACATTTCAAAATGCGCAGGGACAGTATGATAATGGATTGACATATGCTTCGACCGTTTCCGATTTGGGCACAGCAATTACTCCGTATCAGCTTCCCTTAACAACCACACGTGTCGGTCAGGTCGGGACAGTGTTTTTGGTTGGACATACTGCAACAGGTTTTTTGGATTGGGATGGAACCAGATATTTGGGAGGCCAGATTACACTCTGTTGGAGGCAGGCAAATTCATCAGATTCAATTCCTGCCATGGAAGTTGTCTATAATGCGCGATCAGCGCCTAATCAATATATATCCGTTCGGACGGCATTTGATTCAGCGTCGCGGGGTAATGGATTTAATTCGGTTGGAACACCTGCTCTCTGTGATGGTCTTGTTGGCACTACAATAAATGTTGACTCAAATGCAACTGCGATGCTTCGTATACGGCCATTTTATTCCGATGCTGTTGTTTTTGTAAGGACAGATGGAAATCCATTGCCTCCACAGGGAAATACGATAGAATCAACAGGTAGCATTCCAGGAGGAGCAACCCGAAAAATTACCGTTATCCGTCAGTTTAAAACACCACCACCACTGTTTGATTATGTGCTGTATAGCGAAGGAGATATTGTCCATTAACGAAAGTAACCCTGCCTATGAGTACTATACTTGGTCTTGATATCGGTTCCCATTCCATAAAAGCAATTGAACTTGAACGAAGTGGCAATGTGTTTTCACTCCTTGCGGCAGGAAGCGTTCCGACACCGACAAAACCAACATCCAATGCCACGATTGATCTTCAGTCGATCGCCTATACAATTAAACAATTAGTCAAAGATGCCGGCATCCGTTCCAAAACCGTTAACGTTGCCCTTCCTGAATCGCAGGTGTTTACGAGGGTGATCGAAGTGCCTCAACTTTCCCAACGGGAGCTTGCTTCTGCCATTCAATGGGAAGCGGAACAATATATTCCCCTTCCTCTTGACCAGGTAAACTTGGATTTTTCCATCCTTCGCGATGCAAAAGATACCGGTAATGGCAAAATGGAGGTACTGCTTGTTGCCGCACCGAAGGCGCTTGTTGACCGGTATATGACGATTTTGGATATGGCGGATTTGGATCCGATTGCTGCAGAAACGGAAATTATCGCTTCATCGCGTTCCCTTATCCGATCCGTTCCGACACTTAAAAATGTCATGATTGCATCTTTGGGAGCCCAAACAACCGATATTGCGATTCTGCAGGCAGGTATTTTATCCGTTACACGTTCAATTGCAGCAGGGGGAGAAGCCCTGTCTCGTGGTGTTGCACAGTCCCTTGATTTTAATCCCGTTCAGGCGGAAGAGTATAAAAAAACATACGGGCTTGATAAAAATATGCTAGAGGGAAAGATTTTGGGTGCTGTCCAGCCGATCATGGATTCCATTGCAACGGAGATGAAACGGGCGATTGCTTATTTTGAAAACAAACGGAAAACCGAAAAAGTTGAAGCGCTCATATTGGCAGGAGGAAGTGCAAAGCTTCCCGGTATGGTTGCGTATTTTGCTGAAAATCTGGGGATAGAGACACTTCTTGCCAATCCTTGGGTGGGACTGCGCATGGATCAGCGGTTTGGCGTGTTGGTTCCTGAAGGGCCGCTCTTTCATGTTGCCGTCGGATTATCGATGAGGCAGGAATAAAAAAGGATTGCATATGCGTTCGTCCATTAATTTATTTTCTACCAGAGCCTCCATTCCCCAATGGGTGTTGACTCTTGATCCATACATTCCACTTATCAATGTTTTGGCTGTGAGTTTCGTTGTTGCGGGAACACTGGCATATTTGGTGGGATCAGGAATACTTGCTCTTCAGGAGCGCTCCGTGGAAATTGGCCGCCAAAAAGCAATGGCACAGCTTGTGTCATTACAGCCGAAAGAGATGAAATACTTGGTCATGAAACAACGGATTCCGATTGTTGAAAATATCATCAAAACACAAAAATCACTTGCTCCCTATATCGATACAGCCCTTGCTATTGCCACTCCCCCACAGCTCCAATCGATTTCTCCCGGCGAGAAACAACAGGTATCTTTGAGAGTTGCCCTTCCCACAATAGAAGATGGAATTCCACTACTTGGAAAAATTATTGATTTATCTAATCAAAATATTATTCGTTCACCATCACTTTCCAACGTGACAGTATCGAAAGAAGGTGTAATTTCCGTCGGCATAACGTATACGGTGCGGTTATAACTATGAAATCATATAAACGGGTTGTCCGGACATACAAAAAATACCTCATGACAGTAGTAATAGTTGTCCTGTCCGTAGGCGGTATTGTCTTGGGATTGGTTCCGGGTTTTTCTTCCCTTTGGGAGCGGTTCGGGAAACTACAGGTGGCAAAAAAAGATGTTGCCCAATTGGAACGAAAAGTGCAGTTCCTTTCTGCTCTTGATGAAACAGGTTTGGAAAACAGCGTATCTGTTTTGACAAGTGCCCTGCCAACACAGTCCAATTACCCGACTATTTTAATGCTTGTAGAAGCCCTTGCCGGACAGCAGGGACTATCTGTTACCGGATTTTCCGTGACAGGAGGATCGCTGGAATCTTCTTCATCCGGTAAGATTCTCAACA
Organism: uncultured Gammaproteobacteria bacterium; assembly: GCA_964515515.1. GTDB lineage: Bacteria > Patescibacteriota > Microgenomatia > UBA10105 > UBA927 > CAZERT01. Next base: position 5,903 of record CAZERT010000018.1, read on the forward strand.
GAATAGATGCGAAATTAGGTGCATATGTTGTGCCATTTGAATTTTCCATGAAAGGGCCATTGGATAAAATTCGTTCAATATTGGAAAGTTCCCTTACCGTGCGTAGGTTAATCCGTTTTGATACGTTAGGTGTTGGATTGGGGGTTGGGACAGCAACACAATCAGGTGACCTTACCACATCGATTACTGGTTCGGTTTTTTTCCAACCACTACCGCTCACAATGGGCGCTGCAAAAGATATATTACCTGAGGTCAGTAACGCAGAGCAGGAAATTTTATCGAAAATATCCCAATATCCGGATATTTCTTTCGGGTTAAACGGGCAAGCTGCAACACAGATGAGTCCGTTCTTTGATCCAAACAGAAGCGATCCTTTTGCTCCGTAACGGAATTTTTTGATGTGGGAGTAGTTATTTGAGCGCCTTTTTGCGCCATTCGTCAATTTTTTTGTGGTTTCCGGACAGTAACACATCAGGGACAATCATATCGTGGTATTCTTGCGGTTTTGTATATTGCGGATATTCCAATTTATTCCCTTCAAATGAAAATGATTCATGAAGCGATGATTCTTTCGTAGCTAGGACACCCGGAAGAAGGCGGATCGCAGCATCTGCAATGACCATGGCAGGAAGTTCCCCACCAGTAAGGACATATTGGCCGATAGAAACCGATTCGTCGACAAAGGAGTAAATTCGTTCATCAAATCCTTCGTAGTGTCCGCAGAGAATGGCGATATCACTATATCCGGCTATACGTCGGGCATCATCCTGGGTAAAGACCTTTCCGCGAGGGTCAGTTGCGATGATATGGAGATGATTACTGTGATGTCGTTTTTTTGTTTCTTCTATGGCGTGATGGACGACATCCACGCGTAGTATCATGCCTTCTCCCCCGCCGTACGGATGGTCGTCAACGGATCCGTACGAATCAACCGCAAAGTCGCGGATATTCGTGTAATCAAGCTGTACGATCCCTTTTTTTTGGGCTTTTCCAATGATCGAAGTATGAAGAACTGGAGGAAATAATTCAGGAAACAGCGTTATGAAGGAACAATGCATCATGCGATTTCAGTTTGATCGTGTGTTGCATCGGGCGTTTCTTCTTCAAGGTAGACATCCGCATACAAATTTTGTTTTGCGGCGGCAAGTTTTACGATATCCCGAATAGCATGGATGATTCTTCCCTGTTTTCCGATGACTTTTCCGATATCATCAGGGTGGACATGGACACGGATAATTGTTTTGTGTCCTTCCTGCGTTTCATCGATACGCACATCGTCAGGGTGATCTACGATATTGGTAAGAATAAGGTTTGCGATATCCGTAAGCATAGAATAGATTGATTATTTTCCGATAATTTTTTTTACCCCGTCGGTCATCTGCGCCCCGACTGATTGCCAATAGGTAATTCTATCCTTTTTTACTTCCAGTTGAGCTGGTGATACCAGAGGGTTATAGAATCCGACAATTTCTATTGTTTTCCCGTTTCTTCGTTTTGCTTCTTCCATAACGACGATCCGGTATGTCCGGGCATTTCGTTTTCCTGTTTGAGAAAGTTTTATTTTCACCATAGGTAGTTTATGCTATCAGATTTTCCCCATTTTCTCAAGGGCATTTTTGGCTGCCTGCTGCTCTGCTTCCTGTTTTGACTTTCCTTTTCCACTTCCCAGTAGTGTTGCTTGATTAAGGGCATCGATATAAAATGTCCGATCATGATCAGGTCCTTCGCTTTTTGTGACCGTATATACGGGTGAAAATCTACTTTTTTCCTGGACAACTTCCTGTAGAAGACTTTTGAAGTCGATGTATGATTTTTCCCTGACGATATCGTCGATACTGGGAAAAAGATAGGTATCGAGGAATTTTTGGACTGTTTGTACTCCTTGATCAAGAAATAATGCGCCCAGAAACGCTTCGAATGAATCCGCAAGCAGGGATTGGTTTTTTCTGCCTCCGGATTCCTCTTCCCCATGGCTAAGAAAAAGCAAATCGCCAAAAGAGAGTGCCTCTGCAGCTTTTGCCAGCGACGTTGTACGGACAATACTGGAGCGAATGTTGGTGAGTGTTCCTTCCGGATATTGAGGAAATTTTTTATAGAGCTCCGATGACGTCAAAAAAGACAGGATAGCATCACCTAGAAATTCCAGACGTTCGTTGGATTCCTTAATGGTACGTTCTTCGTTTAAATAGGAACGGTGATAGAATGCTTGATGCAATAGGTCGATATTGGCAAATCGCATCCCTATGGTGTCTTGGAGTTGGTCAAATGTCATACGTGTGGTTCCTTATCCGGGGTAATAATGGTGCCCAGTACCCCATTGACGAATTTTGGACTGCTTTCATTTCCGAATGTTTTTGCCAGTTCGACTGCTTCATCAATCGTTACTTTGATTGGATTCTTTTTTTCTATGACAGCTTCATAGACAGCAAGCCGAAGCACCGCAAGATCCACTTTGGATATTTTTTCAATCGGCCACTCCGGGGCAGCTTCCTGAATTTTTTTGTCGATCTCGGAAAGATTGGTTAACATAGGCTCTATCAACGAGAAGTCTTCATGATTGCCAAAACTGTAGGAAAAGAGCTTTTCAACGATCTCTATTCGTGCAACATGTCGGGGATCCTGGGAGGTTTTCATGAGTCAATGTGTCAAAAGAGTCAGTTTCCGTTTCGTGTTACGCGGTTTTCTTTTTTGTTTTTTCGCGTTTTACGATGATTTGTGACCCGTTATAGTAACCACATTCCGGACATACCGAATGTGGGCGGATAATGGCTTTACAATGATTGCACTGGGTTTGAGGAACGGATGAAAGAGCAATTGCTGCCTTCCGTTTTCCTCCCCTTCTCGTGCTGTGGCGTCGTTTTGGTAATGGTGTCATAGATTTTTCGTATCAGTTTTGCGATACAGAGTGTATTGTACGATCAAATACCATTTCCCTCAAGAGGGGAAATGGTACAAGGTCTGGATGGGCACGCAGGAGATCAAGTGCAGCACGCCTTGTTTTATCTACAAGCTGTTCGTCAGAAAGGGATGCAAACGTAAATGGAGGCAGGCCGTGTTGTTCTATCCCAAAAATATTCCCTTGTCCTCTATTTTTTAGGTCTTCCCGGGCAATATCTGGTCCGTTGTGGTTCTGTTCAAGAATTTTAAGGCGGCTTACAGCCTCTTCGTTCCCTTCGGTAAACAACAGGCAGTATGATTGCTGGCTTCTTCTGCCTACCCTTCCGCGAAGTTGGTGGATTTGTGAAAGTCCGAACCGCTCCGATCCTTCAATCATCATAATGGTGGCGTTTGGAATATCGATTCCCACTTCCACAACCGGTGTTGCAACACACACGTTATATTTCCCTGCTGAAAAATCTGCTAAGATTGCGTCCTTTTGTGCTGTTTTCATTTTTCCGTGGATAAGGGCGATGGAAAGGGTTGGGAAAACGGTGGTTTTAAGCCGTTCGTATTCCTTTGTTGCGGAACGGACGCTTTGGGCGGTATCTGAAGGATCAATAAAGGGACAGACGATAAATGCTTGTGAGCGTGTTTCTTGTATATGTTTTCGTATCCATTCATATGCCCCGTCCCGTTTTTCGTTTGGCACAACCCACGTTTTAACAGGTAGCCTGCCTGTTGGCATGGTGGAAAGAAGGGATACATCCAGATGTCCATAGACGGTAAGGGCAAGTGTCCTGGGGATCGGCGTTGCCGTGGTTGTCAGGACATGGGGTGTCGTTGCATCTTCCCGTTTTTCCTGAAGGAGCGAGCGCTGATGTACGCCAAAGCGCTGTTGTTCATCAATAACCAATAATCCAAGGCGGGTAATGTTTGATGCATGAGAAAACACGGCATGCGTTCCAACAATGACTCCAGGTGTCTTTGTATCAGTTTTTTCTTTTTTTGTTGCGGCAGTGTGAAGTGTTACAGGTATGTCAAATGGTGCAAACAGTGTAGTGAGCGTTTCGAAATGTTGTGTTGCAAGGATTTGCGTAGGCGCAAGAAATACAGCGGAAAACCCATTCAGTACCGTTTTATATATGGCATAGGCTGCCACAACGGTTTTTCCGCTTCCTACATCCCCAAGCAGTAATCGGTTCATTGGGATGGACTCTGAAAGATCTTTTCCAATCGCTTCGATGGCCTGTTTTTGATCATCAGTAAGGGAAAATGGAAGAGAGGAAAGAAACGCCTCTTCTATATTAGCAAGATTTTTGAAGATATGGCTGCGGTGTTGCTTACTCCATTCTTTTTTTCGGATTTGGGAACGAAGATGTAGCAAAAGCAATTCGTCAAATGCCAGCCGGTACCGGGCAGCGTGTGTTTCATCGATCTGCTTTGGGCAATGAGCTGTTTGTAGGGCATCCTGAATGGTTTTAAGCCCGTATTCGTGAATAAGATCTTCCGGCAGATATTCCGTAGGCATACTATTTTCCAGGGATAAAAGAGATCTGATTCTATCGCGGATCCATCTGCTTGTAATTCCATCGGTTGCGGGGTAGACAGGAATGATTCCGCTTGTTGCGGTGTTTTCGCCGTGGGGATTCCATGGTTCCCAGATAGGGGCAATCATAGCCTTTGTCTGTCCGAAAAATGATAGGGTTCCGGCAAGGGAAATCCTGTCCCCTTCGTGGATGAGCGATACCAGATATGGCTGGTTAAACCACAGGATGGTAAGGGTTCCACTGTCATCATGCACGCGGCATTGCTGAAACCGTTTGCCTGTTTTGGTAAAAACGGTTTTTATCGATTCAACGGTTGCAATAACATGTGCAGGCGTTCCGATGGTCAGACGGGCAATACTGCAGGTATGGGAAAAATCCTCATACCGGAATGGCAGATGGAAGAGCAAATCACGAACAGTGCGTATATCTAGCCTTTCAAGGCGTCCTGCCATAACAGGACCTACCCGGGGAATGTACCGGATTGGTGTGGAAAGCGTTATGTCCATGGATGGTGGTTACCGAATGGTTAACAGCGGAATAAACGAACTGGCGATAAGCGCAATTGAGGAAATGACAACGATAATTTTCCACATTTTTTCATGTTTTCTAAAAAAGTTCATACTGCCTCCTCTTATTTTGCTTCCAAAATACGGAAAAATTGTTTTTTTCCGACCTTTAGGATGCTTCCTTCCTTGATTGTACAGGTTTTCTGCTCGAGAGTAAGAATTTCTCCGTCAAGATCAACTGCGCCTGCCGTTATAAGCCTTCGCACTTCCGATTTTGATAGTGTCTGATCGGTTGCACACACAAGTTCAAGTGGTGAGTACTCCTTTGCAGCAAGCGTTATGGAAATTGCACTTTGACTAAGGGACTCTTTTGTCTGGAATGTTTGAACAAATGCTGTTTGGGCTTTCTTTGCATCGGATTCGGTATGAAACTCTTTGGTTAACTCATAGGCAAGGCGTTTTTTTGACTCCATGGGATTGCTCCCCTTTTCCAGTGTCTGTTTCATCGCATCGATATCGCTCTCTGAAGCATCGGTTAACAGCGTAAAACAGGGAATGATTGCACTATCCGGAAGGGACATAATTTTTCCGTAAAACTGTATCGGATCATCGGCTATGCCAATGGCATTTCCTTCGGTTTTCCCTATTTTTTTCCCACTGCTATCGGTAAGAAGCGGCACGGTCATGACGTATTTTTCCTTGTTTTTGAGCTCTTTCATGAGTGTCCTGCCTGCAAGCATGTTAAATGTCTGGTCTGTTCCGCCAAGTTCGATATCCACATCCATCATCACACTGTCGTAGCCCTGCATGGCAGGATATAAAAATTCATGCAGATGTATGGGTGTATTGTTGTGCAGGCGATTCTTGAACATATCCCGTTCGATCATTTGCTGGACGGTAAAATGGGAAAGAAGCCCGATAATATCGGCAAACGTCAGCTTTGCCAACCACTCGCTATTATATTTAATTTGTACGGGATTATCCCCGCCAAAGTCCAGGATTTTTGATGCCTGGCGGACATAATCTTTTGCGTTTATTTTTACCTGTTCTTCCGTTAGTGGCTTTCTTTCGGCATTTTTTCCGGTTGGATCCCCGATTCTTCCAGTGAAATCGCCGATAAGAAAAATAACCGTTGCGCCCAGTTTTTGAAACTCGCGGAGTTTTCTCATGGCAACGGCATGGCCGATGTGAAGGGTAATACCGCTGGGGTCAAACCCCTGATAGACACGGACTTTTTTCCCGCTCCGAAGAAGTTTTTCCAGAGCCTCTCTGTTTGGATATATCGTGTCTATCCCACGGGTAAGCAGCGTATCAATTGCGTCCATATATCCCGTATGGTATCACAAAAACCAAGAGGAGGAAGCGGGTTGCACCTTGGTAAAATTGAAAGATTGTTCCATTGCTCCATTGTTTTATTGCTTCGTTGCTCACTACTGGCTACCAACTCCGAATTTCTAATAAAAATGTTGCTTCAAAATTA
>CAZERT010000019.1:0-1399 GCA_964515515.1 uncultured Gammaproteobacteria bacterium
GCAAGTTCCGGTGGTGTATCTTCAAGCACTTGCTTGACTGCCGCGATAATCTGCATAAGGGTAGGAAGGATTGCCTGGGTTACTTCACGCGATGAGAGGGTAATCATGCGAGGAAGACCCGATACCGCATCCCTACCGCGGACTTCCATATCCGTTTGCCTTTCCTGAGGAGTCAGAGTCTTTGACGTGCCGGGCGTTAATTCACTTGGTATGACTCGACTCTGGTCACCTGTTTGTTGTTGTTTTATAGCTTTTGTATCATTTTGATATGGACTTTCCAGAGCATTTCCAATCGTAATCTTAATCTGCTCCGCCATCCGTTCTCCGATAATCAGGTTGTAGGTACGCTTCACGAATTGGGCAATCGCCTCTTCAATTTTGTTACCGGCAACACGGGCGCTTTTATGCACAACCACACCACCAAGGGAAATAACAGCCGCTTCCGTTGATCCGCCGCCAATATCCACTATCATATTGCCGGATGCCTGTGCAATGGGGATTTTTGCCCCGATTGCCGAGGCAAGCGGTTCTTCGATCAGATAGGCAACTTTGGCGCCCGCTGAAAGCGTTGCATCAAGCACAGCCCGGCGCTCCACCTGTGTACAGCCGCTGGGCACACAGATCATGACTTCGGGTTTAAAAATCCGGTTGCGTCCGACGACGCGGTCGATAAAGTAGCGAAGCATCGCTTCCGTTACGCGGTAATCGGCAATCACACCGTCACGCATCGGGCGGGTTGCGACAATGTTCCCGGGCGTTCTGCCGAGCATTTCCTTTGCTTCATTCCCAACTGCCACCACCCGGTTATCATCTGCCGTGACCGCAACAACCGTCGGCTCGTTTAAAACCACACCAGTACCTGCAAGCCACACCAAACTATTGGCGGTTCCAAGATCTATTCCAAGCCGTTTTGAAAACATCTGCATAGTGATATGGTATGATTAGTTTATATACAGAAAATATCTATTCTGATTTAGACTCAATCAAAAATTGTATGTGTTATATCAAGAAATTCTGGATTATTTTTTTGAATAAGAGCCAGTTTATCAAACCTATTCATGTCCTTCATTTGTTTCTCCCGAATAATCGCCTGTTCGATAGTATCATAGACCTCATAATACAATAAGTTATGAAGATTATATCTCGCCGTAAAAGACATTGGGTCACAATTTTCCTTATGTTGATGAACCCGTTGCAATAAATTGCTTGTTACCCCAACATACAACGTCGGTCGTTTGTTACCCATAATATACACAAATCCTTGTCTTATACCCATACATCGTATGTATACCATACACATATTGGTATGAAAACACAGATTCCGGACAAGCCGGAATGACGTGGATTCCGGATCCACCTTCGCATTCTGCTACGGATGGACACAGCAAGCCGGAATGAC
>CAZERT010000019.1:1499-12029 GCA_964515515.1 uncultured Gammaproteobacteria bacterium
ATTCCGGATCCACCTTCGCATTCTGCTACGGATGGACACAGCAAGCCGGAATGACCCATCCTTCGTCCTGTTTACGGGGACTTCGAAGGGCAGGCGTTGGATTCCGGATCCACCTTCGCATTCTGCTACGGATGGACACAGCAAGCCGGAATGACACAGAGTGTAGCGTCATTCTGGCAAGTCCTGAGTGTATCGAAAGACGCGTCCAGAATCTTTCAGAAAAAATACTGTATACTATACCCATGAAACGCCTGCTGGGTCCACACGTGGTAAAAATCATCACGACCGTCATTACTGCGTATCTTATTCTTGGCATTTCACTTCTGATCATCGCCTATGGACGTGGATACCGCTTTAATTTCAAAGATAAAAGTGTCGGATCAACGGGACTCATTACGGCAACCAGCGACCCAATCGGTGCATTTGTGTCCATCGACGGAAAGCGCTACGGCGCCACCAATACCAATATCCCGATCCAGCCGGGCTGGTATGAGGTAACCATTGCCAAAGATGCCTACCAACCGTGGAGCAAAAAAATCCGTGTCCAAGGGGAAATCCTTGCCAAAGCCGATGCAATGCTCTTTCCTATTAACCCGTCGCTTTCTGCCATCACTACATCCGGTGTTGTCCGGCCGGTATTGTCCCCGGACGGCACTAAGCTTGCCTACAACATCACCCCAAACCCACAGGCAACGCTTTCCGCTATTCCATTGTCCAAACCAGGTCTCTACGTTTTGGATCTTGTGGATAAACCACTTGGCATTAACCGCGACGCACGGCAGATTCTTGCCGCATCAATTCTGGATACCCAGGACGCCACCCTTACCTGGTCGCCTGACGGCAAACAGATTCTGATCGAAACAACAGCCACCAGAACCGGACTCCCCCAGTATTATCTGGTTGATTCCGACCGGATAAACACCGTTCCGACACCGGTTGGGGTAAGTGAACAGTTAACGCTGGAATGGGATAACCAGAAAGCACTTATCGAGCACGAACGGCTCCTGCCGCTCAAAGAAGATTTTATCAACACCGCAACGGGTTCCATGAACATCCTCTCATTTTCCCCCGATGAACTCAAAATCCTCTACGAAGCAACTGCTACTGCAACCATTCCCATTATCATTACACCTCGAAAAATCGGCACAAATTCAACCGAAGAAACACGCGATATCTTACCAGGGAACCTCTATGTCTATGATGTGAAGGAAGACAAAAACTACAATCTGGGGTCTGCCGGAAGTTACGGTGTTGCAACCAAAAACGGATTGCCCCAGCAACAAAAACCTATTGTTGATGATACCGATTCCCAAACACGTGCGACCCCTATCCCTATCCAATGGCTTCCGACGTCTCGCCATCTGATTCTTTCAGGAAGCGATAGAATCGATATTATCGAATATGACGGTACGAACAGGACAACAGTCTATGCAGGACCGTTTGAAGATGGATTTGTCGTACCTTGGACAAATGCAACAAAGCTGGTGATTCTGACAAATTTAAATCCCAAGGTCCAATCAAAGTCAAACCTCTATACGGTCAATATCCGATAAAATCACTGCAAAAACCAATATATACTTCATGTGATATCTTCACGTTTTCTTATGGAACAGTCACTAAAGCAAGGTTCTGAATACTTTTTGCTCCCACCTAAACTGTAGAGCATGCCACAAAAAAGCCGTATGTATCGACACTGCATCGCATGAACCCGGTTTCGTATAAAGAAAGTGCGGCTAATATTCTTGCATGGTTTGGGGGGTATGATTGATCCGTACCGTATTATTCTCGCTGCCCACCACACATCTACACATCACGTGTATCTTCCCGTATTCCTGCGTTCTTTGCAAAACACACAAGAAAGGAGGTGAAACATATGAAAAAGCTTCTTATGCTTGCCGCATTTTTGGCAGCAACAACTCCTGCAATGGCAACATTTTGGCAAATGCCCAGCATTTCATCGGCAGATATTATCGGAAATGACTTAGTCGTAGTTGCAAAATCAGGAGATAACAACATCATCGGAACAACAAATACCTTTACCACCGTCACGCCGTTTTTTTCAAAACCAATGACTATGATAACCGGCGGTGGAATGATTCAGGGTATCACAACCGGTGAAACAGTCGCGATCGGAACACAGACAATTCAGGCAAATTCCGGCCCATGTACGATGTGCACAATGATGGGGCCAAAGATTTCCGATGTGAAATTTAATGACGTGAAGGTAATCGCCGTATCGGGGGACAATGCTATTGCTGGCGTGGTAAATACGAACACATTCGTTACCGGCGGGTTTACGAAAATTACCGGTGGCGGATTAATCCAGGGCGTTACGACTGGAGGTTCATCTGCTCAAGGCGATCAGTGGATTATTGCAAATGTTTCATCTGCACCCATTGCTGATTGATATGACGGGGAGATGAAGTGACAGCTCGATAGTGAATGGATATCGGGGGGTAGCGGGCCCACTATCCCCCGGAATATCCGGAATTATTTCGTCATTGTTACATGGTTTCATTGTTCCATTGATATATGAAAAAACGAAATATATTTCATAAAAACACAAAGGGCAGGGAGCGGATTATTGCGCTGTTTTTGTCATTTCTCTTACTGTTTCTACCAACAGCTACCCCATTCTCTCACGTGTATGCAGAAGAGGAACAAACACAAACCACCATTGAAACTCCGCTACCAACAGAAGAACAACAAGAATCATCAATAGAATCCGACCAATCGACTCAGCCTTCACAAGAAACAACCAACAATCCCCCAGACACCACCACTATTCAAACAGATGACAGCACTGCCGAGGCTACTTCCACCATTGATGCAAATACAACCCAGGGGACCGTAGGAGGTACCATAACGACTTCGGATTGTGCTGTGGAAGGGTCTATTGAATGTTCTATCAACACCGTATCAACCGCCAACGTAGAAGAAACTGTATCATCATCGGCAACAACAGGAGACAACGGTATCCTTCAAACCCAAACAGATGCACTCATCCAGACAGGCACCGCTTCCGCACAAACAACATCGGATAATCACCTCAATACTACCGTCATTTCAGCAGAGCCAACAACCCAAACAGACATACCCCCAACGGATCCATCATCCATCAATATTGCCAATCATGCCGATGCAACACTTACGGCATCAGCAGATGCAACCAGCGGAAGCAATCAGACACAAGACACTGCAAGCAGTGCCATCGTTACAAGTGACAGCTATGCCAGTTCGTCTATGGTCAATGTCATCAATACCACCGTTGTGGGTTCAACACTTCGCTTTCTGACGCTTTCCCTTTCCTCCCCAACGGATGAACCGATCAATCTTCGCGATGTGTGGAATGAAATTGAACAACAAACGAAAGAGTCGGGACCAACCATGATTTTGACATCGGACGGCATGCTCCTGCGGATTTCCGACACCGCAAATCTTGATGCAACGGTCCTGGCAACGGCAACCAGCGGGCAAAATTCCCAAACGGACACTGACCAAACCGCAACCCTGCAAACTGGTGACAGTTTTGCCAGCGCAAACCTCGTAAATCTCGTCAACAGCCAGATTATTGGATCGGATTATTTATTCGTCGTTATAAATATTTTCAACGCCCTTGATGCAGACATCATCCTTCCGAGCCTGATTCGTTTTATGGAAGAACGCACTGCTTCGACTCTCCAAACAACCCAAAGCGAGCCATCCACAACACTCATGCAGGATGCAACAGTTGGACCAAGCCACGTGGAGGCGCAATCGGAAACCGGAGAAAATACCATTGAGGATGTTCCTGACGCAGCAATCCAAACCGGAACTGCCTATTCCCACGGAACGGATACCATAATGGCCAATTCCCAACTCTTCTCCGACTGGTGGTATATGGTACTGGTGAATAATTTTGGCTCCTGGAACGGAACGCTTGATGGGTGGAATCATGGATCTGAACAAACATTACTTCCCTTTGGATCCAGCATACTGTCGGAACATTTAAACGAACAGACAATAAATTTAGATTCAACTGAACCGTCACACCAGTCACGGGTAGCGATTTCTTCCCAAGCCCTCTTGAAATATCTGGTATCCGCACGGGCAATAACCGGGGAAAATTCCATCCGGAATGCGGCTGCTGCGGCACTTCAAACGGGCAACGCAACGGCACTGGCAAACGCATTTTCCATGGTCAATACAACAGCCATCGGACACCGGTTCTTCTTCCCGATTTTTAACATTTTCGGATCCTGGAATGGTGATCTTGTTGTGGCCCATCCGGATATGCGGGTTAGCATGAATTCAGGTTCTTCCACCGTTCCTGACGGAGGAACAACAACCATATCGGTTTCCTACACCAATGCAGGGCAGGAAGAAGCGCGGGGAACACACATTGCCGTAACACTGCCCCAGGGGGCAACCTATGAACCAGGATCAGCGTCCCAACCGATATCGGTGGCAGGAAATACCCTGACCGCTCCACTGGGAAATGTTGCACCGGGTGCCAGCGGGACACTTACATTTTCCGTTCGCTTTGGATGGAATGAGGCGCTTTCGTTTGGGCAAACACTCAAACACATGCTCGTAAAATCCGCATATGCCCAGACCAAAACACAGGAAAAATCCGTAAGCGCAGCAATTTCAACGACCGATGAAGAATCCGATTCGTCAAATAATTGGGCTACGACAACCGTGATGATCAGCAGGGAATATTCCGATGGGGAGATTTCAAATCAATCCGTCTCCGATGGACAACCTGTTCTTAGCGTCTCTGCAAACCATAATGTTGGAGAATTTGTCTATCCGGGTGACACCATTACCTTTTTCCTGTCCCTTAAAAATATTGGTGCGGAAACATCCAACGACAGTTCCATCACCCTTTCGCTGTTTGATCCTGCAGGAGTATTCCTGTTTGCCGTTCCCTTTACTCTGGGGACTATTCAACAAGGCACAGGAAGGAAAGTGACGTTTGGTTTAACCGTTCCAAAAGCAGCCGTTGGCGGGATGTATTCAGCCGGAATAACCGGTCAAGGAAAGGCACCAAATGGAACCGTTATCCAATCATCAGCCGTATCGCTGCAGTTTCCCGTCAGGGCCTACATATACGAACAACCGCTTTCCCAACCGGTTTCCCCACCTGTTGGACAGGTACTGGCTGCAGAAGATGCCCCCCAATGTCCACCAGAAACATCGCAAAGCTCCTGGCCTTGGATGATCCTCTTTCTTGCTTTGCTGTTGTGGTTTGTTGACCACACACGGCTTCGAAAAAAAGAGAATGAATTGCGCGAAACGCTGGATGCAGTTGATACAGAGTCGCCCCCAACTTCTTCTACGAATAAATCTCCTGAAGCTTCCGGGGGTTAATGATAGTAATATGACGGTTTGATGTTGTGATAATACCTTCAGCTTTGAGCCGTTCAATCTGACGGCTTACTGTTTCCCGGGTGGTAGACAGCCATGTAGCAATTTCCTGATGGCTCAGGGGAATTTTTACCGGCGCATCGGAATTGGAAGGTCCACATCCGAACGTTTGGGTAAATCGTGATAAAACAAACGCAACCCCTTCATAGGCGGATCGGGTAAGCACGACTTCCATCCGCTGAAAAAACGATTTCATCATCTTTGCATTGCGCTTGATGACACACCGGTACAACGATGGATTTTTTTCCAAGTATTCCATAAATTCATCCATCGATGCGCATTGCGCTTCCACCGGCGTCATTGCTGCAAACGTATAGGGCATAAATGTATCAGACAGTCCAAGCGTTGTGGGAATAAAACAATCCGGCTGGTAAATATGCAGACTTATTTCATCACCAGTTTCGGAAATCAGATAGAGCCGGACAAATCCTTTTTTAATCCAATACACGCGGGTAGTTGGATCGCCTTCACGGATAAGGGCTTCGCCCCGTTTAAAGAGGAGTATCGGGCGGCGGCTAAAAAACTTCTTGAGGGTACTGGATGAATCATCCATACCCCTCCTTTCTGCTCCGACTATTGACCCGATCATACGAAGAATTGAAAGGGGTGTCAAATTACGGGAAAGTTAGGTGCCCCTAGAAGGAATCGAACCCTCATCTTTCCCTTAGGACGGGACTGCTCTATCCATTGAGCTATAGAGGCAAAAAAACAAAAATATGCTCCCCTATTGTACCTGCTTCTATGCTACAATACCAACTGTTATTCAGGATGTAGTTTGGGTTGGTAGTCCCGCTTAGCGGGACGGGACAAGAAAATTTTGTCGGGACGTAGTTCAGTTGGTAGAACGCGCGGTTCGGGACCGCGAGGTCAGCAGTTCAAGTCTGCTCGTCCCGACTAAATTTTCTAGAAAAATGATAATGAGGTCGACGTTCCCTCCTTCGCTGGAAGCTTCGGCGGGCAAGCGAGTCCGCCCATCCTGACTCAGTTTTTTACATATCATTACGATCATTATTCCGTTTATCACCAAAAAGTAAAGCCATTTATTAACAAAATATAAATTGTGCTATACTTTCAAGTATGGAAAATGCGATACCCCCATCCCCGGAAAATAATCCTACCGAAGGTTCAATAAAATTTTTATCAAGATTAAAACAGGGAGTCCAAAACCATTGGAAAGAAATTGCTTCTCGTACGTTTGAACTGGCTTTGCTTGTTCCATTTGGAACAACTGCGGGGCTTGCCATAGAAAAAATTATTCACGTAGGTGCCAATCCACAATTAATTGCTATTGCAGTTGCAAATAGCCTTGCTGTTTTGGGTGGTGCGGCAGTATTTGAACCCATGATTTCCATAACTAAAAAACCTAGTATACCTATTAGCACTTAAAATATGGAACCACATCGTCAAATATTTATACAAATTCTTGATATCATTAATTTTTCGGGAAATAAAGACGAATTCACGAATTCATTTTTCCAGCTTATTTACCAATCTGCACTACTTCACCTGATACAAACATTATCCCCAGAAAAACAGCAAGAATTCTTAGCACTTTCATCAGCAGACTCATTGGACAAAACAAAGAACAGCATACTGCAATTTTTTACCCAAGAACGCATTAATCAAGCTGTTAATGAAGAAACCACAAAACAGGTTCAAGAATATATCAATACCATAATGCCAACTCTCACAGAACAACAAAAAGGCACACTCTTTGAACTACGAAATACCCTCTCTCTTCCCAAGGCTAAGCCTTGATGGTCGCAATGGTGTTGGATGAAATGCGCATCTTCGTAATTCGTACTATCTTTCCTTCATAAAACGAAGATACGAACTGCGATACTTCAAAGATACCCTTCCTGAAGTCACGAATCACGAATAAACGAATTACCAATCCACTTCCCCCTGGCATTACCCCCTCAAATCCGGTATAATTGCGCGATATGAACTTATCTTTCCGAAACACACAAGTCCCTCCTGAAGAAAAACCGTTCCACATTATGCTCGCCTCCCAATCCATCGGCCGGCGCATGCTGTTGGAAAAACTGGGCATTATCTTCAAAACCGTTGTAACCAATGTAGATGAGGAAGCCATTGTCGATAAAGATCCAATGAAAACGATCCAAAAACGGGCGGCCGCAAAATCAGAAGAAATCCTGAAAAATCCCCGCGTCTACATGGTTCCCCAAGAAGGCCGGGTCCTTGTAATCTGCGCTGATTCCATGGCAATTCTGGGAAATAAAATTTACGGAAAATCACTCGATAAAGACATGACAAAAGCGATGCTCAAAGACCTGATGGGAAAAACCCATACATTCGTCACTGCAGTGAAAATTACCCAGCTGTTAAACGGCAAAGTCGTAAAACAGTGGACAAGTGTTGAAAAAACAAAAGTCACCATGCGCAAAATGACCGGACCGGAAGTAGAAGCATACAACAACCGCTATGATTTTTCCCGGTTTGCGGCAGGCTATGCACTTAACGAAATGCCCTGGGATTTGGTGACCAAAGTGGACGGAAGTTACACGAACGTCATTGGCTTACCGTTTGAACACCTGCTTCCTATCCTTCGGAAGCTGGAAATTATCGTCTAACACCCAAGGTCTATCAGTAAAGTTCCTTCAATGGGTTGTTTTCAGTATTCTTTTCTCAAGAATATTCAAAACAACCGGGAATTATACATATACTCTGCCTGCGCATACGCAGAATTCCCGGGAAAAAATGGTTCAGTTGTTAAAAATCGGTCGCCCCATGTTGAGGGATTGGTAAACCACCATCCAATACGTAGGGATCGGGATCTGTACGGATGATGGCACAAAGCCCTCCTTCACACGCGGTCGTAAGCTCGATGGATGGAACAAAATTGACCCCAGATTTCGGAGTCATCCATCGAAGCTGAGTCCCAATTACCGTGAAATATGCACTTTTACTGGCCGATTTAATGACGACTATATCGCCTTTCATCAGTTGGTAAGCATGCAAATTTCTCTTGGCATCAGGGATGACTACCAAATATGAAGCTTCGTCGTACCACACGAACTGATCACATAGTTCATAGTTCGTGTGAACCTGGATTGCCATTCCAGGATAGTCAAGACGAAACATATCGTTTTGCGGAGCGATGCGAACCCAAGTGGGCGGATTGGTTGTCTTAAAATTTTGCCCCTGGCAAAAATCCGGGATTTTGGGCAGATTGTCTTTCTTGAGCAGCCCGCTCATTCCGTTTTGGTAAAATACATCCCATATTTCTTTCTGGAACATATCCACAACAACAAACGGGGAACCGTCCCACCATGTGAAAGCGAGACTATTCAACCCGCATGACGACTGTGGATCCAAAACTACTTTGCTCCATCCGATCGGAATTCCGGATTCTGTTACGTACAAATACGTTGATCCGGTTGAGCCGACAATTTTCGATTGGTTTTTCAGCTGGACATACATCTTCTTTGGGATCACAGACGCAGGTTTTCGACCGAGCAACGATTCAATAATACCCCAGCATTCATCAGTCTCTGCTTGAGCATATTGATTCGTTACCACAATACTAGACCCAGTGCTTTGGATCCATTCCGGTTTGCAGACTTTCACCAATTTCTCCCGCAGCGATTTCTCCGCTTGAGTCTTTGGTGTTGGTCTTCCCCAGTAACCAGGTTGCCATTCTATATAATACCCGGCAACATCCTCCATTCTAAAACTTTCCCCCTTGGCTATCTTCCAAATCGTCTCGGGTTTCTGGGTTGGGGTTGCTGAGTATTCCGACTCGCCAGCAGCAAAACTGAAACTGCCGACGATCATGACCAAAGCCATGAAAATGACGAAAACAACAGACAAAATCTTCTTCACTTTCTTTCCTTTATTGTTCATTGTCCGCTTACGCGGTTTCCCGACAATCGCCTTAATAGCTGCGCGATTTATAAAATTTTCTCCTCCACGAATCAGGAAGATAACCGTATATCGAAGTTGCGTTCGCTATACAGTTCTCTTCCCGACCGGAAGGAAATACTGAACCATTCTGTTAATGTGCATGGGAAATTCCGGAATAAAAAATGCAAACATCTTTCTTCCGATAAAAATCCCCGAAGGAACGGTGACAGGGCAAGAAGTCCCCGGCCCATTGAGGGAGGACGGGAAAGTAATATTAACCCATAGTATATATTTGAACCAATAATTTGTCAATGAAAAATGAAAAATATGAAGATAAAACTACGTAAAAACAACCGGGAATCCTACATATACTCTTCCTGCGCACATGCAGGATTCCACGGGTAAAACAATTGGTTTGGTTATTTATTTGAATTTGGATCCGCCGGAATCATGGCTCCATATATGATCCCATTTTCCATTGTGGTTACTACAATCCGATCCTCTTCCCAGGAGCCAAAGCCGTAGATCAATGCATCATAGATCTTGGCCGATGATGGATCGGTGGCTTTGTACAAAACAACAGCATCCTTTGTTAAGACACTGAAATTTTCCGGAGAAACTGCAACCGGAGAAATATCTAATGCCACAGGAAGGATTTTTCCAGTTAATATATCCATCATCTGATAACGCTTCATTGAGAACACGAATTCGTTACCATCTGAAGACAAACTGAAATAATATGTCGTGTAAACAATTTCGACCTTAAGGTTCGTGGTTAGATGAATATTGTCGTTCGCCACAAACCCTTCATCTGGGCATGCATTTTCCCAAGAACCGGACATTTCATCCCAGTTGTTCCAAAACCCATCCGCAGACACAACAAAATTATTTGTTACGACCGGTGGCCACCGGGTGTTAATATTACTTTTGAACTCATCAACCTTCGGTAACACCACCAATTCGTGCCATTTCAACAGCTCCGCAGGCACCTCCCAGTTGCTATTACTATCAGGCCTTGAAACTGTAAATATTCCCGACCCAATTTCTTCAAGCCCATAATCTTCAAAAACTACAGAGCTCTTGACATTGATCTGGCAATATTCCGGGGTTTCGGCAGGTTTAATTTCATTTTTTTCGGCCGCAGGAACGCAACCACTCATGCAGAGCATGAGGACGACAAAAACAACCAGCATATAACGCTTCACTTTTCTTTCCTCTTTCTTATATGAATCCGTCAGGAAGACGGTTGATTAG
>CAZERT010000020.1:0-1388 GCA_964515515.1 uncultured Gammaproteobacteria bacterium
GATCTTGTGGGGCAAACGTAATAATACGATAGAGTTTGCGTTTCATAACTTCAGTTGTTTTACCATATCATAAAGAACTATGCCTGTAGTCACCATGACGTTAAGCGATACATTAATACCAAACATTGGCAGTTCAATAATTTCATCAACCAAATCCAGTGTTTCTTTTTTTACCCCGGTTGATTCGTTTCCAACCACAAGTACTGCCGGTAATCTATACTCGGTTTTTCCAAACGATATGCTTCGTGCGTCTTGTTCCAATGCGTATGTGCAAATGTTGGGCTTTTCCCTCCGAAGCTCCTCTATTGCCTCAGGCGCTGATTCCTTATAGATCCATTTCACCCATTGCCACGTATTGATCGATGCCTTTTTAATTCGGGTGTTTGGTGGAGTCTGAGTCTGACCACATAAATATATGCAGTCAACGCACACGGCATCCGCCAGACGAAAGATCGATCCCACATTATAGGTATCAAGCACATCCTCACAGATAATTGTTATATCGTGATGCGAGAGTGAAGAAAGTTTTTCCTCGTCAACCGGCATCGTGCGGAGCTCTTGGGCATTTAACCTATCCATGAAGACGTATTATACCCTGCCGGGTCGGGATTTTCCTGATTGTTTTTTTCTGGGATGCAAACGAAACATAAAAAGTATCAATTCTGCGATACCAAGCCCCAGTACCGAACCAAAAAACACATCAAGCGGATAATGATGACCCAAATAAATCCTGGAAAGACCAACGCATCCGGCAAGCACATACATAAATCTCCCGATTGCAGGTTCTTTTTGGGAAAGAATCTTTGCCGATGCAAAGGCAACAACCGCATGTGTGGAAGGAAACGAATAATGACCGGCAATCGGTGCGACAACGGTCGTACCTGCTTCAAAAATCGGCCGCAATCTCCCGATGAGGGGTTTTAAGAGCACTTCTGATGCGCCCAACGAAAATCCTATTGCGGCAAGAAGCCGCGCAATAAACCGTTGATCACGGATCTCTTCACGGATAATCAGTAATCCTCCAAAAAGGAGCCATACAAACCCGTAACTGGAAATACCCGATAACATCATGGCAATGATATCAGCGCTTACGGGGTGCGGAAGCGAATTAATGGCAGTAAAAAGATACTGATCTACCTGCAATACTACCGTCAGTATCATTTCCATTATGGTTTTTTCCCTTGAGTTGGTGTTAAAAACAATGCAGAAGGAGATGCGACTGGCGGCACGAGTGTCGGGGAAATAAATATAATCTCGATTGCCATATCATCCGGAATGGGAGAAACGGTTTTTTTTCTAAACAGTAGCGAGGCAGCAAGAATAAGCAGAATAAAAATACACAGGAGCAATAACGCAACGGCTGTGATTGTTTTTTTTCTGTCTTCCAT
>CAZERT010000020.1:1488-4174 GCA_964515515.1 uncultured Gammaproteobacteria bacterium
CCGCATTTGGGGCAGACAAGATTTGCCACCGTTTCCCCATATTGCCGGGTAAATTTGCATTTTGGAAACGTGCTACAGGCAACAAACTTCCCATATCGACCAGTCCTGACAACCAACGGACTTTTACACAACGGACACTCCTCATCGAGCTGTTCGACGGTTAATTTTACTTTACCGGCAAATTGAGTTGCATGATCCAGATCTTTGGAAAATGGGGTATAGAATTTTTCCACCACCGGCACCCAGGAAAGACTCCCATCTGCTACCGCATCAAGACTGTTTTCCATCGTTGCCGTAAATGGAAGACTCATAATATTTGGAAAATATTTCACCAAAAAATCAGTAACCGCATCTCCTAGCTCCGTTGCGAACAATTTTTTATCTTCCTTTTTTACATATTGCCGCTCGAGGATCGTTGAAATAATTGGGGCATATGTAGATGGCCGACCGATATCTTTTTCCTCCAATGTTTTCACCAAACTCGCCTCGGAATACCGCGGCGGCGGCGTTGTTTCATGAGGAATAATTTTTGTATCGATCCGGTCAACCGTCTGGCCTACCTGAACATTTGGAAGAATCGTTTCCCCATTTTCCCGACCAACCACATGAAGGTATCCATCAAAAGTAATAACCGATCCCTGACAGCTGAATTGATACCCATTTGCGCTCTTAATGCCAATCGTTGTTGAATCAAACCGCGCCTCCGTCATCTGGCAGGCAATTGCCCGTTTCCAGATAAGTTCATACAGCCGTACGTGATCATGGTTGAGCTCCGGGGATTGTGCAAGCGTTTCCGCAATTCGCGCAACATCAGTCGGACGGATTGCCTCATGGGCTTCTTGGGCAACTTTTGATTTCGTATGGAATGCCCTGGGTTCGGAAGGAATATACGAGGCACCAAATTCTTTTTTACAATATGTCCGGACTTCCGCAATAAATTTCTGGGCTAAATTAACTGAGTCCGTCCGATGATAGGTTATCAACCCCTCCTCATACAACTTTTGGGCAAGCTGCATGGTTTTTTTGGAGGAAAAGTACAACTTTCTTCCCGCATCCTGCTGAAGGGTTGACGTGGTATAGGGTGCCGGTGGCTGACGTTTGATTTCCTTTGTTTCGACAGCAGACACAGTCCAAGGAGACGTCATCGCCACAACGATATTTTTTGCATCATCTTCCGTTGCAATGGTTGTTTTTTTCGTGGTATACGCCCCGTCAAAAAGTGTAAATGACAGTTCCCGCTCATATTTTTCCCCATTGTGGGATACAAGCGATGCAGTAATCGTATCTTTTCCCGATTCTCCTACAGAAAATACCCCTTCTATCGTAAAATAAGGTTCCTTGGTAAATGTTTTAATTTCCCTCTCCCGCTCCACGACAAGACGAACTGCAACGGATTGCACACGTCCTGCCGACAACCACCGTTTGGACATTTTTTGCCACAACAGCGGGGAAAGTTTATACCCCACAAGACGGTCCAGCACCCTTCGGGCTTGCTGGGCATCAACAAGTCTGGTGTCGATTTTCCCGGGATGGGCAAGCGCATCTTCTATTGCCGTTTTGGTAATTTCATGAAAGGTAATGCGGGAAACCGGAACACTTTTTTTCTTATTGATTCCTTTCTCCTGAAAAATTTGTGCAACATGCCAGGCAATGGCTTCCCCTTCACGATCAGGATCGGAAGCCAAGATAATGCTATCTGCATCTTTTGCGGCTGCCACAAGCTCAGAGACGCGCTTTTTCTTCTCAGTCGGAATAATATATTCCGGCACAAAGGAATGCCCTGTATCAACACCCAACGTTGATTTGGGTAGATCGCGGATGTGCCCCATCGTTGCTTCTACGCGATACTGCTTACCCAAAAACCGACCGAGTGTTTTTGCTTTTGTTGGTGATTCGACAAGAATAAGATTCATAGGAATTGTTTTAGTATAGCAAAGGAGTCACGTTCCACTTATGGGGAAATTTCGGTAATCCCGTATACCTTCCCTCCATGATCGCGGATAATTCCCCGTATTTCAAGGATGGAAAGATCGGAAAGGATTTGGGATGACAGGATACCAAGCGAAGTTGCAAGTGCATCCAAACCATGCGGGCCTCGTGCTTTCAAAAACTCAACTATACGATACTGTGTTCCCTCTAGATTGTGTATTGTTGTTTGCTTGAATACACCACGGCTGACATGGAGGAAATCAAGAATTTCATAGCCTGTTGTCGTCACATTTGCACCATTTTTTATCAGTTCGTTGGGTCCTTCGCTGTACGGGCTCGTTGCCGGACCAGGCAGTGCAAACACATCCCTTCCCTGTTCTGCCGCGTAGCGTGCAGTAATCAGTGACCCGCTTCTTTTCGTTCCTTCAATAATCACACAACATGATGCCATACCGCTTATAATCCTGTTGCGGGCAGGAAAAATTCCCTTTGAAGGTTTATGGGAAAGGGGCATTTCCGACACAACGGCACCGCGTCCGCCTGCAACAAGTGTGGAATAAATCCGCTCGTTTGTTAGAGGTGCCACAACATCTACCCCGCATCCTAAAACCGCAACCGTTTGCCCGCCCATATCCAGCACCTGTTGATGGGCAATTGCATCAATCCCCAGCGCCATACCGGAAATGATCGCACACCCTGCATCAGTTAAAACCGAAACAATTCGCCGCGTCATTTCCCTTCCGTAAGGGGTTGGCAT
>CAZERT010000020.1:4274-6006 GCA_964515515.1 uncultured Gammaproteobacteria bacterium
GCTGCATCCGTATCATTCATCGCATAAACCATGCTTCAAAGATTTTTTTTGCAATTGGCGCCGCCTTATCGCTTCCTTCACCTGATTCCTCCAATAATACGGTAACGGAAATCTGCGGATCTCCCGTTATGGCAGATTCATCCAAAAAAGCTGCGTTTTCCTTGACAATATGTGTTGGAATCGGACCAAATGCCGTAAACCATGCGTGGGTTTTATCCTCACTGTCACCATATTCCGCTGTACCGGTTTTACACGCGATAGGAATGGGAATCAGCGTGCCACTGGTGGAAGCATCTGCGGAAAGCAATGTCCCCTGGGGAGTTTTCCTCATGCCAAAACCAATAAATGGGTACCCTGTCCCCCCAGTATCGCAGGCTTCCCGCATTCCTTCCATAACAACATCAAGCGTTTTTGCACCTACCCCAACATCCCGACAATCCGTTTGTGATTGTCCAAGAAAGGAAACAAGTGGTTTTCTGATTGTCGGTTTACAGAGCTTCCCACCATTTGCCACAATATTCGTCCAAAAATTTACCTGAAGCGGAGTAGTAAGTAAATATCCTTGGCCGATGGATACATGGTAGGTATCCCCAACATACCATTCATTATTTTTCAACAGGATATCCTGCGGCGTGGAAAACCGGTCTGCCTTCCACCCTGGTCCAGGCATCAGTCCACTTGCTTCTCCGGGAAGCTCAATGCCAAGCGGTTTTCCCACACCAAACCGCTCTGACCATTGGGCAAGTTTCGTAATCCCCAATGCTTCACCTGCCTTATAAAAAAATATGTCGTTACTTCGTTTGAGCGCCTTTACCACATCCACGTTTCCGTCTTTTCCTCCATACTGTTTATAAAACCAATTCGGAAACACAAATGGGCCAATTCGGATTTCTCCGGTATCTTCATAGATTGTTAAGGGTGTTATCGCTCCATCCGTCAGTGCAGCCAAAGACGTTACGATCTTATAGGTAGATCCGGGCGGGTATACCCCGCCTATAGCTCGATTAAACATTGGCATATCAGGATCGGAAAGAAGAGTTGTATATTCCTTTTGACTCATACCAAGCGTAAATGAATTCGGTGAAAACGTCGGTGAGGAATAGATGGCTAAAATTTCACCAGTCTGTGGCTTAGAAACCACCACCGCTCCTTTAACGTCTTTGGGGAAATTGGCCGCAACAACAGAGGAAAGATCTGCATCGATCGTAAGGATGAGCGGTTCTCCCGGCAATTCCTTTTCCTGCCCGAGAATCCGAAGTATCTTTCCATCTGCCGAGACTTCCACCAGTTCCCTACCGTTTCTTCCTTTTAGCACATCCTCATACACAAGTTCTGCCCCAATCCTGCCAATAGTATCACCGCCGCGGTAATTACGAAGTTGATAGTATGGATCATCCAATTCTTCCTTCGTAATTTCCCCCGTATATCCGACAACATGTGCAGTTGCTTCAGGAAAAAGATACCTGCGTAAGTAATCCACTTCCAAAAACGAACCCAATGGAAGTCCATTTTTTACAAGGGTATTTTTTTCTTCTTCTGAAATACGCGATATGCAGGATGTACCGGCTTCTTCCTCCTGACTTTTTTGTTCACACGGCTTTATCAAACGGTATTGGGCAATATTTTGGGTGAGCGGCTTCATGGTCCGGTCATAAATAGTCCCACGCGGAGCATGACGAATAAGCTCTTTTGTCCTATTGCCTTCCGCAAGCGATCGGAATTCATACCCGCG
>CAZERT010000020.1:6106-11832 GCA_964515515.1 uncultured Gammaproteobacteria bacterium
ACAATTCTTGTCCATGCAATAAAAGGTACGAGGAAAAAAAATGGGACAACGCGCATCCCATACCAAACAAAGAAAATACCAAGAACGAGTGTTGCCATTCCAGTATGACCTGATTGTTTCCAAAAGAGCGTAACTAAAAGATGTCCTAAAAACCACGCATATATCACCCAGGTATATATCGTAAATACATTATTCCCAAACAATACAACCAACGATACTCCGGGAAAAAACAACGCACTCAACACAATAAATAACCGAATCCGTTCTTTACGGTTACTCACATCCCAATCCGCAAGTAAATGTTTTTTTTGGAAAAAATACAAAACCGCCAGAGCGGGAAATAGTATGAGTACAATCAAATCACTAAAATAGATACCAAGATAGGAAAGGGATGCATGAGATCGGATGCACAAAGCAACAAGAAAAATACAAACAAACACCAATGGATCGAGAATCCTTGTTGCAATATGGGCATATTTGTTTCTATGTACCATGACGCTAGTATAGCGCAGATCCCACAAACCATCAGGTAATTTTTCGTGCCGCAACCTTGACTTTGGAAAGAAGGCGCGTATCATCAAGCAGTTTTCCACACCCGCGTACCACTGCAGTTTGGGGATCATCCGTCACCCAAACAGGCATTTTCAGCTCCGATGCAACAAGCTTGTCAATTCCACGAATAAGAGACCCACCACCGGCAAGGACAATCCCATGTTCCATTATGTCACCAACTAATTCAGGCGGAGTTTCTTCTATGGTTTCGGAGATCGCCTCAACAATTTCGGCAATTACAGGAGAAAGCGCCTCGCGGATTTCGCTTTCCCCGATGCGCACGGACCTGGGAAGCCCTGTTTCAATATCGCGTCCCCGTACAACCGTCTGTCGTTCACTTTTATCCGTCGGGAATGCACTCCCAACTGCAATTTTTACGTCTTCTGCCGTCTGTTCCCCAACTAAAAGCGAATATTTCAGCCGTATAAATCCGACAATCGCCTCGTCCATTTCATCCCCTGCTGTACGGATAGAACGATTCACGACGATTCCGCCCAACGACAACACGGCAATTTCACTCGTCCCACCTCCAATATCACAAACAAAACTTCCACTGGTTTCTTCAACCGGAAGACCGGCACCGATTGCGGCCGCCATCGGCTCTTCGATAAGGTATGCCTCACGTGCTCCTGCCATCAAACACGCCTCCGATACGGCACGCCGTTCTACTTCCGTAACACCGGAGGGAATCCCGACAACGACTTTCGGCCGAGGGATATTAGGAAGAAACTTTGTTTTCGGTTGTTCATGAACCAGAGCAATATAGCGCTTGAGCATTGCCTCCGTTGCATCAAAATCGGAAATGACCCCATCCCGAAGTGGACGGAGTGCTTCAATCGTCCCGGGTGTTTTCCCCAACATTTTTTTCGCCTCTGTCCCGATTGCCACAACCTGTTTTGTGCGTTTGTGGCGGGCAACAACAGAAGGCTCCCGGATAAGGATGCCTTTTTCTTTTACATAGACAAGAGTATTTGCGGTACCAAGGTCAATACCAAGATCATGGGAAAGCAAACCGAAGAAAAAATCAAACATGGGGTCATTCTACCATACATAATTACGAGATAAATGGTTGTATAAAGTCATCGTGATCTTAGACTCATCCAGAGTCATTAAAAATTGTAATTTCATGCTATACTACCCTCATGTTTCAGCTTACAAAAATCGGCAATACAATCATGCATAGTGCGGTCTATGCCCTATTTGCCCTTACCCCACTTATCCTCACCCCCATTAACTACGAGCTGTTTGAATACAACAAGATGATGGCAGTGTATCTGCTCACCGGTATTGCCACATTCGGATGGATTCTGCGCTCAGTTGGGAACAGGGAGATTGTCATTCGTAAAACCCCCTTGAATCTTCCGATCGCCCTGTTTCTTGTTTCGCAGCTTATCAGCAGTATCTTTTCCATGGATCCCCATGTTTCCTGGTTTGGCTATTACAGCAGGTTTAACGGTGGCATGATGTCACTTCTTTCTTATGCGATCCTTTTTGTTGTCATCGGCTCCGGCTTTTTTGACCTCAGGGAGGAAAAACAGGCACAAGAAAAAAAAGTCAAATCACTTTTCGTAACCATGCTCGTTTCTGCAGTGCTGGTTTCCATCTATGGTGTTGCACAGCGACTTGGCATAGACAAACACATCTGGGTACAGGATGTGCAAAATCGTGTATTTTCCACGCTTGGACAGCCAAATTGGCTTGCGGCATTTCTTGTTTCCCTTTCCCCCATTGCCTGGTATTTTGCATATTCATCAATAGAAAAGGGAAGCGAAACCCTCAAAAGTACGATCATTGCCGTTTTATGGAGCGTTGCTTCCGTACTGTTTTTTCTCGTCCTTCTTTTTACGCGTTCCCGTTCGGGACTTTTGGCGTTTTCCATTGCCGATATCCTATTTTGGGGGGGTCTTGCCTGGACCAGACACATCAGCAAACAAACACGGATACTTCCCATCATACTGCACGGAGTATTTGCCATCATCATCTTTCTTAACGGCACGCATATAAGCCAAATTGATTCCTATTTCACCCTATCCTCGTGGGTAAACCGTATCGCACCCCAAAATCAAAGCCAAACTCAAACTTTGGAAACCGCACAGCAGACAGTCCAAGGACCATTGTTGGAAGTCGGAGGAACGGAGTCAGGAACGATCCGAAAATATGTGTGGCAAGCTGCTCTTGATGTGTGGCGTTTGACTTCAAAAAACTTCCTTATCGGAACAGGTGTAGAAACGTTTGCATTCGCCTTTTACTTGACCAAACCCATTGCCCATAACCTTACCAGCGAATGGGATTTCCTGTACAACAAAGCACATAATGAATACTTAAACTTTTTGGCAACAACAGGATTATTCGGCTTGACAACATATCTTGTATTGCTGGGAATCTATATCCTCTGGGTGCTAATAACCATTCTGGAGGACAAAAAAAATCCCCAGACTCCATTGCTCCTGGCGATTTTTGTAGGGTGGTTTTCCATCCTTATCACCAACTTCTTTGGGTTTTCCGTTGTGGTGGTACAACTTTCTCTCTTCCTCTTTCCGCTTCTTTCGTTTGTTCTTATTGCACAAAAAAATGATCCGAATGTGCTATGGAATAAACCATTCCAAGTATCAAAAATCACACAACAGGGAATCATCCTTTCGTCCTGTATCGCAATTATCCTATACTCCGCTGCGCTGTGGAATGCATGGGATGCGGATCGGATATTTACGATTGCCTACCGGTTTGAAAAGCTCGGCCAATATGCCCAGGCATATCCGCCCATGCGTGATGCCGTCGGAAAAAATCCCGAGGAGCCGCTCTACCGGGATGAGCGGGCAAACCTCTTAACATCCATTTCCATGACCGCTCTGGAAAGTGGGCAAACGACGCTCTCGGCACAACTGGCCCAGGAAGCAGTCGGCGAAAACGAACGGGCGATTGCCATATCGCCCAATAACGTCAATTTCTGGAAAACACGCACAAAAATCCTCTATGCCCTTGCGGCCATTGATTCCGGATATCTGGCAAGCGCAATCGGCGCACTGGAACATGCCGCAATGCTTTCCCCGCAAGATCCGAAAATCTACTACAATCTGGGAGTTCTTTTTGCACAATCCGGTGACGGACAAAAAGCAGTGGAACATATGGAAAAAGCCATTGCACTGAAAATAAATTACCGCGATGCATATAACGGACTCTATGTGTTCTTTACGGAAACCAAACAACCGGAAAAAGCCACATCATATCTAACGAAATATCTCACAACCGTCGATCCGACTGACGTTGAATTCTCTCAAATCGTAAAAGGACAAAAATCCCCATGAAAAATACACCCCCTCCGATTGTCGAAGTTCCGCAAACCGTCTTATTTGAACCGGCAAAACGTGTGGTGAAATTTGACCAATCACTCACGACGCTTATTGAAGGAATGAAAAAAACACTATTAACGAAAAAGAATCCAAAAGGCGTGGGGCTTGCTGCTGTTCAGATTGGGGTGCCGCTCCAGATCTTTCTGACAAAACCGGATTCAAAATCGCAGATCCGGGTATTTATTAATCCGACAATCATCTCTTCTGATCCTATCCCAAAAAAATCACCGGAAAAAAACGATGCACTGGAAGGATGCCTTTCGATCCCTAATGTCTGGGGTCACGTGGCACGATCTCCCACGCTCATCTTGTCGTACCAGGATCAAACGGGCGCTGCCCATACGGAAACATTTTCCGGCTTTCTTGCAACGATCATCCAGCACGAAACAGACCATTGTAACGGCATTCTATTTACCCGTCGTGTGATTGAACAACAGGGAAAACTCTACCAGATCGCAAAAGATACAGATAATAAGGAAGTACTGGAAGAACTCGCGCTTCCCTAAAACGCAGCCATGAAACAGATCCGGACACTATTCTTCGGCTCAACAGAGGATTCACTGCTCGTGTTGGACCGGCTGTTGGAGGGAATCCGTACCCCGTCGTATGAAATAACCGTTGTTGCCCTTGTGACCCAACCGCCAAAACCCGTGGGAAGGAAACGCACCATCACCGCTTCCCCAGTTGAACTCATCACAAAAGAAAAACCCATTCCTGTGTGTTCGTTTCCATCTGATCCTTCCCATCCGTGGCTCTTTGAATCAGAGGATGCAGTTGCCAATACGCTTGAAACGTTTTCTCCTGATTTGCTTGTAACGGCAAGTTTCGGGGAAAAGCTTCCCACGGATTTACTCACCCATACCCAATATGGCGGGATCAACATCCATCCATCGCTCCTTCCCAGATTCCGTGGTGCAGACCCGACACCCTGGACAATCCTTACAGGTGATGCACAAACCGGAGTAACGCTTTCCACCATTACCCAGACATTTGATACGGGACGTATCCTTGCCTCCAAAAAAATACCGACTCCAACAGATGCCACACCCCAAAGTCTTAGAAGCACGCTCTTTACGCTTGGGGCAACCCTGTTTGCCGATTCCATCCACGATATACTTTCCGGAAAAATTCGGGGCGAAGAACAAAAAGAAAAAGATGCCGTCTATGCCAGAAAACTTACCCGGGAGGATGGCTACATTCCCTGGACGATCATCTCTGCAGCCATAACACACACCACAATTCCCCAATCCGAGTATCCCCCGCTCCTTCGTGCAGTTGCAGTAAGCAATCCAACGGAAACGCTCCCTGAACAAATTCTGCGTATGGGAAGGGCGCTTTCGGGTTGGCCGGGAATCTGGACCCGTATTCCGATTCTTCAGGCAAACGTCAGCGAGGAAAAGCGGGTAAAACTTCTTGCCATGGAAATAAGAAATTCCGTGCTTATCCCCCAAAACGTTCAGCTGGAAGGAAAAACCCCGGTGCCGTGGAAACAATTTGCATCATCCTATCTTGCTAAAACATAACATCTCTTGACCAACCACAAAATCTTTCGTAGGCTAAGAGAAGAGACGATATGGCAACAAAACGCACAAAAATACATCGGAATGAAAAAATTCACATTGATATTCGCCAATGGAACTTTATCTTGTTTCTTACGTTATCATTTATTTTACTGGTTCTTGTTGCCGTACAGATGAAATCCGTCAATTTTGAACTTCGCTCCAAAGCAGGGTTGGAATGCCCCACACTTGTTGCGCCCCAGGCCGACGCATGCCCGGGAGGATGGACCTACAAACGCGACACGAATGGCTGTGTCGCCTTCTT
>CAZERT010000021.1:0-11620 GCA_964515515.1 uncultured Gammaproteobacteria bacterium
ACAAACCCGGCATTTTTTGCTTCCTGTTCGCTGCAGAACCACTGATCACCGAGGTATAGCTGGACTTTGACGATATCGTGTTGACGGCAATCAGGCCGATGGTATATTCCGCTCCCTTTCCCATTAGCCTTGTTGCCCTTGATCTGACAAGCGGGATCTTGTTTATTTGCCATTTGCGTGCAAGGATATCCAAAGATCCCACGATTATTTTTCCGAGCTTCCTCTCCAAACGCAAGCAGCGTGGAGTCGGTTTTTGATTTTTGATTTACGTACACGGATCCTTTTTGGGCAAGCACATACGCAAGGTTTGTTCCGTCGGTAAGATACACCTTTGCAACCATCCTGCGGTATGCATCCAAATACACAGTTTTTATGTATACGGATTTGTTATGCGTTATATCTGATAAGGTTTTTGAAGCTTCCTCAAACCCGCACAAACCCTTTTCCGGCGCTTGAATACCATCTATACGGACAATCTGTTTTTCCTTCGTTTCAAACGTATCGCCATCAATAATGCGGGTTACTGTATATGAAGTATTGGAAAGAAGTGTTTTGTATGCAACCAGTGACGCACACGATATACCAAGGACTGCGGCCGCTGCCAGTATTGATCTGGAATATCGAGATGCAGTCTTCTTTCGTTTCATAGAGATACCTAAAACTGTAGCACACTTTGCCCTATGACACCCTTAATTGACTCTTTGGAAAACTGCGGCATACGATAATACCCACAGTAATACCAATTCGTGATACTGATCAGTGTTATGCTGGGCGTTGTCCCCGGAGGGATTGTATGGAATGCGCAGATATCTTCAGCTTTATAGCTGCCCCATAACCGATCGCTTTCCAGACCATAAAGATAGCCATCATCCCTTCCGTTATAGGAAAATTGAATCGGTACATATCCATGCGTCTTCCTCCAGATAGCGACATCTGGCAAACTCTGACCCCAGTCAACGTTGCTATCAACAAAGGATACATACTTCCCATAGCCTGTTCCTGTTACGTCATTTGCATACGAAATAAAGTGAGGATACGATCCTGCTGTGCTTATACCAAACCATACCAGCAGAAGAACGGCTACAATTATTCTTTTTTTTGACTCAATAAGATAAGAAAACCCTTGAGCCGCAAGAATTGAAAAAAATGGAAGTATTGGGAGCATATACCGTACCATTGGTTTCATGGAAACACTTATTGAAGAAAAAATAATGGCCAATATCGGAGCATACAGAAATGGTTGCCAACGATTCCTCCATACTCCAATACAGACAAGCAGGATCCATGGAATAGGAGTTTTCAGAAGAAAATTCACAAGGATAAAATACCACCTTCCCGTTTCGTAAGAGCGGCCAAGAAAAAATTGCGGTTCCGTTATTGTATTTCGGATTGCGTTATTTTTGATCATCGCAATATATGATCCAAGGGGAATAGGTTGATGTTGCAAAACATTCATTGCTCCAAGCAACAGTGTATTGTTCGTGTGACGTGCATACGAAGTAATCTTTGCAGACACCCGTGAAGAATCTTGACGCTTGCGAATCACTACATCACTGGTAAACCAATATGATGCCCAAACAACAAGAAGACTTATGCCAAAACTTCCCGCAATTTTCCCTTTTACCTTCCATGCCAATGCCATTTTTTTGGGAAACGTGGTAAACAGAATGTACAAACATGTTGATATCGCAAAAAACGGAAGAAACGAAACTTTAGAAGCAAGACCCAGTCCAACCACACATCCGAAAAGTATCCATTGTATCCATGAACTGGTTTTTGTAAGCGATACTACAGTCCAATATGAAAGAAAAAAGAACAGAGATAACCCCATATCCATAGTCACGAAATGATTGTTCGCAATAAATATTGGATGAAACGCAAGGAAAAAGACGGAAAGTGCTGCAATATTTTGGCTGAATCGTTGTTTTACATATACATACAGAAAATACATCAAAATACAAGAAAGAAGTATCGTGACGGCACGTGCAGGAAACATACGGTACATCGGCTCTGCATATGGAATATACCTTTCAAAACCCAAAAGAAACGGTATGGCGCTTAGTTGTCGGATAAATGGCGGGTTATTCGTATCAAGCTCAAAGGTATGGGAAAGAAGAGCAAGACGGCCTTCCTGCAAATGCACGATTTCATCGTAGGTAAGTGACTCATTCAGTGAACTTGCAATGGATAACACACAATAGGCAAGTACGATTCCTATCGTTACAAAAGGGGTCATACATCGGATATCTGCATAGTTATTTTTCTACAATATCAATTGAGGTGATGGTAACCGGCGTAACGGGTGTACTTCCTTCGCCTTCGGGTTTGGTTGGAGCCGTAGCGATGGTATCCACAACATCAAGTCCTTCGGTAGTTTTACCAAAAATCACGTAATTTTTCGGTAAATCATAATCTTTATGCATAATAAAAAACTGACTGCCATTGGTATTGGGGCCGGCGTTTGCCATCGCAATTGTTCCTCGTGTGTATTCCCCATCAAACGGTTCATCATCAAATGTATATCCAGGTCCGCCCATACCGCTTCCCTGTGGGTCACCACCCTGAATCATAAATCCGCTGATCGTTCGGTGAAAAATCGTATTGTCGTAAAATTTTTTCCGTGCAAGAGCAACAAAGTTATTGACGGTTTTTGGCGTTTTATCGGCAAAGAGTGACAGTGTAATATCCCCTTGTGCCGTATGAAGAACAGCTGTATATGTTTTTTTCGGATCAATCTGCATTGCGGGAGGTTGTTGCGGTTTTACTGTTGGTGATCTACCCATAGATGTTTGTTCCTTTCCCGATTCTTTTGGAAATATAAGAATAAGCGCACTAACAAGAGCAATAACA
Source organism: uncultured Gammaproteobacteria bacterium (assembly GCA_964515515.1). GTDB lineage: Bacteria > Patescibacteriota > Microgenomatia > UBA10105 > UBA927 > CAZERT01. Next base: position 2,851 of record CAZERT010000021.1, read on the forward strand.
CCGATTCCAATGCGCAACCACTCCTGTTTTTCCATATCATCCATCCTACACGGAACCATGGCGTTTCTTCAAGATGTATCTTCTTGTTTGGGTAAGCAGGCGTCTGGCATTCCCGTACAATATCTTTTCACGAATTAGGAGATGTTTTTCTGTGCCCAAAAGAACTTTTGCCAGAGGAAGGGCGATCGGATAATAGGGCCAGTCGCTTCCAAACAATAGCCTCTCCGCATCGCCTTTGATACAAAATTTGGATATAACCGCCGGTGGTTGACCAGAAAGTTCCACGTACACATTGGCGTATTTTTTCTGCATAGCAAGAACCGCGTCATAATCGTCAATTCCCCCATGGCCCAAAATAATCGTGGTGGTTAGATTGGTTTTGACAATATCTTCAAAATCAGCCATGTGGGAAAAACGGCGTTCAAATGCGGGCATAAGCGGACTGTATCCGCAGTGAAATAATACCGGTACATGATACTCCCCAGCCAATCGTATAATCTGTTTAATCCCTGGATGATTTGGCCGGACCGTCTGCATGGGTGGATGGATTTTTATACCATATGCATGTGCCTTCATATACACTCGAAAAATTTTATCAATATCTTTTGATTTCGGATCAATGGAGACAAACGCAGTAAGAGTAGGAAATTTCTTTACAATTTTTACAAGATCAGATGAATTCTGTGAATCTCCCCTATCTATTGCCAATACGACACTTTGCACAATCCGACACCGTGCCATTTCCAAGCAGAGATTAGCTGCCGTATGAGTATGGGTGATACCCCGCGTGGTGATAAACGGTTTGATCGTTTCTATAGTAGTGCGAAGTTTTAATTTCCTCGTAAAGTCATAGGCACTATAGTGATTAAGATTTATTAAGGCGTTTGTTTGCGGAAAAAAGTGTTGGACTGGAGGTGTCAAATCATGTCGGATTAGTGGGGTCTTTCCGAATCTCCATCCGATGTGGGTGTGAAAATCGATAATGGATGTTGCAATATCTTGTGCAAGGTGAAGATTTCCCATTGGGTCAAGGGTAAAATATGGCAGTTTTGCCAGATCACGAACGGAAGGAAATATCATAGGGGTAATACTAGCGCGTTTGCAGGATTTTGATAAGACGGTACAATAGGATGCTATGGCGTGGATCGACAAACCCGCAATCATCGGACTTTCCCCAATGGACGGTGTGACGGACCCGGCTTTTCGATGCGTGGTTGATACAATCGGAAAGCCCGACGTCCTATTTACGGAATTCGTCTCCGCTGACGGACTTTCGCGAAACGTCAAAAAACTTTTCCAGACATTTGTTTCCCACAAAACGGATACTCCCCTTGTTGCACAGTTGTTTGGCAAAAACCCTGATGCAATGGCAAAAGCGGCGCTAATGCTTACTGACTTTCCAATAGCAGGTATCGATATTAATATGGGTTGCCCGATGCGAACGGTTGCATCCCATGGAGGCGGCGCAGGACTGATTAAAACCCCCGAACTTGCCGTTTCCTGTATTCAGACTGTCAAACAGGTACTATCTGATGCCCACTGGAATATTCCCGTAACGGTAAAAACCCGAACGGGAATTGACAAACCAATTACAGAAGAATGGATCCAAACACTCCTTACAGCAAAACCTGACGCAATTATCCTTCATGCCAGAACGCTTTCCCAAATGTATACAGGTCACGCCGACTGGAGCCAGATCGGTGTTGCCGCGGCACTTTGCAATACGGCTGGAATTCCCCTGTTTGGAAACGGTGATATAAAAACGATTATCGACGCAAAAGACAAAATTTCGTTTTATAAACTCCGCGGCGTACTCATCGGTCGTGCAACGCTTGGTAATCCATGGGTATTTTCCGGGAGTACTCCAACACCACAGGAGCGGTTTGAGGCACTCCTGATGCACCTATCTGCCTTTGAGACGTATATGCCGGAGGGAAACCCTGTGTCTCTTCGTAAACACTGTGCATGGTATACCCATGGCCTTCCCAATGCTAAGGAACTACGTATTTCCATGATGACACTTTCAACCGTTTCAGAAATGAAGAAGTTTGTGTCTACCCAGCTTTCTTTGCTCCGTTGAAATTTCCCTCCGTCACCGGTATAGTAGGTACACTATGGATACAACAACCCAAACCCCCGTACAGGACACGAATACCGTGATTGAAGGACAGATAGAAGAAACGGGTGCAACAGCCCCGGTTTCCGAAGTCAGTCCTGCTGAACTTCTTGTAACTCTTGAATCAACGATCAAAGCAAACATTACGGCAATCAACACTTCCAAAAATGAATTAAAAAAACTAAAAGAGATGCTCACCGATACCTACGAAAACGATTCTACGTACAAGGAACATGACAAGCTAGCAAAAGAAGCAGCAAAAGTAAGAGCAGGTACAAAATCCCAAATATTAAAACAACCAGCTGCTGCCGATATTGCCATAAAAGTCCGTGATTTATCAACAGACCTTAAGGACGCCCAGGGAGCGCTTTCTGATTATCTCCGGGAATACCAACGCTTGTCGGGATCCAATGAATTTACCACCGATGATGGTGAAGTGATGGAAATCGTATCCGTTGCCCACTTGGTAAAACGGTCAAGCAGGCCGTAATTAAGCTGGAATCTTATTTGCATGAAATATGTTGTACTCATTGTAATTGTAGTACTGAGTTTGTCTGTGGGAGTAATCGTATATCAAAATCAACCAATCTCCCCTGCACCTTCTGTTGCAATTACCCCTTCACCTTCCATATCTGCCCAAAGTGAAGAGCACATCGGAATACGCGTGTTGTTTGAAAACTCCCCGTACCAATACCGTTTTATGCGTATTCCCCAAGGAACACGAATTAGGTTGATAGGAAATTTTTCCAAGCAAGCATCATCACAAACCATTATCCGCCAGAATTCCTGCAAAGCGGCAATCAATGCAGGATACTATACCGCCGATTCTCTCCCACTTGGAGCATGGAATAATGGCACAGTGGCATTGGAATCACCTGGAGACAGGCAGTTTATTAACTCATTCGTATCAACCGACGAAACAAACCGTATGGTGGCTATTACCTCGGAAGAACCGATGCTCTATGGTTGGTATTTTCAAACCGGCCCACAATTGTACGCAGAAGGAATACCATTCCCTCTTCGTATTAAAAATGACGAACCTGCCCGAAGAAGTATTTTGTTAAAACTATCCGATGGTTCTACGGTATTTCTTTCACTGTTTGGTGAATCATCCGTGCTATCAGGACCACTGCTTGGTGATGTCCCCGGTATTCTTTCCGCAATTGGTCAACAAGAATCTTGGGAAATTTCAGACGCAACAAACCTTGATGGCGGCCGTGCATCTTTTTTCTGGGATGGAGCACGCATGATTGATGAAATAACATCTGTCGGAAGTGTATTGTGTGCAGAAACACCCTAAAGATTATTCTCCTGATGGAGTATCTGAAGGCGATGGTGTATCCGAGCAGGGTTCTTCAAACGTCCGAAGGCATTTTTGCTTCTCATCGCACCAAATGTAGCCGGCTGAAGGAATACATCCGTGCTCATCACGATCACCACCAAGCATCTGCTCCTGGGCCGGTAGTGTTTGATCGATAGCCGATTGTTTGCCTTTGTCAATTGCGGTTATTATGCCAAGATAGGCGAATCCGGAAATAACCAATGCAAGAAAGATGACAAATAGAGTGCGTTTCATATACTTTTTTAAACTCCTGAAGTATTTGTATCGTCTCTGTTTTGTAAAAAATTGTCAAGAAACCTTGGTGGCGCTACATTTCGGGAATTGAAGGGACGTTTTCCGGTAGGGATAAACGGGATAATTTCCGTTTTTTCTTAAAGAGAATTGCAAATGCAACAATCATACAAAACGCTGAAAAAAGAAACGGAATACGGTGGTGATACTGATAGAGTGATCCGGCTACAATGGGGGCAATTGTCATGCTTACGGACATGACGGATGAAAGAATCCCCAACACTTCACCGCGTCGCATTTGGTCCGACATACCCACAACTTGGCTTGTCATCACGACCCTTAAAATTGAATGCGCAAACGTCGCAACGATAAAACCAATGGCAAAAACGATAAACTGAGGAATCTGCATGAAGATAAGCCCGAACCCCGCAAACAGCAATGTGTAAAGTTCCAGTGTCGGTTCCCGAAACCACCGGAGCCATATGTGTTTCATGGCAATCCCCTGATTGAGCGCAAGCAGTACCCCGCTTGCGGCAAACATTAAACCGCTACTAAACTCATTAAACATAAAAACATCTTTCAGATACAGGGAAAATATCGCCTGATATGAGGCAATGGCAATACCAAACATACACCATGCGGCGTAATTGGTTCGGAGTTTTCTATCAACAATTGCCTTAAAAATCGGGCGCAGGGGGTTAAAAGATATTGGATGGTTTGTCCGGTTCAGATGCGTTTCAGGAAGCATGAATATTCCCAGTATTGCATTAAAAAGGGCTAAGATTCCAACAAAGTAAAACGGTACGGTATGGCCAAAATGTGACAACATACCACCTAAGAACGGACCGATAACAAACCCTATCCCAAAAACCGCTCCAATAATCCCCAGATTTGCCGTCCGTTCCTTGTCTGTTTTGGCAATATCGGAGAGGTAACTTTGTGCAATCGGGAAATTTCCTGCTGCAAGTCCGTCTACAATGCGACCAAGAAATAACAATGGAATACTTTTTGCACTTGCAAAAATAAACCAGCCCAGCGCAGTACTAAAAATACTTATTATAAGCATCGGTTTTCTTCCAACCCTATCCGACCAAGCACCGATAATCGGCGCACTGATAAACGAGCAGAGGGAAAAGACGGCAACAAGCGACGTAATAAGAAGGGGCGAATTGCTGTAGGATTCTACGTAAAACGGCAAGATCGGAATAACAATCCCGACACCAATAATATCGATAAAAACAGTAAGCAGAATAAGGAGTTTGATTTTGGACATAGGGGTATTTGAAGGTATGTATGGATTATACGGTAATTGACAGGACAAACATAGAACGGACTATCGTATTGATGAGCTTCCCATAGTGAAATATTTCTATTCCAAACATGGGGGTTATACGGCAGTGGATAGAATTTCGAGAGATAAAACCCTCAATCTTCATCTGCCGTATAACCATACGTATTTTCCAAAAAAATTCAACGACAGCAAAATAAGCATGTCATTTTAATATCCGAAAAATACGTCCATGGTTCTGAATTATTTGGTAAACGCATCCATGAATGAATCATGGCTGACGACGAGTGATTCTGGCGACCACCAGGATGGGTTGTTGACCCACTGACCCAAGGACGTACCAGTCAAGCTTTTTACATCCGCAAGGCGGAAATAATGGGGCACAACCCAGGCTTGACTTGGTTTTTCGCCAATGTGTTCGATCACTACCGCGTGTAATGTCGAAACGGTAGGATCCAGTTCAATATCAATCCCGTTGGTGTACAAAATAGTCTGGAACGTTCCAGTAATATATTCAAGTCCACGCGTCGTTTTACAGACTATTGCAGTGCCATCAGGATCCCAGATTGGATTGAAACAGGAGATCGTCGTTTCAAAACGCCCGTTATTCTTAATATTTAATGCAGACGCCTCTGTTGTTCCCATCGACCAAATCAATCCCAAGGTGCTATTTTTTGTTTCATATGCCACCCATTGTCCTGAAGGTGAGACGTCGGGGTTTGACCCAAAACCTAACAGAATTGGGTTTTTGCCATTTTCATCAATCCGGACTAAATATCCATCCGAATCGACATAGACCAAAAACCCTTTTCCCCAATCGGGCTCCGACCCAAGTACAATTTTCTTATCCTTAGTCCCATCCATATTCATCACATGGACTTCAGGATAGTCGCTCCCTTGTTGGTAAACCAACCGGCATGAGCCACTCGGGTCGATGGACGGATGTTGGGCGTAACCCGTTTGTGGAGTAATAAAAACTGCCTTACCAAAAACTGGGAAACCACCTATCCGAGTTACAGATCGAACGACAATGTCAGTACCACCCATTACGTTGTCTTGATCATATGCGAATAATTCGGCACATGATGAAGAACCAGCTGTTGGGGTCTGGCTAAGATCAGACGACGGTGTTTTCGTGGTTACCGGTGTTGGAACGTGGGTTGGGATTAATGTAGGTGTTGGTAAAGGAGCGGGTGCAGAACATTTTGTTCCCTGCTTTGGCGCTCCTTCCCCGACCGGTCCCCAAACCACATCACCGGAATGTGTTTCATCATTCCAGTGTTCTATGGCTTCCCATGCAACCCAAATGTAATGCGCATTATTTGGGTTACCTTTCGGGACCCGACAAACTACCCACTTCGCGGTTTCACCTGGATTTTCATTGCCAGGATTTGTTGCGATGGGTGTGGGATTGGGGGTTTCCGTAGGTTTCGCAGGCATTTGAGTAGGTCGCCCAGCTTGAACAGACGTAACCGGTGATAGTAACATAGTTATCACCATAAACAAACCAATTAAAATGCTGATTTTTTTATTCATTTCATCCTCTTGGTTTTTGTTGCTGTCCCACGCGTGTTTGGACGGCAACAGAGTTGAAGAGCCCTTCGGATCTAATTTTCCATGGGATATTACTCCATTAGTCCGATTTAGTGGGTTTTGGCTGTTACGCTGCCAGAGGCGAACAGAATATGTCTGACTTGTTACGTCAGCATAAACACTCTGTTAGGTGAAATTTCCTTATAGAAGGAAATCCAGAAAGAAAGTATGTTTACTTCGGATTAAGAATATTCCAATCAATCCATTCTTCCCAAATTTCCTTCTATAAGACACCCAAAGAGTTTTTGCCTTATGCATTACTACAACTTACCAAAATCAATATTCAGAACCATTGTTAATGTGCTTCTATTACCCACCGCAATTCATATGCATAAAACATATGACTGCAATAAGGAAATAGGCTCTACCACGAATACAGGCATAGGCAGAAGATATGCCTATATAGGCACCCTTCATTAAAAAGGTATATAATATTATAGGCTTATTACAAATAGATGTCAATTTACTTTTTTTCTAGTAAAACACCACTTACCCATGGTTTTGGAAAATGCTTCATTGATATATAAGGTTCAGCATAATGTTCATCTTCCCATAGCGCACGTTGTTTTGCTTCAAATGCCGGTGAAAATAGTACTGAAAGTTCCTTTGCAGTCGGCCGTAATCCATTATCAATTGGTTGAAAGTGCCACGGATAAAAATACGGGCATGTAACAAGTAAATTTTTCGAAACAAGCGTGGTTATATTTTTCACAGCCTGACTCAGCTGCTGTGGTTCAATATGTTCTAGTATATTCGTGGCTAAAACCAAATCAAAAGGGCCAATTTTTGGAATATCTATTCCTGAAATATTAACAACAAACGATGCATTTGTTTTTGGATCAATATCAAGTGTGTAGATCACAAACCCTTTATCCATTAACCATTCATATAATTTCCCAATGTGAGGTTGTTTTTGGTCTCGATATGTTGGTGTACTACATCCAATGTCAAGAACTGTAGCTCCTTCTTTTAACTGCAACGAGTGTATCTGTTCTTGTATCCACAGCGATTCTTTAGAAAACATTAGTATATTATAGGATATAATAAGATACAGTTCAACATAACTACGGTATGAAAAATAAAGGTACGCTTATTCTTATTCACTTGTTACTCTCATGGTATATAATCGCCCCATGCCGGTCGAAAAACTACCACATCGAATCATCACACACCCTTATGAAACATTCCGTAATCCTGCTGCAGGATGGTTTATGGATCATGGGGTTATTTCAATTGACTTTATGTTTTCCATTCCCGATATACGACGATCAAGAATCGTTATGGCAAGTATGCTTACCGAAGCATGTAATCCTGACGAATTTTTTGAGGAAAACGGGCATATGAATCCATCACCAAACGAAACCGATCGAAAGCTTCAGATTGCATGGTTGGAAGAATTTGCTACGCATACGGGATTACTCCATAGTGAAGAAATAGAACTTATTCAGAATAATAAAGGAAATATCCCGCTTGAACATTTTATTTTGACTCCAAAACCAACACATACAATCGAAACACTGTCACCTATAACACAAATATGGAAAGCACAGAACGAAACAATAGGGCTCTTTCATGGTTCATTTGACCCACCTACTATTACTCACCTTCAGTGTGCAATGGATGCATCCATGCGTTGTGACCACCTAATACTAGGATTCGATTCTGACGAACTTCTGATAACAAGAAAAGGACCAGAACGTCCGCGTTATCCACTTGAAACACGTATGGCAATGTTTGGTAACTTTTGGATGATTGATGCAAGTGTTGCCATGAGTGCTTCCACACTGCAAGACGAACCGTTTATTCATGATTATCAGCAAATACATGTAGATTATGTATTCATGACACCCGGACAGGAGGATATAACGGAGAGGGAAAGAAAAATAGTTTTGGGTGGTGCCCATCCAATCCTGCTAAATGTACCGGATACACCAACTTCGGCAACGACTGTTATGGAACGGGCAAAAGAATGGGGATTTATACGTTGACGGAAATTAACGTTTCTACAAAATAATTAACACCCTAATTTTCGTTTTTCCTAATTAATAGATTTGTGAGCCGGCAGGGACTTGAACCCTGAACCAACAGCTTAAAAGGCTGCTGCTCTACCATTGAGCTACCGACCCAAAAAGTTTTCTTCCCATGCCTTACGGCAACCATTGCTCGCGTCAAACGCGACTAACGGCTACCGACCCAAAAA
>CAZERT010000022.1:0-11566 GCA_964515515.1 uncultured Gammaproteobacteria bacterium
TTCGAGCTACAATCTACAAACTACAAGCTACTGATATTTTAGCAATGGAACAATGTGGCAATGAAGCAATGAATATTACTGACATCCCGCCTCAAACCCCGCATTTTCTGCCTCCAAGGTCGATGCAAACCACATATCCCCAAACGCCCGATCCACAATCACCTGGGAATAATATTTGCAGGAGGGGAGGTAATATTTTTTCTGCCCCGCGCGGACATTCCCCTTGATCACATGCTCTGGTGTTGGCGGGGAAAATCCTCTGCAGTTATCCGACCAAATACCATATTTGTTTGATTTAGCAATCTTTTCAGACTCTTTTAGCACTCCACTATATTGACTGCGAACGGAAGTATATTTTGCAAATCCCCCGGCAACCATTTCACGGTTCACCATGGCATGCCAATTGTATGGAAGTCCCACAAACTTCGCCCAAATCCACTCACCCATCTGCCAAAAATATTCGGGAAAATGGGGCATCAGGATTACATTTGCCAAAATCCTTCCGTAACTATCCTTCACCGTATCTTTAAGTCGCACCACCCGCCCATGCGTCAAGGAATACAAAAACTGCGCCGATTCACTCGCACCGCACTGCCCCCGTTCCGGTGCATCAATGCCCAAAAGCCGTACCCGGCGCCCGTCGAAAAGATCAATGGAATCACCGTCAGGAACGGAAACAACGGTATTGCCCTGCATGTGAAGATAGAGAAAATAGGATGTAGACGCAGCAAACACAACACACAACACCCAGGCAATCCATCCTGAAGCACGTTTTGGTAAAGAGGCAAACGTACCCATACCCCCATCATAGCACGATGAAATAATCAATGAAGTGTAAACGGAAAAACTGCATGTACTGGATAGGAAAAATGGGAACGGCGGACCGCCTGGGAACACTCCAACGCACCTGTTGCGGTCCTAAATTTCCCAAATTATTTATTTGAAAAAAGTGCTTAAATATTTAAGCACTCCTTCTTTAAACTGAATTCCTCCCTGAGGATCAAAAAGCCATTCAAATAATTTTTGCAGCAAATTCGCTTTAAGTCTCGTTTGTTCGAAATCCGTGCACCTGACATATAACGTGTCATAAAAATTCGCGACATTTTTATGATCAATCCACACGTTCAGCCAAGCGCTACAAGTATCGACTGAAACTTTAAATTCCAGCGATACTACGGAAAAGAATACAATTGCAACAGCGATAATCGCTGCTGCTGCGATCAGTATCCAAACCCATTTTTTTGGGTTGGTGAATATGGTCCGGCGAGTGCCTTCGGAAACAGTATTGACGGTATCAACATAGGCGCCCATTACATTAATCCTCTTCTTTCTTAATTTAATTTTTTCCTTTTTCAGGAACATCCGAAAAGAAACACCTTCCGTCCGGGTATTCCTGAAAAAGATTAGAAAAAACTATCGTTATTCCGGCTTGCCCGGAATCCGTCTTCTTGTATTCCTATCTACCAACTGCTCACTACTATCTACTCGACATCCTTTGCGAAGGAAAATATATCAATCAAGCTTCCCTATCCAGTACATGTCAAAGAGCAAAAACACAATCCAATTCCCAAACGCGAGTGTTTGGTTTGAAGTGACCTATAATACCACACTTTTTATTAATAATCGAAATAATCCAATTTCTGAGGCTGCAAGGCCAGGCCTTGCAGCCTCACATTTTTAACAAGTTATATAGGCTTTTAACAGGTCGTTTTTTCCAAGGCTTTTTTCCAAGGCTAAGCCTTGAAATTTTCTTTTATCCCCCGAAGTCCTGAGTTTATCGAAGGACGAAGGAAGAGGATCGTATTGACGGCCTTGCCTCGCCGAAGCTCTCTTGAGCGAAGGCGAGCTAAATAAGAACTACATCAAAAGGGATCAATCCACGTTTCCAAGGATTAACCTTGAAATTAAGTGTCTCGGAAACAAAATACCAGCCTATTCCAAATTTGGAAGACTTTGAGTGTCTGGTGTTTTTTCCAACTTCATGACGACATCATAATTTTTCTGGTCTATGCAACAAAACTGTTGAACTTTTTTTACCCAGGTTTCCCAAATAATATCGTGTTGATAAGGTATCCATCGGGGAACTTCCGTTAATACAGTTCCATGATCACCAAGTAAATCATTCCACATATGCTGAAGTAATTCATTAAAGACTGAAACCTCCATTGGAAAACAATCTTCGTAATACCCACCAAGTGGAGCACAAATAACAAAATCACAATCAGGCAATTGATGTTTGCGTTGAAATTGTTTATATCTCCCCCATAATTCATCCAATGTTACATCACCGATAAAACGGGCAATACGTTCTTTTTTAAACGTGGAACTTCGAAATTGTACTGGTTCTTCATGTTCAAGCGAAAAACTTGCACCCCAGGAAAACGGAAGGTTTTCATCCTTAAAATCAAATAAAAAATCTCCAAAACCCATCACGTCCGCAACACCCTGCACTGGCAATGTTCTTTCACGTAGTAAATCAATAAGAGCTCTTCCACCAAGTACTGGTTTAAATTGAGCTCCATATTCCTTTATCCCACGGTCAGTTGTCATCCATTGTTTACCTAATGTTTCCAATATGGCTATCTGTCTTGTGGGCACATCCCTATATTCAACAGTCATGGCAGGGATTATAGCGCCATACCATGCAGTAATCCAATTTCTGAGGCTACAAAGCCTGCTTTGTCCCGCCGAAGCCCCGATTAAGGGGGCGAAGGAAGAGCCTTACAGCCTCACATTTTTAACAAGTTATATAGGCTTTTTACTTGTACTATGTTATGTAATAAATCAAAAAAATAAACAACAAGCCCAGTATTGAACAACACACCATCACATCAACATAACCACCGCATTGACGAAGAACCACGTATTCCTTTACAGTAAAACCTACATGGAAACACAACCTCCAAACGAAGATACAGTCATTCATATAGGACGTGCAATGTTTCAAGTTCAAAAACCAACCACCGGATATCAAGAAGTCCAAGAAGAATTCAGGTGCATGAAAATTGAAAGAAAACTACGTTTCATGCAAGAAGCACGAAAAGTGAGCCTTGGGCATGGAGCAAGCAAAACAAAACCGGAAAAACCACTCCCCTAATTTTTGTCTACGATATACACAATACTGTATACATTCTGTTAAATCCACGACCCACGAATAAGCAATATAGGAAAATAGTGTCTTCGATGCATCGTATTTCGCGACTTCGTTTTACGAAGAAACGAACTGCGAAGGTGCGAACCACGAAGATACACCCCCCAAGGCTCTTATGAGCGAGATGGGGGTTTTCCAAATCCCGCTTTGATCTTGTCCCAATTGGACCGTAAGATAACCAACACCAAAACAATGAGTGCAATCCACAAAAATGTTTCCGTCATGTTCCGGTTCTGCGGTTTTTGCGGTTCTCCTGTCGATGTGGGTGAAACAGACACCATGGCTGTGGGTGTAGCACTCTCACGTGCTTCCGGTGTACCGGATAAAGCAGCTCCCGTTGGGGTTGTGGTAATTGGAATAACTGACTCCGTTGGTGTTGCAGTTGGTGGAACCGGCGTTGGTGGAACCGGCGTGCTCGTTGCAAAGGGAAATATAATATCTCCGATAATATCGGGTATATTTTGAAAAAATTTTGGCGTTGGTGTTGCGGTGGGAACAATTGGTATCGGTTCAAGAGGAATAGTAATATTTTTTTCAATGATCGGTACGAGCGCAAGTGTTGTGTTCATATGGCCCAAGACTATACCGGTAATACCCAATATTCTGTGATATAAATCACAACAATCCACGTTCCTGCAAAGCTCCCGGTAATTCCCCAAGATCAGATATATGAATTAACGATGAAGGAACACTCTCTGAAGATATTCCAAACAGATGCTCCGTCTCTTTTCCCCTTCCTCCATACTCTTCCCCGGTTCTCTCCCCCACCCACACGGGGATTCCATCAGGAAATGCACGATGTCCCTGCCAAAGCTCATCCAACCGGTCATTGATATGAATAATGGGTCCAACAACTCCCATCTCCGTACATGCCCGCAGGAACGCAGCTTCATCTTTCCGAGGCACAATCTGTATCCTGCTCCAGTCCAATACAGATCCCATCAAACCGGATATTTCCAATTTTTTCTGCTGAACCTTCCCGTCACCACACGTAACAAGAAACACCCGTTCCTGTGGCAACTGTGCCAATACCTCATGCGCCCGTGGATGAATCCAATTCCGACTGCTGACGTCACGCACAATGTCTGCCAATAAAGCCGCATCTTTTCTATTTCCTTGAAGAAATCCCGCCTGTGCAAGATAGCGGGGAAACCCTTCCGTAAACGTCCCCCTATGTTCCTTTGGAACGTGTTTCCAGGCGTGATAAAGTGGGCTGATACCGTGTGATGACACAAGGGCGCCCTGTGCATGAAGTGCCTCCCCCAATTGCACTAACATTTCCCGGGTTCTCCACAGTACTCCATCAAAATCAAAAATATAGTCAAATCCACACTCATGTCTCATACGATCGAAAAGTATACTGTGTGCTGTTGTTGTCTGCAACACCATGCAAGTATGAATAAACGCCAATATAATTTGACTAGTAATAGTGTATTTCGTATGATCCAGACGCCATTGCGCAATACAAGCATTGACGGTAAATGGTTGTTTCGCACATTCACAAACCGCATACACAAAAAACATAATACATCAGTTCCAATGGGAATAACCTGTTGTTAAATTCTTGACAGCAGATGATTCCCGTTGGAGGAAAAATGAAAACGATCGTCGATATACTGTTGGGGTTTTTGACTGGACTCGTTCCGGTCGTCAATATCCGGTATATACTGTCCCATGTGGAAACACCGGATCCAACACCATTTGAATATGGTGTCCTTATAGGAATGGTATCGGAAGCAGCAGCACTGCTTATATTTCTTGCAGTGGCGTCTAATCCGTATCGATAATCATTTTGTGCGTGGGACCGCAAGGGTGATCGTTTACGGATCATCGCTTCGGATAAGACCGTCCTATGGACGCGAATACAATCGTATTCGAGGAGCCAATTTATTTGGTGAACTGTCAAACATGACCCGACGTGTTGGGTATATTGAGTGTATGCGGTTTGTTTTTTTAGCAAGATTTAAAAAATTGACTTTATCGCATTTGAATAATACAATCTGCGCATATGAATATCCAAGAAACTCCACAATTTCTTCAAGGTAAGATTGCAAAACTACATACTGCTTCCACTCCAGAACAATTTCATGGGTCTTCTTGGTTTGCATTGGAAGCTGCTTCAAACGCCGGAATTCCTCCACTTGCAGCCTTTGTTGAAAAATATGGAGACCCTCCCTACAATGATCCAACGGTTAGAATGGAGCTTCAAATGGCACTCTCACAAGCATCCAAACTTGAAACTGCCGCATTTTCGTGTGCCTGTGCTGCCATTGAAAAAACAGGAACCCGATTCCCACAGTCAGTTCAAGATGAGCTTGCTCTTCAACTATTGGGATGGGTATATGCGATGTCTGATACGCCAAATCAACCCGGATCCATGGGCTTGAATTCGGAAAATATCCTTGCGCAAACAGCCTCATCATTATTTGGAATGCCTAAAGGAATGGATATCCGGCAATTCCCTGCATAATACCTTCCAAAACAACACAATAGAATCAAACGTATTGCATCTGCTATACTATCCGTACATGCCAGCAGAAAAATCCATCGTGGCAAAGCCGACCAATGATCTTCCTTTGGCACAAACTACCAATCCCGATATGCCGTTGCCCGATTGGATAACGGCCGTTCGAAACAGTATCACCCCCGAGGCAATTGCCGATCCCACGAAAACACCAGCCATTCAACACAAGATCAGTCAACTGGAAAACCATCTTCAAATATTTCAAGACCAAACGGAAGGAGAACCCCCATCGGAAGAAACAGCACAAACTGCAGATTCACTCCGGCAACTAATTACATGGCTTGGGGAACACCACGCACTTTCCAATGATCAAATGAAAGAATATCTGGATATGCTCCCAATTGCGGCATAATTCATTCGGTGTAATATCTTCAAATCACTTCATCAACGTACCCCAACAAATTATGGGTTCACTTTTGGCAGCGAACAATCCATCACTAGCCCTTTGGAGGGGTTGGAATACACCAAACATTTTGCAGGCGGAAGATCCGTGCGTGCGATGGAAAATCCCATTCCAAGACGGGCAACATCTTCAAATGCTACCTTCCATGATCCACCGGCTGATTTCTCCCAACGAATCACAGGAATTATCATCTGTCCGGATTGCGGCGCATCCGTAAATCCAATTGCCGTTTCCCAATTATCCATCCATACTTGCACAACTTCCGTGCCATCAGTTGCCCGATAGGTTGACGTCCACACAGGTATCTCCATCGTTGCGCCAGGTATTCCCGGAAACGGGGAGGCAAACCGGAGCGCTGTTTTAAACGGTACCTGGGTGTTATCCAGCTGCTCATCCAGATAGGAAAAAATCGTATCTGTTGGAATGTGGAATTCCCGTTGAACACGAAGCAACTCATCTGCACTCATGCCCATCACATATTCCATCGCCGCCCGGTCTGCCGGGGTAATCGTTATACCGGTCAGCCATGAGTCTCCTTCAATAGCATGTTCCCCCCGAAGTAACAGTTTTAAACGCGTTATATATTCAACACCACGTCTTCGCAAATCATCCGGTTTAATATATGTCATATAATGCCCTGTTTGTGCCAATGAGTTTTCCGTTCCGGGCATATCGATCGTCATCCCTTCCAGACCTGGAGCAATCTCCACAGTACCGATAGACATTAAAAGGACGACATTGGCAACACCAAGGGCAGTTGATGAACGTGCAGGCACCCCTGTCCGGAGGGCATCATCAAGCATGTCATCAGCTCCGGATAAGAGTGTCCTTCGAAGCGTCACTTGTTTTCCTTCAAGTACCAATTCGCCCACATCATCCACAGGATTATTTCGAATCGTCTGTGCAATGGTATCGCGCAGTTTTGAAATTTGTGCAGCAGAAAGCCCTTCAAAGGAAAATTCAAAATCAACAAACCCTTTTGGTAAAAATACCCGCCCCACGATCATTCCCTGTTTTTCCAAAAGTAATGAAGGCGCAATATCGGCAGGGATACGTAAATCCAGCCCAAGATTGTACCGTTTGTTCCACTTGTCAAAACGGGCAATAAGTGATGCAATATTTTTCTCCGTTGGCGACACAACAAAGGCACCGCTGGACTCAAAATCAAACACAAACCCAACGGTTTTCCCATTTTTTAGCGTTAACCGCGCAATATTTCCCGGGTTTGGATCCCGAACCGTAATCCCCTGCTGGGTCATCAGTTTCAGTGCTGTATAGTAGGCATCCTGATACAGCGCCTTTGCTTGTCCCATCTCTCCGGCTTGAAGAAGTGTATTAACCGTCGGACCCCAGTAGGGTGTTTCCATAGCAACAAGCGTTGTGCCGTTTACCGTAATTGTTTTCATTGCCGGCCTGGGCATCCCATCGGGAAGTTCGTATCCAAGAAGCGCTATCTCTTCGTTAATTGCCTTCATTCCATTTTCCAACCGTCCAACCATACCTTGTGTAGGAGACACTTTAAACCACCGTTGTTGTGTTCTGTCACACATCACCAAATACGAGGCATTATCTTTACTCGGGGGAAATCCTTTTCCTTTCACCATTTCAAGTCCCAGCGTTTCCGGTTGCCCTCCTGCAGATTGTATAACGGCCTGAAACGATCCTGCACTTTCCAATCCCTGTTTCATCAGAGTATCAACCAGCGGTGCCGGAAGTTTATCCCCAGATAACGCCGCAATAAATGCAACTTTCCCCGGGTCCATCACATGGAAACGTTCGTTTGAATGATCCTGTGGAGAAGAATATTCACTTCCGTTTGGGGGGACGCCACAGGAAGAAAGCACTGCGGTAGTCACGCCAGCTTTTGTGATTCTCCACCCTAATTTCAATAACTCTCGTCTGGACAATTTCCCAGAAGAAGGATCAATTCTGTCAGGAAGAAATGTGTCAAGAGCCCATCGTCCCCAATCCCTCCCCGCGGATTGTTGTCCTGTTGTAATAATTTCTTTTCCCATACGAATAAAAAAAGCGTCACCACCACGATTTGATTGTGACGCGTAAATATGAATGTATTTATACCCTATAATGTTTCATCCGTCAAGTGGAAATCCACTGTATTTACCCAAGAAAACCCATATATTCTCCCCCATTTTTCTAGCCTGCATATTATGCAGACCACAAAAACAGGGAGACATCGATCGGAAGATTTACAATATGGCATAAGCCAAACATAAATCTGAAGCGACATGTGATTCGCATTCGTCCAAAGTGCAAAGCATAGTGCTATGCAGGACAAATGTAAATTCACACATCGCCAATCGATGTCTCCGATTATGTCTCCCCGTTTTTTGTCTGCTACTTGCGAAACAAAAAGTAGCAGGCAAGTACAACAATCCCTACAAACAGCAAGCCGGAAAAATCCTGCACTCCGACCTGCGCGTTTGCCGCCATGGTGGCAGCCTGTGGGGATTGGGTTGCGACCGTGCTGGTAATCTGTGAGGACTTGGCAACTCCGCCAAGAACACACAAACCAAGCACGACGACCAGCCCGAGTAAAAACAGGGCTTTTTGAATCATCACACACCTCTTTCAAACAAGTTTCCGACCATCCAGTCCCACAATAAATCAGGACCACATGGCCGGAAACATGTCCGGAAGAGGCAAAAATGAAAAAACGGGAAGATCTGGTAATGTGCAATAAAAAAACCATCCCATAGAGGATGGTTGTGAACCATACTATTATAGGCTATACTGCCTAAAGTGTCAATAAAATACTGTGTTACTTTCCGCCAACCAGTGCATCCCACCGAACTTCATATGAATGCGTAAATAAATCATCTTGTTCATCCATAATCGTATCCAACCTGGCAAGTTCTTCTGGCGTTGCACGTGTCTGAGCCCTTCGGACATACTCACGGTCGCGGGTAATTTCATCCTGCAAAGACTGCGCCCAATACTGATATTGCTGATATTTTTTGCGAAGATCAGGGCTGTTGGGATTCCCCTGCAAATCCCGCTCTATCATCCTGATTTGCCCTTGTACTTCCCGGAGTTTCTGCTCCCGCCCAAACGCCATCCCAGCCCAAAATACCATGGCATACGTTGGGTCCGTTTCCGTAGCCCCATAACCGGCAAACGTCTCCTGCACTTCCAATGGCTGATAGCCAAAAGTGCTAAAGTACCATGCATCCTCATTCTCATTTCTGGGAATTCCCTGCCGCTCTGCACACCGCGCCATATCCTGCAAAAGAAAATCCGCCATCGGTTCCTCTGTTTCATATTGGGCATCATGGGTAGCATCGAGTTGTTCTTTGGTCATGCCGTTTTTCTGCTGTTGAAGCAAAATATGCGCATGGACGATTTCATGAAGCGCCGTCCCGACATCTTGGGAATGATTAGGCTTCCACATGTCAAGACGCGGTGGAATGCGGTCAGCAATGATGCTTACGCTGGGTGTTGTATGACCATCAACAATATATGCTGTAAGTCTTCCATCTTTAAGTGCTTGTGGAACAGTCTCCAGTGCTTCACCGACAAGCAGTTCAACGTCGGGGGATAAAGAATGATCCGCAACACATGCCTGGTATACCGATGTCAAAACAGGATCCAATTCCGACATGGGTATAGGGTTAAATTGCGGTCCAGGATCCAATTCCACGCTTTGTGCCTCCGGTGCACAAGCAGTAAGCATTGTGAGTGCAATAAGTAGACCATACAGCTTCATCCGGAGCGACACTCTCCTGTCTGGATTCGCGGGTTTTTGTATGGCAGAGGCAGAAGCCTCCCCAATAAACACTGTCTGTTCAGCAGAAACCATATAGTCATTCTATCCTGTACGACGCGGTGTAGAAAGAGGTTGGGTTCGTTGCACGCTGTAAGTAAGTTCTTTTCTAAAAACAAGCAATACATCAAATATGATACGAAACAAAGTATAGATACTTTTTTTAAAGAAAAATGACACACAGCATACACCCTATAGTATACATCTCTCCTGTGGTATACTAGCCTCCTGTATCTTCTACATCCGTGCATACGCGCAGGGAATGGTGGAAATGCACATTAACATACACAGCGGAATAACGGTTGTATCTGCATCTGTTTTTGTCCAAAAAACCATGGATAAAAATAGGCGCAGAAATACGCCGAAAAATCTTTTGTGGAGGTGCAAAATGAAAAAGTTCATCTTGGTAAGTTTGTTAGTCTTGGCAACATTTCTTGTTGCAAGCTGCACCAATGCAGCAGAAACGACCCCTACCCCCTGGTGTTGCCCAACCAGCACACCCGTGCCGGCGAATTTCACCAACCCCGACATTGTTGTTGGAGACATCACGGTAAAATTTGAACGAGTCGAGTCTTGCCCGCCTGCAAATAGCCAAAATTGGCAACAACTCGAAGGGTTCGAGTGGGATGGAGTGAAATTCGAGTTAGCATCGTTTGCAGATGCCAGCAATCCCGATGTCTACGGAATAGTAACAACCAAAGATGTCGGTGAAAAAAAGGCGATGGAGTTCATCCCCATGCACTACACCCAGATGGGTGTGGTGTCCAAAAAGGGACAAAGCAACGCCGAAAAAATTTGCTTTGATAAAAAAGAACATATTTTCTGGTCGTACTACGGCCCACAATAATCCGCTGTGAACCGGGAGCCTTGGCGCTTCACGGCGTGTGCAGTGTTTTCCTCTAGAGAGGTAAAGCATCTGTTCCAAGGTTCCCCGGTTTTTTTGGTTTCCATATTTCAACAAATACGGCACCCAAAAAAGCCGTAGGAATGTGCCACATACATCCCCACTCTCTTCAACATTAAAAATACTCATACACAATTCCAACGATTTCTATTCCTGTTTTTTCAAGACAACTGCGCTACGGGACTGTGCAATCGTCTGCTCCAGCGCATTTGGAGTTAACACATCAAAAAATGGATCTCTTAATATGTCCAATCGATACCACCGGTCTTGCCGAATGTGGGAACGAAGTATCCCAACAGCGTGGGCAATAGGCGGTTCATGCATATATAACACAACTGCTGAAACACTTTGCGGCGGATCATCCGTCAGATGTGCAAAAAGCTCCTGCTGGGAATCCATCTGCCATACATCAAGCCCCAAAGTCTGGGCAATTTCAACGATTCTACGGCCGGAATATTCAGGATTTCGAAGATGTGCTGTTTCTGCTGTGTCGATATGATGTGCGCCACACACAAGCGCAAGCGAGGCACTCATACATATCCCCGGATCTTCCGGATCAAACACAGCCAGAGTGCGATCCACAGCCCCCTGAACCTGATGGGCAATATCCGGATGTTCGCCTTCAACAATAGGAATATGGAGCTGTTCTATGGAGGCCATACTGAATAACGCGTAAGTATACACAATATGAAGTGTCGAAGATACGAACTGCGAAGGAACGAATTACAAACCACCTTCATACTTAATACTTCATACTTAATACTTCATACTTAATACTTCATACTTAATACTTCATACTTAAT
>CAZERT010000023.1:0-10064 GCA_964515515.1 uncultured Gammaproteobacteria bacterium
GGTGAGCATGCTCACCAAAACGAATACAATAACGAAACGGAGAACAGTCTTCACTTCAGCCTCCTTAGAGCTTGATTAATTCGACACTCTCAAAGATTGTGTCGATCAAAGCAATCGCAGCGGCGATTTGGACAGCCAAGATGGCATCGCGCAGCAGCGGGAAAAACAAAATGCCAGCAGCAATGACATTCAGCAGGAAGCTAAACATCATCATAGCACCGAGCCACTTTGCTTTTGTTGCATCTGCAGATTTTCGTGTGATTAGCAAGATGAAATCACCTGCAGCACCGAGTACGAAAATGCAACCCGCAATGGTTTCTGGTAATCCAGGGCGCATACCAAGTGGCAGCGTAAGTACGAGGAATGCCAGTAATGACAGCCCAAGATTCCAGGCTTGAATAACGAATTTCCATTTCTTGTCCCACATAATTTCCTCCAAGTTGATTAGCCGTTGAATGGCGGCAATTTTTGAAATTTTTCCTTCCTTTTTCCGATACTTTTGGGTTAATTGGCTAATGAAACCAACACCATTCTCAGAAAAGGAAGGTTTTGATGATCCGTATTGCTTCGTATAACAGTAAAACAATAAAACGAAGCGGTTATGGGCTACGGTGCCCGGTATTTTTATCGGATTTAAAGACCCGGAGATCGCTGGACAACCAAGGCACGATGACAGAAAGAAAAGCCTGCCACAATTCTTTCGTGTGCCAAGATTACCCAGCAGTCTCCGGGTCCAAAAACCCCAGTTTTTGGAGGAAAATCCGTTTCCTATCCCAACCGAACAATAAAATATAAACATATACTGTACATTTCTTTTTGAAATGACAGTTCCCTGTGTGCCTTGTTAAAGAGCAACACCGCAACATGATGTGTTGCGATGCAACCCGCCGATAATCGCCCCGTGAGCCGTCTACGAATAGTAGGGAAAGGCAAACGGTACAATAAGGTGGGTTAAAGAGCAAAATACCTGTTACTAATTCCCTCGGAGTCCGCGCAATGCGGGCGAGAAAATCAAGAAACAGCCGGACTTCTCCGGAATCGAATGAGGAAAAGTCCTCACTCGGTTTCGAAGAACCCTATAAAATAATTTGTCAATTTTTTCAGGCTGCAAGGCCAGGCCTTGCAGGTTCACATTTTTTGAAAAATGTGTAATAGTTACGTTTAGATTGTTTTAGCGAAGTATTGTGTGTTTATTCGTAATAAACCTATAGATATATTTATCATAACTAATATTTATTAATATCTATTGACACAACAGTTTTATCGTCATACAGTAGGGGAACATGTTGACCAAAAAAGATATCGATTGGCTTAAAAGTGAACTTGTTCCCGCATTATCTGATCAAGTTAAAAAAGACTTACATGAACGGCTTGATTGGGTAGCTATGATGCTGGATAAACAATCAGGAAATCTCCAATCTATCCAAACTGAACTTGCGTTGATTCGTGGTTCGCTTGATACATCTGATGTTGCGTCCGAAAAAATCAAACGACGCATTGATCGGATTGAAAAGAAACTTGCGCTTCCTTCAATTGTTGATTAAGTTTTTAATGTGCAACCGTCTTCGCATTTCTTCTTACGAATTTTGCGTTCCCTATCTACCAACTACTATCTATCGCACCCTCCGTAGCTTTACGCGAAGGAGGGCTACCTACCTCCCGCTGAGCGGGATTGATGGTTTCTAAGCTCGCGGATAGGAATCCGCTCACTAAGCAACCAATCAAAAATCCGGCCCTCATCCCTTGTTTCCAAGAGACTCCTGCCGGACGTACTGTTTCGTCATAGTCTTTTGGGGCGCCGGCAGGCCACCATCAAAAGACCATTTCAAATTCTGTTTATGATTTTTTCTTAAGTTTTAGTCCAAGACTTGTCAGCATCACGCCAAGTCCACCTGCAGCTGCAAATGGCACTGCGCCTGCCAAATCCTCAAATCCTGCAACCGGAAGGATTTTTGCCCCTCCAGCTGTTGTGGTGATGCACAGCTGTGCCGTATCGTCATCGCCGTTCGGGCGAGCCTGAGAGACAGCCTTCACATAGTTGTTTTCGCAGTAAAGCGTTGTGTCATCGGTGAATGATCCCGCGTTATCTACTTTGGCGGTAATCGTAAATTCCCGGGATTCTCCGGCAATCATTTTTTCCAGTTTGATCGTTACGGTTTTTTTGGCCGCATCAGTTGTTGTGTTCGTCACGCTGGATGATTCAAAGGATAAATACCGGGGAAGGTTGTCCGTCACGGTGACGGGATCAAATGTTTCCCCCGATGCATTCTTCACAATGAATTTAAATGTCACGGTTCCGGTGGGGGAATATGCCGGATCGGCACTTCCGAGGTTGTCCACAAACACTCCAGTTAAGGGGTTCTTTACTTTTTTATCAATCGTTAAATCTGCGGGTTCGGAATATGACCCGTAGGAATCTGCCCCAACTTTGGAAGGAAGAGCAAAAGTAAGCGCACACAATACGAAAGCAATGGCAGTTTGTTTTGTCCTATTCATGTTTATATTGGTGTGGACGAATGAGTAATTTTGTAGATCACTCTCCGGCCACTGTTTCTTTTTGGTTTGTGGATTATATCCTATAACTATTATTTTGTCAAGCCTGTCAGATTTCCAGGTTTGCCTCTTCCACAAAATCGGCAAACAATAGGAGTCGTTTTTCCACTGATCCGGGCGGCCAACAGGTTTGTAAAACCAGCATTTTCTTGCCGTATACAGGCATCATGTATCCCACTTCCGAGGGACCTACGATCTGTTTTTCGCGAAGGGTATAGGCATAGCGTTTCCCTTGGTACAAAAGCACAATCGGGTCACCAGATTGTAAATTTTTCAACAGGTAAAACACAGCATTGAGGTCCTTCACAAACCAGTCATAGTTGGTGGAATGGGAAAATAGGTACACCACTCCGTTTTCACTGGGGAAGAAGCTGGTTGCCGCATGGGCAACACCGTGCTGGAGCGCTTCTTCATAATCCTTTTTGTTTGTTGGATCGACTGCCGGAATGACGGGGGAATTGATGCCGATGGAGGGAACCACAATACCGAAATTGGTATCAACTGGTGTGATTTCCGCTCCATCCGGGGCAATAAGCGGGTTAAAGATTTTGGGAACAGAGGCTGGAATGTTTTTAGTTGCCTCTTTGGCGGCGTATGCCCGCATGCGATAGGAAAGTTCGGCTTTGGCTGTTGGCAGGATGGCTTTGGTGAGGCCCGCAAGTGCAAGAAGCACGAGGGTAATCCCGATGGCAAACAGAGGCTTGTAGAGGCGACTGGGAGCCTGAGATTTGATCTGTGTGTGTTCTGCAGAACGCGAAAGGATTTCCACATTTTTTGGCGTGCGGATAATCGGCTGTGGAACGCCTTCTGTTGGGTTTTGGCGTGGTGCCGGCGGTGTGCTGGGCGCGGGTTTGGGTGCCGGCGGAACGGGTGCATCCAAAAGGATGTGAATATGGTCAAGCGCATGATTTTTATGCACTGCAGAGGTGATTTTTGGGTGAAGAATATTCACTCGTGGATCAGAAAATGATACCTGTCGTTTCTGATTTGGTTGATTTTTTTGGGTAAAGGTAAGTGTTAGTTGCTCCCATAGCGTGGATTCCGCGGCAAGCCGCGTCATCTCAAGAGGGGAAAGCTGATAGATGGTTGCCGATCGTGCAATAGTCATAAAAAAAGCCTGAAGAATCAGGCAGAAATACAGTGGGCCGGAGTATACCAAAATGGCCTATAGAAGTCAAGAAGATAGATATTCATACAATGTGTATTTGTGGTATGAATTATGTAATTATGAAATAATTAGCTTGAAAAAGAATGGTGTCTGTATTATAAAGATTTTATAAGGAGACTAATATGTCAGAAGCTTCACTTGGATTTGAATTAACACCAGTTATACCGGCGCAGGATGGATCTGATGGTGGCCAGTATTTAAAAATTGAAGGTGAATTTTATACACGAGAAAGTATCAGAGAATATGGAGAAAGTCTTTGGCGATCTCATGTTGAAAATCATAAACCATTAAAACTTCTTGTTTAAAAAAATGAATCAATTGGGAGAGGAATCGGAATTAGGAATAGCGATAATGGAACATGATTATTTTGCATCGATACAATTATCTGGTGCGGATTCACTAGTTATGGCAACTGCATCTGAGATGCTTCCTGGATTATCAGGAAGAATAGATTCACTTTTGATATCAAAAACCCAAAACTCAAGCTCAAAGGTTTAGACTTTTGTTTCACAGATCATCGATAGGTGAACTTTTTATTAGATGTTCAATATAGTTTTTATTTGATAAATCTAAGCTTTAATTCCTCTAGATCTTTAGGGTAGGGATGAAGCAAGCTGATTTTGTACGGTAAAATCGTTAAGTAACGCTTGATTCCGCTTAGAAACCACGGGCTTAAGTCAATGGAATTTTATCTATTAATTATTAGTTTTATTAACAACGATTGCCATATTGTTTTCGCCTAATAAAATCATTTTTTGCATATGTAAATTTCTTTGCAAGAAAGAATTCATATTTGTGATCCGTATTGTGCTATCTTGTAGTTTGGGATCGCCAATTACCTCATAAGTTATTCCAATTTTTTCTAAATTATTTCGATAATAATGTGCCGTTTTACCGATTTTTTCGCTTCTATCATAAGAATTAATAATTTGATTTATTAAACGTTCCATGGTCTTTTGTAGCGAACTAACAGCTTCGTGATCTGTATGATCAAAAAGTGGCATACTTTCAATATCCATAGAGCGCATTTTTTCTTCACGCTTTTCATCACCAAAAATGACTCTTTCACCAGAAATGTATGACATAAGGCCTCTTCGTGAAGATGAAACAAGTAAAGCTTTTTCTGCAAAACCCAAATATTTTTTTGATTTTCTGAGGGTTCGAATTGTATTGCCAGTCCATTCTTGTTCGCCGGTGCGCATATCTGGTGGGTATCCCCCAATACCACAATAAATTGAAGATTTCATAACTGAATTACCCCCAAAAAGATCAGCATTACCTCTGCGAAATCCTACCTGGTCCAGTAACGCAATAAATTCTTGTCTAGCTTGAAGAGCTGGAAATCGTACCCAAGCCTTGGGATCATATGACAATTTTCCTACAGCGGCATCCAGATGAGGATTTTCTTGAAAATATTCAACATATGCTTGAAGGTAATTTGGATCTATGCCTTGGTTGTCTGCGTCATTACTCACAAGTAAAATATCTTGCGTAATATTTGCTTGTTCTTGTCGTATTAAAGATAGATCAGTTACAATTTTTCTAAAATTTCCAATTCTCATTTGATCATCTGGAATAATCGCACGAATAGGATGTACTTTAATATGGGGGAAATCGTGTTGTGCACGTTGAATTTCTTGAAGGGTTATATCAAACTCTTGTTTTTTGGATTCTGCAAATCGTTTGGGACAATTAAGAAATAATAGAATTTCAAATTCTTCGGTTGGAATAGTTTGATTTGAAAACGACGCAACAGTAGCGTAAATATTTTTCATTTCCAGGACACCTGCGACTGGTATGCAGACAACAATTTTTGTATTGGGGTTCATTTTTTCAGGTATTTGCATATTTAAGTCATTTAATTGTCGAATATAGTCAGGGTGTTGATGAGATAAATATTCTGACCGCTCGAGATTTGGTTGTAGTATTGCATCTGGTTTTTGCACCAATGTTGCAGATGGAATTGCTTCTTTAGAAAATTGTGGTTGTTCTAAAATTGGGATAAGATATTTTTCCTCTGATTCGAGGGTTTTGTATGCTTCTAGTAAATCGATAAGCATATCAAATGAGTTTTGATATCGTTTCGTAGGATCTGGTTGTATTCCTTTTTCAAGTATTTGTTTAATAATAGGCGGTACAGTATCAGGACATGTGAATAATCCTTTTTTATGTGCTTCATGGAGGTATGAAGTCCAGTCTTCACGAGGCATATTTTCAGGAATAGAAAAAGGGTATGTTCCAGTGATCATCCGATATAATAAAATACTTGATTCATATGTGTCGGAAGATGGACTAGCAATTCCATCTACTTCGAATAATTCAGGTGGTTTCATCCACCGAAAACCACGAGGTCTTCCTCGGTGAAATTTTCCAGTTATTGAATTTCGTATAGATATATCATCGAAGTCAATGAGAGTTGCATGCTCCTGGATAAGGATATTTGAAGGCGAGACATCAAGATGAACAGTATCTATACTATGTAATTGTCGTAAACCATCAACTATTTCAATCATAATTTGTAAAGCCTGTTTGGGGGGTATTGTATGAGTTTTTAAATACGTTTCTAAATCTATTCCTGCAGGTTCATAAAAACGATAGACGTCAGTATCGTTTTCAACAGATCCTAAAGCAGTGCCAAGTGAAACATGATGAGTTTTCTCATTAATTTGTGTATCAGGTAAAGCGGTTGTATCTTGAATTTTATTTTCATTTTTATAGGAAGCTAATACCCTTTTGCTTGTTCGCTTTGCAATAACTACCTTATTTCTTTGTTTATCAAATGCATAGAATACATCAGGGGAGTTTGTCTTGGTATTAAGATTGGTGGCAATAAAGTAATGTCCAAGCTCAATATGACTTTCGCTATTTAGAATTGTTTCTTCATCTGGTATTTGTGGTAATTGTAAAGATTCTAGTTGCAATGGCTGGCTTCTTATGGTTTTAATTTCTTGCTCTATGGAAGTGTGTGCCTCTGGATATTCTTGTTGACGTTTTCTAAGGATAACAAGTTCATTTGACAATCTTTCAAGTTCATCTATATTTGAGCTATTTTTATTTTTTTTAAGTAATTTTTCTCGTATGGAAATTGCGTTTTGAAGCTGCAGAAATGTTTTATTTCTAATTCTTTCTTCAAACAATCGTAATTTTATAGTTTTTTTAGCACGCTCTAATGCTGACAATTCATATTCAATTCCCTTTTTTTGAAGATCACCCCAAGGGGACTGTTCAAGTTCGGGAATTTGGCGTTTTTTTTGTTCAATAGAAAATCGAATGACTTCTAGATCTGTTATTGACTCTAGTTGTTGTAATGTTAATAGTCTTGATTCAAGTGTTTGTATTCCTTGTTCTAGTTCATGCGGATTATAACGAGTGTCACCTGATTTGAGGAGATTTGTTCTTTCGGAGATCGATTTTTGAAGATCAGGGATTGTTTTTGCTTGAATTCGTATTTCAAAAGGAGGAGTATTTGTTTCTGGCATGGAAAATTATTGCAGTGTAAATACTATTAAATTGTTGAATATGCATCAATTAAATCTTTAAGCATTTCATTTACTGATTGATACCGTGCTGATTGATTGGGTTGAATGCTCTTCTTAAGTATAGCTTGTAGCGGTTGTGGGATTGAATCAGGAATTGTAAATTCTCCTCGTTGGTGCATTTCATGAAATTTTTCTCTTTGAGCATCAGCTGATAAAGTTTGATCTTTTACACTATATGGATATTCACCAGTAAGAGATCTGAAGAGAAGAATACCTAATTCATATGTATCTGCATTTTCCGATAAATTTTCTGGAGATTCTGTAAATAATTCAGGTGGAAGTATTCGCATATATCCTCCATTAAACCCACGGTGATATACGCCTTTATTGCGCAGGCTTCCTGCGTCGTAATCAGTAAGTTTTACTGATCCATCAGGCATTATAAGTACATTGGTTGGTGATAAGTCCAAATGTAATACACCATTAGCATGTAATGAACGAAGCGCATTACCGACTTGAATGGTTAAGCCGACTGCATCTTTTTGTGGTAAAACTCTATTTTTTAGTAAATTATTTAAGTCACTTGATGCAAGTGGATAAATTTTTTCATAAGTTGATTCACCTGTGTTTGTATCAGTGTGGGGTAAAACCTTATGTTCATAAATCATTAAAGAATCTGAATGAGCTACTGAATGCATTACATCTTCAATGTCAGTAATTCCTTCAGGATATTGGTTTAATTGGGCAATGTCTTGTTTTTCTTTTGATTTAACTCGTTTAATAGCAACAATTCTTCCTGTTGGTTTATGATATCCTGCAATTGTGGTTCCCATTTGTCCTGAGCCAAGAGATCGATCCAGACATATCACGTAATCGTCAATTTCAATTTGCTGTTCACTTTGTTGTAATTCTTCTAGGGAATATCTTGCTTGTGGAATATCAATGGTTAGTCGTAGTGTGTCTTGAATTTCAGTTAGTTGTTTTTGAACTTCTGTGTCAAGAGCTTGGTTTAATTCTTCTTGACGAGATTTGTTTAGAGATTCTTCTTGATCATACCTATCATTGATCATTTGAATCTTTCTACGAAGTTCCATTAGTTCTTCTGGGGTTCCTTTACCAGATTTATAGTCCCTTAATAATACACCAAGTTCTTGGTATCTTTGTAAGCCTTTTATCAATCCATCCATGTTTGTAATGACAACCTTGTTATCAACTACATCATAGCGTATTCCCAACAAACTTAATGTGCGCTTGTAATAGTTTGCATTTTTTCCTAATTTTTCACCAGATTCGTAAACATCTAAAGTTCTATTTATCACATACTCAAGACCTTCTTTGAAGGTAGCTACTTGTTTCGGATTGTTAAAATCAATATCAGTTCCTGTTCCAAGCTGCATTTTTCTTACTTCATCGTCGAATGCACTGAATCCTTTGTTCCATTGTTCAATTGGAGATAAGCCATCTTGAAGTGCTTTAATTGCTCTTCTGCTATTTGTATATAACCGTGATTTAATTGCGCCAGCGAATTTTAGTCGCTTATGATCCCCACGTGCTGCAATAATTGCTTGGCCAATAGCAACATCTTCTGCGCCTGAGAGTGTTTCAACATACCCACCTATGGCTGCATATATACTTCCACGATAAGCAAAGTTTGCTCCACTCGATGACATTCTTCCTGATCTATTCATTCCTGTAATGTTTAAGTATTGAAATAGCCTTGTTCCGATGTGGATAATAGGGTATTTGATATATGCCTCTGGATCCCAATCTAATTGACCAAGTGATCCATCTATTTTTGGATCAGAATAAAATAATTGTATAAAGTTTTCTAAATATTCTGGCGCAATTCCTTTGTTGTCTGCATCATTGCTTGCTATTAAAATATCTTGTCCAGTTTTTCTTTCTAAATTTCTATAGAGCACAACATCAGATAAAATTTTTCTAAGTTGCCCAATACGCGGTGGTTCATCATACGATTTTTGAATTACACGTATAGGCATATCAGGAAAGTCTCTCTTAAATCTGTTTATTTCTTCAAGAGTTGCCTGAGATGATAGGGGATTTCCAGAACGGTCGTATTTTGGTGAATTGACAAAAAGTATGATTTCAAACTTATCTTTTGATACTGTTTGATATGTATAATTTTTTAATGAATCATAAATATTTTGTGATTCCTGGTGACCAGCTACGGGAATGCAAATTGCAATTTCAACCGAAGATGGCATTGGACCAATTTCTGTTGCAAATTGACGTACTTCATCAATATGGTCTTTCTCTTGATGAGAAAAATATTCTGTTGTTTCTGTTGAGGGGTTAAGGGGTGCACTTGGATTTTCAACCAATGTTTTTGAACGTCTTTTTGAAAATATTCTTTGAATATTTTCTCCTAAAGCTCCTGATAAACTTGGTTCCGGTGGGCCGGGTGGTCCTGGTGGTTCCGGAATCGGTGGAGTACCCGGTTTTATTTTCTTATCCAGTGGTTCACGTGGCAAGGGGACACCAGGGGTTAAATAATCCCACCAATTGTTGCCGCCAGGAATGGTTGTTTGCTGGGAGGCAACATAGGAAACAATTTTTGCTCCCTGCGGCATGACTCCCGTAATCGTATGGGAAACGGTTTCTGCAGAGAAGCTCTGGTTAAAGATAACCTGTTGGATTTGGTGTTCTGCACCACCACCATAATGATCCATAAGGAACAGAATGTCGTCTTTTCCCGGGATATCTTTCTCCATGCCGCTATACCCAACTTTCCAAAGAATTTGGTGAAGCCTATTCATTTGATCAAGCGGTACTCCGTTTTTATACAGCTCGATTGCCTTGTCCGTATCTGTCACAATTTGTTTCATGGCATCAAGGGAAAACAG
>CAZERT010000023.1:10164-11528 GCA_964515515.1 uncultured Gammaproteobacteria bacterium
GTCCAATACCCGCCATGAGGATCCCATTCGGATGCCTTCATGGTGAAGTTGCCGGATAACCCGGGATCTTTTTCCAAAATAGTGAAGGATTCCTGTGTTGGACCGTTGTAATGGATCTTATCGGTGAAGTGGGTGTTATTGTAAAATTCAATTCCACGTGTTAACACATTCGGGTTGGTGATTTCCCCATTTGCCTGGAATTTTATTCCCGATGCGATCACATCATGATTGGCATTTGTCATGGTGTAGGTGCCGTCTGCTGCCGCTGTTAAATGAACATTGTCGGGAAGCGTAACGTGGGCAATGTGATTCCCACCGAGAGCGTCAGTAAATGTCTGTGCATTGGAAAGGGTGTGTTGAGCAGTTGAAACAATGGTTTCTGTTCCTGGTGGCACATCAAGAAATTGTGAAGCATTGATTTGATCAAGGACGGTGTGATCAATGACATGGCCGTCAGGGGTAAGCCCAACATTGTGGGCAATAATTATATCTCCGACAGGTTGGCCGTTGATGGGGGAGGCATGTATAACAATATCTCCCAAAGCATCTCCGTCGGGGTTGACGATGGTTAGTTCCTGGGGAACGGTATATGTTTGGCCGGCAATAATCAGTTCATGTGTTTTTCCTGAAAAAAGCGTACCGGCAAGTTGTTCTGTGTGATCTACCCCAAACACAAATCCGTTTTTGGCTGCTTCTGAAATGCCGGCTGCATTAATGTCCCCATTTGCGCCAAGGTGGGAGGGGAAGTTATCCATCACCATGCTGGCTCGCCCTGTGGCCGGGTCAGTATAGACGAGGTCTGCATTTCCATTGACGGAGAAATGTTCCGGTAGTTTGTACCCCGATGTGCCTTGTGGAGACAAATGCAGTTCATTTCCCGTTGGATGAGTTGTTGTAGTAACCTGTTCACCTGCAAAGACGTGACTCAGGCTGCGTATGACTGAGCCAAGGGCAACTGAAACTCCAAACGTTACTGCTCCTTTTTTCATTGCTTCATTTCGTGCTGCAACTCCAAAAGCGCGTGCCGCTTGGGCAACTGTGGTTTTATGTGTTTGTTCTTGCTTCCCGGCAGCTGTTGCAAGAAGTGCGTGTGTGGATTCAGGAGTCATTGGGTCTGTGGGGACACCCAAGGCCTTGCGGGCAATCTGTTCATTTTTTGGATCCGTAAGGAATGCAGTGAGTGCTTTTTCCGATTGTGCAACCGCAAGATCAAGGGCAGTCCGTTCAGCTTCCACTGCCATTTCGGAAGAGTAACTTACCATAACAGCCGGTGATGTGGGGTCATCGGAAACGGCAATGCGTGCTCGTGCATCGGAAAGGGCGGTAATTGCTTTTTTTACATCATCTTCGGACGAGGTTGCAGA
>CAZERT010000024.1:0-10781 GCA_964515515.1 uncultured Gammaproteobacteria bacterium
TTTCCACCGCATAAATACGGTTTGCATACGGCCCAAATGCCTCTTGTAAAGATTGGAATCCGCCCATTGCTCCGTAGACGGAAAACCACGGCGTCCAAATATGAGCCGGAACAATAAGCGCGTTTGGTTCAACCCCAAAAATCAATTCGGAAAGCTGTACCAGGGTAAGCCCGATTATTGGTCTGCCGTCAGACAACAGATTGCATCCTGCCTGTGTCAGGGCTTGTCCAATGGCACGTGCCGAAGCAATGGTTGGAACCCACACGAGCGTATGTACTCTGCGTGTTTTTCCCATAAAACTATATATTGTGGAAATTTCCGTTGATAAAAGAAACCGTGGTGATGTTTGTCCACTCTGCTCCCCATGCGTTAACTGCTTTACGGAAAGAATACCCGTTCCATTTTCTTCAAGGGTAGATGAAATTTCCTCAAGCCAACGTGGATGGGTAAAATCACCAGTTGCAACCAGGTCAATCCCCTTTTTCTTTGCCCACATCGCGATGGCAGGGATCGTCATATCCCGCGATACGGCGCGGGAAAATTTTGAATGGAGATGCAAGTCCGCAATAACGTTCATATGCGAGTTCCACTATACCGCAAGAGATACAAAATTTCTATTATGCCAAGTGGTTATCAAAAAATTAAGAAAATGTTTCAGAGAGAAGATGCGAGAGTCTTTGTCGAAGGACGACCAATTTTTGATTCCAGCTCATCGTTTCTTTTTTGGAATAAACATGTCCCCCCATCACATATCCGGGCATCTTGGTAAGGGCTTTATTGGTTAAAAGTCCGTACAACATTGCCATAGAAAACTTCCGAAGCACGTGAAGTGTCCCTTCTTTTCGAAATCTGCGCATGGACCATACGTACAGGGTCTCCCGTAAAACAGAAAGCGGATACCCCAGGCTGCAGACCCGCTTGGAAAATTCAAAATCCTCACCCCACCCAATCTTTTCGTTATATCCACCAGCTTGGGTAAAAACGTCTGACCGGATGATGGTAAGTGGTCCTGGAGAAAACGGTTTTTTAATAGACACAGATCCTTCAATCGTCATAAGGGATAAAAGTGTTACCACGCTATCGCTTGTTATATCGCTATCGCTTCGAAACCATGAGGTAAAAAACACTGGTGATTTTTCCCTAATAAAAGCCTTCATGCGCGAAAGTGCATACGGGAAAAGCACATTGTCAGCGTCAGAAAAGACAAGCCATGTTCCCCGCGCTTGCGCGGCACCGAGGTTTCTCTGACGCGGAAGACCTCGTGGATTTGCCATAACAATCCGAAGCCGGGGAAGGTGTTTTGTAAACTTTTTTGCTTCACGGACAGTTGCATCATCAGACTCCCCATCAACGACAATAACCTCAAAGGACTTCATGTCCTGAGCCTGAAGTGACTGTAATAACTGTGGAAGAAATCTCTCTTCATTAAGTGCCGGAATAATGACGGAAAATAACGGTTTTTCCATATACTTGGGCTTCATTGTACACAAAAACCCTCAATGATCAAAATGGAAACAACTCAAGGCACACAAAAAGAAGATACATCAGAAACAGCCCCACCCCTTCGGTTCTGGTGATATCACGCCTGCTGGAAGCTGCCCAATAAAAATACGCTGCAGCAAAAAAGAGGATGATCAAAGTAATCCGAAGCTTTGCGATATCAGCAACAACAAACGGGCTTGCAATCCCAACAGCTCCCAAAACCGCAGGATTTATCACGCTGCTTCCTAAAATACTTCCATAGGCAATCGTTTGCTTTTTTTTAATGACCGCATCAAGAGTTAAGAATATTTCAGGAAGATTTGTTCCAATGCTGACGATAAACAGTCCCAGAACGAATTCAGGAATATGTAAGAGCTGTGCAAGCATTGTACAAATAATAATAAAAATTTGGGAAGCCGCCGCAACACCAAGAATGCCAAAGAAAAACACCAATGCCTGATGAACAGGGTGTTTAATCATCGAAACCCGTTCTTCCACAGTGGATATGACATGCTCACGCTGACCCAAAGCAACGAGTTGTATGCAATACAAAAAAATAAGCATGACTCCTTCAATCCGCGTCATGGCGCCGTCCCACAGGACAAACACAGGTGATGCAAGAATTATGGAAGAGAGCAGAATATCAAATTTCGTAAATCCATGATTAAGTGAAATCCGCCCGAGTGCAATCGAGCCAAGTCCGAACACAAACCCGGTAAGAAGAATAATTCCACCAAGCAAATTCCCCACAGCAATCTCGGGAAGGCCCGTTCGAACGGCATTTATCGCAACAAAAAATTCTGGGAAAGTTGTTGAAAACCCAACAAGTACAAATCCAACAATAAAACTTTTTATTTTCAGCGACTGAGAAAGCGAATTCGTTATCCTCACAACGTGATCCGCGCAATAATTTAATAACGCCGCTGTCAAAAAAAACCCTGCGGAGAGGAGCACTATCATGTACCCATTGTATCCAATGAATCTGGGGGGGTCTAGAGAGGGTCAGACTGATGCGTGTACATACGTAGAATTTCTTCTTTTGTTGTTGCCTCTTGGGGTGATTTATCTTCTCGTATCCCAACTAATCTTGGAAACCGGAGTGCATATCCGGCCCCATGTACCGGTGATACCGTCAAATCATCGGCCGCAATCTCCACAACGACGGATGGGGTAATCCAGTAATCGGGAACGAGCAGTTTATCCGTTTGGGCATACTCTTTTGGTTTGTGTGTCACCTTCAATTTTGACAGCCGCGATTCCAGCGTCTGCCACAGTTCATCACTCACCCCTGTTCCGATCTTAGAAATAGTTGTAAACATATCCCCATCCAGAATTCCCACTAAAAATTGTCCTATTCCAAAGCCAGAGCGCTTCCCTTCCCCGCGGCTATAACCCATAATCACACAGTCAATCGTATCGGTAAGTTTTCCACTTTTTCCTTCTTCTTCCTTAAGTTTTACCCATCGAAACCCCCTTCTTCCTGGTTCGTAGGTACTGTTCCATTGTTTTACGACAATTCCTTCAAGTCCCTTGTCCCGTTGGGCTTTATGATAGGATCGAAGTACTTCTGGGTCGCTGGTGACAATATGATCCGTCATGGAAAATGGTCCGCCCTCCGCAAGCGCATCACGAAGGATCTTCCGGCGCGCTGAAAGCGGCTCATCCAGAAGGGATACTCCATCTTTTACCAGAATATCGAAGACAAAAAATTTCAGGGGAATTCCCTGACTTGCCGAGGCAATATCATGTTTTCTTTTCCTTGTCACCGTTTCCTGAAACGGCACAAAATTGCCGGTTTTCTCATCATACCCGACTGCCTCGGTATCCAAAATGACGCTTTCACCCGTAAAATACCTGCTAAGTTTTGTAAGCTCTGGATACATGGCGGTCGTATTTTCCAGATTACGGGAAAAACTGGCGATCATATCGGAATTTTTCCCTTTCCCTCGGGTGAAATGGATTTGCGTGCGAACACCATCAAACTTCGGTTCTGCATCAACCTCCCCCATTTTGCTAATCATTTCCTCCGTAGTTGCAACTCGCTGACACAGTGCCGGAACAATCGGAGTTCCAACACGAGGTTGTATGCTCTCTATCCCGGCAATTCCTTCCCGTTTTACTGTACGGGCAATATAGCCAAGATCAGACCGGACACTCCATCCGTTTTCCAGCACTTCCCGTTTGGATTTATCCCCACAAAGCATCCAGGAAAGCCCGTCAAGAATGGTCATATCGGAAAATCCAAGCCGGAGTTTTCCCAATGGTATCCGCACAAGAAATCGTACGCTTCCTGGATCCACACCGGCAAGAAGTCCTGCAAGAAGTTCGACCTTTTTTTCCTGTGATCCAATCCCCTGGATGCGCGCAATGGTGGAAAGAACATCAAACACTTCCAAAACGGAGCTGTTTGCTGTTGCCAATTTTGCTTTTTCCGTTGTCAACAGTGCCGTCTGTTCATAGACTGCCCCCTTCGCGTTTATCGTTCCTTTTCCGGCAAGAAATTCACCAGCAGTCCCTAAATCACCGGTATTGGAAAATGCCTCCTTTACCGCCGAAATGGGGGTATCAGTCGCCCGTGCAATTGCCCGAATCATGAATTGATCTGCTATGCCAAATTCAACAGGCTCAAATAAAGGCGCCACTCTGCCCTCCAGAAGATAACAGATCGGGCCAATTTCATCCTCATTCACACGGGCAAAGAGTTCCGCAAGAAGGCGCGTCATGGCAAGCCGTGATGAGGTTTGTTCGAGTGTGGAAAAATACTGGGAAAGTGTGGAAAACTTCATACGACAGCTATCCGCTGCGCAGGGAATACCGGACGCCTTTTGTTGTGCCCTGTTTTACCAATATGCCTTTGGAAACCAAATCCTTAATCTCCCGAAGCACCGTGTCTTCAGAAATCATGGGAAAGAGCTCAAAAAATGCCTTATTTTGCAAAAACCCGTTTTCCTGGATATATTCAACAATCTTAATCTGTCGCTCCGTAAGTGTCATCTGGTGTCCACCGAGGGATTTTTTGAGCTTCACATCGGTGGAAAGTGATTTCACTTTCTCCTTTATCCGTGTAAGCTCGATGGCCAACCCTTCGATAAAATACTCAAGCCACGCGGTCTGGTTGCCATCCATCTGGGAAACGCTTTGGAGTGCGCCATAATAATTCATCGGTTCCCGATCATAATGCTCTTCAAGGGAAAAAAATCGCTTCACATCGTATCCTTCCCGAAACAGCGTAAGAAGTGCCATTGAACGCGAAACACGTCCATTCCCATCCAAAAATGGATGGATTCGCACCAACTCATAATGCGTAATACCTGCTTTAATAACCGGATGGACATCATCGGCATGCACCCCATTAAACCAAAGCAAAAAGTCCGCAACCAAAAACGGAACTTCAAGTGCTGGTGGTGGACGGAAGGTAATTTCACCGGTTTGTGAATTTTTAATAACTACCTGGCTTCGTCTGTATTGCCCACATGCCTCCTCGGGGAGAATTCTGTAGGTAGTCAGTTCATGGAGATGTTTAAGCACATCCTCAGTTACGTCATTTCTTTCAAACGTCTCGATAAACGTAATGACGTTGCGATAGTTAAGCACCTCCTGGATATCGCGGTCCCGGCCTACAATCTGCGCGCCTGCCAATACTTTTTCCGCTTCGGTAAAATTAAGTCCATTCCCCTCGATATGCGTTCCATGGTGGACTGTCCGCACGATGGCTTCTTCACGGAATTTTGCTTCCCATGCCGGAACAAGCGGTGCATTCTCCACAACTTCTTTTGAAGCTTCAATCGTTCCGATGAGCCGAAGCATTTTTGTTGTTATGGTATAGATCGGTGAATACATATATGATCCTGTATGAGCGGGAAAAAACATGAATCTTCCCTAAGAATACTTGTACAATACAATGGATGTGCGGGAAAAACAACTGGTGAAACAAAAATCTCTGTACCTTATCCCCGCATTTTTCCCGAATATTCACCGCAGAGAAATTCCATAGAGAAGTTCTGCCATGGTTTTAGGAACCTGCAGGGCTAAATCGCTGGCATGATAAAACGGTCCAAAGGTACGAAAAAGCGCCTCACCAGCCCGTTTATTAATAAAACATCCAGCAACCGCAGCGGTATACGGATCGTTTTTTGCAGCAAGCGCAGTGATCAGCCCGGAAAGCACATCCCCCGTTCCCCCTTTTGTCATCCCTACGTTCCCTCCGGGAATCTCACTATATGCCTTCGGTCCATACACCCGATCTGTTTTGCCCTTAAGCACAATAATGCAATCAAAATCAGTCGAAAATTGTTTTGCCGCCATACCACTATCCTCCCCTGGTGTTTTATTGTATGCGTGGCTGTAAAGCGCTTCAAATTCTTTTTCATGCGGCGTCAGAATTGCGTTGTGAGGAATACAACGGGGATCCATCATGTACAGCGACCCAGCGTCTATCACCCACTGTTTGGAGGGAAACGCTCTCAGAAGATAATTCGTCAGATGTTTGGTGATTTGTCCCTGACTGGATAACGCGGCAATATCACGAAGGTGTAATGACATCTTTGGGGAAGTATTCCCGCTGTTTTTTCCCACCGCGGCAAGTTCTTTCTCATCACGTTCCATTCCAGGACCGATAAGAATTGCATCATCTTCTTTTATATAAGTTTCAAGATCTGAAAATCCAATAACGATGCCGTTTCGAAATTCTGTTTTAAGCGATGTAACAATCGCGTTATTTTGCTCCGTTGAAGCAAAATGCACCAAATCGACGATACGTGAAGCGACGGTCAACGGCCATAAACACGCAGAAGTAAACAGTGTCGATCCGCCAATTATGCATACCCGTCCATTTTGCCCTTTGTGGGAATCCGGATCCGGTTTCCATAGCGAGGTAATAAAGTGTGTAAGATTTGTATCGCTCATAGGGTATCTGTTGTATTGTATACGGTTTTACCCTTTATATCAGGCAGATAGATCCAATCAACCGATGGTGTGGATGCAAGATCGCGGGATATATCCTTGTCTGCAGAGGTAATAATCGTCTGCTGTTTTCCGATCACATCAAGCACAATAACCCTGCTTTCATGATCAAGTTCAGAAAATATATCATCAAGCAAGAGGATTGGACGAGATCCTGTCTTGCTTTCAATATAGGATAATTCTGCCAGACGAAGCCACAACACCCCTAGGCGCTGTTCGCCGCGCGATCCATACCGCGCCACTTCTGTTTGGGAATTCTGTACATATGCATTGTCTCTTTTTTGGAATAAGACAAAATCATCCCGTTGTGGCCCTACAAGCGTCATACCTGAGGCAATTTCTGCCTGACGGTGACCCTCCAACCTCTCTTTTGTAACCAAAGAAGGAACGTACTGGCACCGATAGGTAAGATCGTCATATACAAATGTATTTGTAAATCCGATAAATTCAGTACGCCTATCCGTCAGATACTGCCCATTTTTAATAATGAGCTGGTCCCAAAAAAATAACTGGCTTTCCTTTGACTGGCCATCACGAATGGATGCAAGAAGCGCATTCCTTTGGCGGATACCGCGCTCATAGGAAAGCAGACTTCGTCGGTATTCCCCATCAGTAAGGGAAAGAACCGTATCCAGATATTCTCTACGAACTCCAGGGGAAAGTGTCAGCATGGAAAGATCAGGTGGCGAGAACAAAACAGTTTTGAGTTTTCCGGAAAAATCAGTCAGTCTTCGTGGGACGCCGTTGACGAAATACCGTTTCATTGGTGTTTTTGTGCCGTTTACCTGTCCAACCGTAATATCTGCACGAAGTGTGATGCTTTCATCTGATGACTCCTGTTTACGTACCCCTTCATCGCAAACGGCTTCCACGTGAGCGACTTCCTTTCCCCAGGCAACCATATCGCTATCCCGTGTTGCACGAAAGCTTTTCCCCCATGAAGCAAGGGTAATTGCCTCTAATATGTTCGTTTTCCCGATTGCATTGGGACCCACAATAATCGTGGTTTCTTTTGGAAATGTAAAAACCGATTTTGTATACGTCCTAAAATCAACAAGTGTAAGAGAAGAAAGCTTCATAGCGCAATTGTATCGTAAAAGTACATTTCCTGCCCTTGAAGGATTGATGTGTGTTCTATATAATAATGAAGATATGGCAACAAAACGAACGTATCAGCCAAAAAAGAAAAAGCGGATCCGCACACATGGATTCCGTGAGAGGATGAAAACGGCAACTGGTCGCAAGGTGCTTAAACACAGACGCCAAGTTGGACGCAAACGGGTAACGATTTCAAAATAAACAGAAACTGGAAAAGTGTACGGCTTTGTATCTTTATGCTCCCAAAGACACTCCGTCTTGTATCACCAGACCTTCATGGTGTCATTTCTACCCCTAAGCGAGTATTTCAACAAGGGTTTCTTCTTCTATACGGCATTACGGATGTTCCCGGTCCGCGCTTTGCCATCTGGGTTGGTAAAAAAGCGTCAAAATCCGCAGTAATACGAAATGCCAACAAGCGGATTCTCCGTGAGCTTCTTAAAAACAACGCATGGAATCTTCCCAAGGGGTTTGCCGGTGTATTCGTTGTATCATCGGATATACGCTCCACCCCAAGGGGTTCACTCAAAACTACACTAACCACCCTATTCTCAAAAGTTTCTCGCACATCATCCATATGAAATCCATTGTCTGTTCCCTTATCCGTTTTTACCGGAAATATCTCTCTCTCGATAGCGGTTATCTTGGCTCCCTGTTTCCCTCCGGCGCAGTGTGTCGCTTTACTCCCCATTGCAGCGAATACACCCTTATGGCTGTAGAACGCTATGGTATAATGACTGGATTGTATCTTGGATTAAAACGCATTATTCGATGCCACCCATGGAATAAAGGCGGATATGATCCAATACCAAACCTATGACAAATCCAAATATCTGGAATCAACTCTTTATCTGGCCAATCGTGAATGTTCTTGCGCTATTTTATAAGGCTACTGAATTTTTAGGACTTCCGGGAACATTTGGTTTTTCCATTATTTTTATGACGATTTTCATGCGGCTTATCCTCTACCCTTTAACGAAGGCACAGCTAACCAGCGCACGAAGGATGGCAAACCTCAAACCAAAAATGGATGAATTGCAAAAAAAACATAAGGACAATAAACAAGCGCTACAGCAGGCACAGCTTGCACTCTACAAAGAGCACAATATTAATCCCGCATCAGGGTGCCTACCTCTTCTCATTCAATTTCCTGTTCTGATCGCACTCTATAATGTTTTTTATTCTTTTTTTGGTGCATCAGACATGACAAAATTCGTTGCTGAGTTAAACAAAATTCTTTATCATCCCTTTCTTCACCTGCAAACGATTGATCTATCTTTTTTTGGAGCAAATCTTTCCTGGAAACCCAATGAGTGGCAAAAGTACGGGTGGTGGATGATATTAGTACCTATCATTACGGGTCTGTTGCAATGGTACCAAACAAAATTATCCTTCCAACAAACAGCTCCTGCACAAATATCCGAGCCAAAACCGGATCAAAAAGGAGACAATAAAACGCAGGATGACATGATGCAGATGCAGAAACAGATGGCAATTATTTCTCCCCTCATGTTTGCCTGGTTTGCATATGGATTTCCCCTGGGGCTTGCGCTCTACTGGAACATCTTCGGACTTTTTGGTATTATGCAACAAATCCAGGTGAATAAAGCACACAAGCAATAACCCGCCAGGATGAATCAATAACTACAAGCGCACTTCACAAAGGAGCATATGGAACCACAAATACTTGTTTCTCAACTGGTAGAAGAATTTTTAAAAACCGTCGGCATCGAAGGTCATGTAACTGTCGATATTGATGAGTCCGGAGCATTTCGTGTTCACATCGATACAGATGAAACGGGGTTACTTATTGGTTTTCATGGCAGAACTCTGGAAAGTATTCAGATTATTCTTGGTTTGATGGCCGCAAAACGCCTCGGGAAGTGGGAACGTGTGTATGTCAATGTTGGCGATTATCGGGAAAAACGAGAAGAATCGCTCATGTACATGGCCCAGCGCGCTGCAGAACGAGCACTTTCAACGGGGCGACCTGTTGAGATTCCAAATCTTTCCCCGTCAGAACGTCGGGTTATTCATTTAACGCTCTCAGGAGATGATCGCGTGATAACAGAGTCATACGGTGAAGGACGTGATCGTCATCTTGTTGTCTCTCCTAAATCCGATCTCCCTCAGGGTGGATCACAACAGGAACAAATCGCTCCGCAGGAATAACATCCACCACAAATTTCACAAATTAAGACAGTGAACAAATAGTGCTTCTTATTTGGATAATTTACGTATTAAAAAATTACAATCGTCATTCTGGTGAGTCAGTTCAGAGTGACGAACCCAAAATCGTTTGTGCTGTTTTTTCTACCAAGAGATCCAACAAACTATTCCTTCAAGTTCCAGATGGGGCACAGTAATGCATGGTGTGTTTAGACAGATTGTTGGAAATGTATAACGCAAGTAAAATACTCACTCTATACAAAAATATTCATGAAGAAAGGAAATTTTTGATACAATGGGGCAAATGTCCCGAAAACGAGCAGTGTTTCTTAATACCGGCTATCAACTTCTTGGAAAAG
Source organism: uncultured Gammaproteobacteria bacterium (assembly GCA_964515515.1). GTDB lineage: Bacteria > Patescibacteriota > Microgenomatia > UBA10105 > UBA927 > CAZERT01. Next base: position 10,071 of record CAZERT010000024.1, read on the forward strand.
CAATAACAGGGCTTGTTTCATTTGGTATTAGTATTCTTCTTGCATCTCATCTGGGACTCACCGGGTATGGCGATTATACAAAGATTACAACATTCGTTGCCTTTTTTTGGCTGCTTTCTGATTTTGGCCTAAACGCGTTATACGTAAAAACCGATACCTCCGAAACAAATAGTTCATTTGGAAGTCTTCTCGTATTGCGTCTTCTCATGTCTGTCGCATTGATCGCAGTGGCCATGATCGTTTCTCTCCTTCTCCCCTCTTCCGGTACGAACGGATACCCATGGTTTATAAAAACAGGAATCATACTCTATAGTGTCACAATTGTATTTCAATCCATGACTGCCTCAGCAAACGCACTTTTTCAAAAAAGGCTTCGGTATGACTATTCCACATTGGCATCCGTTGTGGGAAGTGTCGTATCTCTTCTGGGACTGTATGCCATTTCCAAAATATTTATTACATCACAAAATGTGATCTATTCCCTTTTGGTTATGATAACCGGAATTGCTGCGACTTCAGGCGTTTCTTTGTATTTGGCAAAAACGCGTATACGGTTTTCTTTTCTTTATGACAAAGAAATCATCAGGAAATTATTTTTATTGTCTCTTCCCGTTGGTATCACGCTTCTGTTTAATGTTGCGTACTTTCGAATTGATAGTGTAATTCTTGCGCTCACTAGGACAACAGCCGAAGTCGGTGCATACGGCTTTG
>CAZERT010000025.1:0-2850 GCA_964515515.1 uncultured Gammaproteobacteria bacterium
TTTTTGTACCAGAGTTCACCATTCCTTCAAATTCTGCCGATGCAGGAACAGGAACAAAGAACGGATCACAGCTGCCGACAGCTTTTCCCATAATCTTTCCTGTTTCTTTCCCTTCGTAGACCCCTTGGATATTTCCGCTGCAATCCCCGGAAAAAGAACCTGTTACCCCGCCACCTTCTTCCGGAAAATTCATTGTGATGGATACGCTATATTTGTCTTTCTGAAACGACCCCGATGCGGAAACAGGAGTAAGAGTCAGTCCTGGAATAGGTGTTGGAGTGGGATACACATTTTGGGATTTTGTATATTCGATATAGAAATAATCACCTGCAAATCCCAATCCTAACAGAAAGAAAAAAATAAGAAAAATAAGGAAAATGGTTGAAAATCCCAGTTTCTTCTGTGCTGGTTTCATATGCCTCCTTTATGGTGACTGGCTCCACTATATGCCCATCATACTCTCCGCTACTGTTGTCCACAATAAATCACTGATATCCATACCCTGTAATTCAATCTCCAAAAACATTAATTTATCTCTTGTTTTGTGAAATACTCGTGCACCGCTTTGGAAATCATCGCAATTCGTTCCTGTGCACCTATCGGACTATCGCTTTTGGACATAACCACAAGGATATAATCCCCTGTGTCAGTAAATATAATGCCGCCATCGTGTTTATAATAATCGATTTCCCCTGTTTTATTTGCTATTCGTGATGGATCCGGTAGATATTTCGGAATACCATTATTAAGTTGTTGATTCTTCAATAGGTTGATCATTTCGTTCGTATACTTTTCATTTACAAATTTTCCCGTATAAAGATTTTCAAAAAACAAAGCGATATCTGATACCGTTGTCGTTGGTAATTCACCACTAACCCCAACTTTGGATTCATGAAATCCATAATCCTTTAAAAAATTGGCTACGGAAGAAAGCCTGACTTTTTCTGTTAAAAGCATTGCGGCATAGTTATGGGAAATGGTAATCATTTGATGAAGCGCTTCACGTACGGTAAACGTAACGGTGCCTTCAGTCAGTTCTGCCGTTTCGGGATCAATATTAAATTTTTCATTTAATGTTTTAACATCCCGACTTAGTGTTTGATCTTGGAATAACAGCGCTTCCTGAATGTGCTGATACACCGTTACCATGACCCAAAGTTTATACAAACTTCCCGATGGAAATACCATATGTTCATTTTGTGCGTACGATTCGTTTGTTTTGATATTTTTTACCACAACGGCGTATGTACCATGGCTTCCGGATAATGCTTGGTCCACCACGTACTGAAGCGAAGAACCGGTATATGAAGGTGTTGGTAATTGAGGTGATTGAATATCCGCAGTTCCTGAAGCACCTGAGACTTCCCCACGTTCAAGAGGCATTGGTATGGGTGAAACGGAAGGAGAAGGTTTTTGGATAAAAATTCCAATACCTACAACCATGAACCAGACAATGCATATATATAAATATTTGCCCCACCAAAATTTTTTTCTATTGATCATACACATCATTTGACTGAAAAATTACCTTTGAAGTATACACGAAAGACACAAGTAGTCGCCTGAAGCATCCAATAGAAGCAAATTCCCATATTTCATCTGTGCCCGTCTCCTTACCTTTTGGACTGGAAATACTTATACAAAGAGACTCCCAATAACATGAAAACGGCAAGCCAGGCAAAACCCGTGGATCCAGCAGGGACGGCAAACACAACAAGAAATGTTACAGCCGATGTTATCGCTGATCTCTATTGTTCTTTCATGGGGATTTTATTTACCAAGTGTTTTTCCAATCTCTCCCCGCCATAACCAGCTGGTAATATTTGTACCACCTTCCACCAATCGGATTGCTTTTCGAAGTTCATACTGGCTAACCACCGTATCAAGCGGTTCCCGATCGGGAATCACCCCCGTATAATATTTTTTTAATACCGGAAGCGCTTTTCTGTCTCCAAACTGACCAAGAGCCCAAATGGCAGAGTTTTTCGCCCGAAAACTTTGATTTGTATCATCAAGTTGAATCATTAAAGCATCAACACATGTTCCACCATATTGACGAACAGCATGTAAACAAAGACTTTTTGCCTCGTAGCCGATCCACACACATGCAACTAAAAACAATAACACAACAACACTTGCGCCAATCGCACAAACATAAAGTATTAAAGATACGAGAGATTTGTTTCTCATACATCATCCTCCTTTTGGGAATACTGAAACACCTCTTCTATTGAAACATGAAATAAACGGGCAATCCGAAATGCCAATCCTAGTGATGGAAGGTATTTATTGTTTTCAATTGCAAACACGGTTTGCCTGCTTACGCCGATTGTATCGGCAAGCTGTTCCTGGGTGAGAGAAAATTTAGCCCGGTACATTCGTATATTATTCGTCATCACCGCTGCCTCCATATTTGGTGTTGAACAAGTGATAGGAAATCGCGTACACCATGATAAGAAGTAAACTTATGTAGGCAAAAATCATTCCGATCGATTCGATAAATACCCACTCCCCCCGACTAAATACTGCAAGCCCACCCTTTGACGGAAGTAACAAAAGAAGTGCCACGATTGCAAACGACGGTACGACGACCATATAGGTTATTCGCGCAGCTTTTTCCTGAATAGTACGTTCCCGTTCATCAGTCCTGATCTTTACCCGTGATCGAACAAGAGCAAGAAATATCATCCCTGTTGTAACTGCGGCAACTGCCAACAGATACCAATCGCGAACAACAGCCACAGAGACAATCAGGCCAATAAAAAATGCTACTACAACCCGAAATTGTGTGTATCGTTTTCTGTTCATACTCATACAAATGTAATGTATACTTTACATTATGTCAAGTAT
>CAZERT010000025.1:2950-10301 GCA_964515515.1 uncultured Gammaproteobacteria bacterium
GTGAGCCACATAATCCGGTAATGCCAGGCAAATATCCAGGTGCTATTAACCAAAGAGCTGACAATAAACAGCGTGTTTACCGGAACTGATACTTTGTTATTAATTTTTTTGGATGTGAATTGATACACCGAATATGCCCCAAGAAGAAGATAAATGAGTCCCCAAATCGAAAATGTTACGCCTGCAGGCGCAAAGAGATTTGGGAAAGAATCGGAAACGCCACCGGTCGTAACGTTATTGATCGGAAGGATGTTAGCCATCGCATTCACCCAGATCATAAGAAAATACGATATTACGATGAACGGTTTTAATAACGAAGTTTGTATATTCATAGATATATAGTAATAAAACGGAACAATAAAAACAAAAAAGATATATGCCTCCGGAAAATTCTTGCGTTTCACCGAAGAAACACATAGTATCAGGGTAAATGGAAATCCTTACGGTTGATGAAGCTGCCCACATGCTCCACAAGACACCGGGTACCATCCGGACCTGGATCCTGAAAAATAAAATAAAAGCCAGGAAAATTTCCGCCGGCGGAAGTGGAGTTTTTGTAATCCTGCGAACCGATCTTTTGGAATTTGCGCTTTCCGAATCCTTTCAACATCCCACCCGCTCCCAAAAACCGGTGAAAAAAAGAAAGGACCCCCAAGTCAGGCTGCCCGTATAATTGAATGGGAGTCACCTTGTCGGTTTGCCCGGATATGAAGTTACAACTTCTGGTTTTTCCGTCATGTAACTTATGACTATTGCACCCATTCCAGCATGTGTCGCAAGTGCCGGTCCGAGATTTCCAATATCAATATCCCCATAAAAATTTCCCTGAAGCCGGGACACCATATCAAAAATTTCTCTTTCTTCTGCTCCGGCATGAACAACACCGAGTCGCTGCAGTGGGCCTGCGCTTTCCACTATTTGCAATAAACGGTTTTTTGCTTTTCCCCAAGCCATTTCAATGCCTTCTTGTTGTATCTTTCCGTCACGTACTGTAAGAATTGCTTTTAATCCCAATGCATCTCCCATTACCTGTTTCAAATGGCTCACCCGTCCACTCAATCGTGCATTTTTTAGCGTTTTAAATGCGGCGATCAAATGGATTCTGTCTTGAGCTTGACGAAGGTTACCCAGTAACTCTTCCATAGGCATTCCACTTGTGCTCAACCTTTGCGCCTCCAAAACCATATATCCCAAAGCCAATGATATCTGTCTTGAATCAAATACCTCAATCCTATCTCCACCCTGCCCAAGTTCATTTTTTGCCTTTAACGCTTGATTCATAAACTGACTCAATTCACCGGAAACATGCACGGATAAAATTTGCTGATCAGGAGCAAAAGATTCATAAGCTTTTATAAATTCGCTATATGCGGGTGCGCCGGTTGTCGGTACGGCTTGATTTTTCACCATCCATGCTAAAACATCCTGCGTTGTAATACTTCCCGGATCATCCATCGTATCCTGTTCTCCCATAGAAATTCTTGCCTGAACTATCCTAATTTCGGGATAAAATTGCGGTCCAAACTCCTGAAGGTTTGATGTTGAATCCGTTACGATACCCACTGGCCGCTCTGCAGACATAATCAATATTTTTTGGGCAAGAAGACTTTTCTTTGTAAATATATCACAACACGCATAAATAGCACACTGATTGACCGTGCTAACTTAAATTTAAACCGGAAATTGAAGCAATCAAATTGATTCCACTCTTAAGCAAACACTCCCAAAAATAGAAGCAAAAAAATAACAACCGTAATTCCGGCAAAAACAGCAACAGTCTGTAAGAAAAGGTTCACACCCTGTTTCTTGTGGCCATCCAAAAGAAGTTGCAGGGGTTGGTACATAAATAAATATCCCATCATGGCCGCAGATAGCGTAAACAGCGAAATCATGGCAATTGGCGCAAGGATCGTATCTTTGGGGCCAAGCAGTTTGCTTCCATAGAACATAAACAGTGCAACAAGGATGATATATGAAGTTGCAGTTGCCGCATTTATGAACGGATTTTTCGTCATGTATGTATTATAATACCAATCACTTAACCTCACCGGTTATTTTTGCAGCAGCAAGAAATTTTTCCTTATAGAGTTTTTGTTCATCGGGTGAAAAGAGCGTCAGCACTTCAAATTCAATTTCCGTTTTTTGGCCTTTTACTAATGCCGAATGTGCCATACAGTACCCATAAAAATTCCAATCTCCATCAACAATGAGCATGGCGATATGAAGTGGAAATGCCCGCTCACGATCTTTAAGGATCGTATATCGTTTCCCAACAACAAATGAAGAAGTGTCAAATCCTTTTGGTGCCCCAAGCAATGTATTTAATTCAACCATGTATCCCATATTGATTGATTATAAATCAAATTATCTTGTAACAATACACACCACGGATATCCAACCTAGAGGTGATTCATTCCCTATCCACATACCTTTTTGCTCCGTTTGATGAATAGGATTTGAGAAAATTTAGTTTATAGCACTATCGATTTCAATTCACGTATGAATTGATGATAGTTTAAAGTGTGTAAGCAAACCATTCTGACACGATATCACACGATTGTTGAAGAAAAACTTGATCATGAAGTGCATGTGGTGCACTTGGAATCACTTGCTTGTCTCTCTTGGCTGTTTTGGTCGCAGTATCAAAATAACTTTGGGTAATACTTTTTGGTATCAACTCATCTTTTTCGTGTTCAACTACGAGCAGTTTCCCACTATATTTTTTAATGGCTTTCATTGCTTTTGTTTCACTGATATCAGCCTGCTGTCGATATAATGCTTTTCTTTCCGGATCCATTGTCTCCGGCACGATATTCCACCATTCATCCTGATAAATCGCAGGAGCTACCAAGATTAAGGATTTGACGGGCCTATGTTGCGCAAGCAATGCTGCCTGATACCCGCCAAAACTTCCGCCTAACACTCCGATTCTCTTGGTATCGCAAGATGGTTGACTAACTAAATAATCATACCCGGCTAATGTATCTTCAAATCCCATTTTTATGGTCTGGTCAATGAATCTACCATCACTCTCTCCACAACCCCGAAAATCAAAGGTCAAAGTCAAAATACCTTTATCCGCGATCACCATGGCCCTATCGTCATACCTTTTTTTACTGCTCCCCCTTCCATGAAGTATTACCACTGATGGAATTTTACGTGTTAATAATTTAGGAACATACAATAAACCGGATAATTTTTCATTGCCTACCGGGATAATTACATTTTGAATATCAATATTCATGAACAAATTTTAACACAACAAATATATGGAGATACTATATTAAATCAACGAGTACTAATAGATCTATTCTTTACCCTGCTTTCACCGCTTTCCGTCTCACTATGAGCATCCATGCAAATACAAAATTTATAAGCATCCAGGATATTGGATACAATGCGGTGACAACGGAATACTGCTGGAGTGAAAATATCGCCAATAAAAATCTAAGAGTATTAAGAAAATAAAATGATAGTGTTTCGGTAAACGGCTTATTCCATGATTTTCTGATTGTCGGTAAAAATCCAAATACATCAATTAACGTAACGAGTATTGTTGAAAGTATGGGTTGTTTTGCAATCAACCAAAGTCCAACTGCCCCCAGAGCCAATACCAAAAACACCGAATCAATAAAGACGATTTTTATCGTACTTTTATGCACAAATCCCATGGTAATTACTGCGATGCACATAAGCGCTGCAGCCAAGGTGACAAATGAACCTGATCCGGCACCTGCCGTATATTGAAGTGCAAATGCAATCAGGGTCACAAAACACCATAAAAACCAACTATAGATGTGTGGTTTTGTTTTTCCTTTGACGATATCCCGAAGATATGGAATATATCCCAAAAAAACCAAAATTGTTGCCAAATATCCGAGGATTGTTTTTATTTCGTACACATGCAAATTGTATCAAATACATGAAACATACATTAGCGGTGTGTGCTAGCTGATACAACGGTAATTGCCTCCTGATTTCTAAAGGTTTTACACCAATAGATTTCCTTGTGTTTATAGACAAACGTGTAATTAAATCCGTATCCTGTTGAAATTTGCAGTCAAAACTATATAATCTCTTACTAGATTCTGCCAAAAAGGGGGTACCCATGAAAACGTTATCATATATCCTTGCGGCATTAACATTCCTATTTGTTGCTGGAAGCGTATTAGCAGCCGATACGCTGGTCTTTGATTCTACCGATAACTATTTAGGTGGGTGCCAATTTACAAATAAATCCTCATGGGAATTATCAAAAAATGTATCGGTATCGAATTTCCAAATCTGGTACAAATGGGATGCCGGTGAGACCAGTCTCCCCGTCACCGTCTTTAAGGGCGGTGAGAAATTCGCGTCTTTTGAAGCCAAACGCGGCGGTTGTGATCCGTATCAGACGACCTGGTGTAATGCCGATTATACAATCAATACACTGTTTCCTGCCGGATCCTATACTACAGAAATTCCCAACAGCCGACAGTGTCTGAAACCGGGTGGAACAGGAACAGTAAGACTCTACGCAACAGATACAGCTTCACTTAAAAACACACCTGTTCCGACTGTTACACCAACTATCGCTGCGATACCCAGCTCTCCAACAGTCCAGCCAAAACAGGTTCCGACTATCGTAAATTCCTGTTCATGTAATCAAACAGTTACTATTGCTACAGCAGCAGGGGTCTCATCATTATTATCTTTAGGAATTTCCTTGCTTTTACGAAGAAAATAATTCCTACGGATTATCAGACTCAAAGCTAAAAAGTACGGTATTAAATTATGATGCAGCTTTTATTGTTGTAAAGCCCTCTTCCTTACTTGGCGACTCCCAATGTTTTAGATACGCATCAAACATCCCGCCACTTATATGAAAGAAATCCTGTAAATCACTGTTGTTTCTCGTTAAGGTTCTTTCCCTCATTGTGTCTGTTGGGGTGTCAATGTAATAAAGAACTGCCTTCGCGCCCAATGATTGTATTTTCCATTTCATTTCGTCTCGTTCGGATTTTGCCCAAAATCCTTCATCAATAATTACGTCAACGCCATTTTTGGCAAACTGAAACGCTATGTTTCTTGAAATCTCGCAAATTTTCCGGTCATATTCTTCAAATTTCGGTATTGATGGATCTTGACCGACAAGGCTACTTAGCCACTCATCTTTTGTGATGCGAACAGCCCCTGTCTCTTTTTCTAACCGTTTGGCAAATGTTGTTTTTCCGGAACCAATAAACCCACAAATAATGTATACAGTTGCGCTTCTCATGAGCTTAGTGTACCAAAAGTCCAACCTTTCATCCGGATAATATGTAATTGAGGCATTTATATGTTCTATGTATTGGAGCATCCATGTCGTAAATTTTCTCTTCAACCTTTTGACTATAAAGTATACGATGGGTTTGTGTCCTATCCAGAAAAATAACAAAAAAAGACCTTATCGGTCCTTCTTTTTTGTCACTTCGCGGAATGAACGATGTTAGGGCGTATTATGTAGACATAACATAATTCTGAATCCGTGTGCTATACATAAGTGCATCTTCAGCACTAATATCATCGTTTACTTTCGTAAGTATCTGTTGCATATACGGTAAAAGTGTTTGCGTATCAATTTCCTGTTTCCGTTTCATGGCTTCAATCATAAATCTCGCAGCTGTTGCATCTGATTTTCTATACAGCCCTATCGCAACGCGTTTTAAATCCATCGCAAGGGCACTAAGAAGCTGTTTATTGTCCATAAATATTCTGGAAGAAAAATTTCATCAGGTTTTCAAAGATATCACGAATGCCCTTATCCTGAATTTCGTTACTGGTATTATTTTGAGCCGGACGGATATTAATAAAAGAGTTTTCATCGATTGTTTTTGTATCTAAATCTATTCCACCACCCCAAAGATTGTCTTGTTTGGATCCCTGATCCAATAACAATTTTTCTGATTCAAAATGCCGATCACACCCGGCGGAACAAATTTTTTTCTCTACATCGATAACCGTCTTTATATAACTATCAAACTGTTCGCGAAGCGAAATGATTTCATCGTGAGTAAAGGGTGAGGTTTTTGTAACGATCATGAGGTAATTATAACAAATTCCGTTTTTGCTCCCCCGCGTGGAATTGATACCCAGTTGGCGTACCACTCACCAGCAGTACGACTCACGTTGTATCGTCTACTGCTGGATTACGGACCGTCGGTCCTCATCCTTACGGAAAATAGAAAAAAAATAGAGCCATTTCGGCTCCATTTTTATTGACTTCCCAAGGTAAACTCTGTAAAGAACTTTTATTTAGATAAAAATTCCACCAACCAAGTCCGAGGGTACAGATTGATCCATATATGAAGCCTTACCCCATGTCCCCTAAAATTAAATTGTGTGTTGTCTCCACCAATTTCCTCCCAGCCGTTACTTAAAAGATAATGTCTGTAAAAAGAAATAATTTGTTCTGTATCTAACGGTTTATTATTATCTTCAAATGAATAAGTAAGTTTTACAGCATCAGTTTGATAGGCATCATCAATTAATTTAAATAAGGGGGTTCTGGTCGTAGAAATGGTTTCTTTTGCTTCAGGATATTTGGGTAAAAGAGATGCTTGTTGAGATAGTTTATTAAAAGTCCATTCCTTGTTAACTTTTAAAAGAGTTACACCTACCACAGGGACAAGAACCATTAGTGTTAAAACAATTCCTACTACTACAAGAAGAGTATTTAATCCCTTTAACTTCATGCTTAAATTTTACACCTGATAAATAAATGTGCAATTAAGACTAAAAAGCTCCCCCGCGTGGACTCGGACCACGAACCTTCATCTTACAGAACCCCTCTTGTTACCAAAAGGACTGGACTATCTCATCCCCGCCTTTCACGAAAGGTGGGGTCAGGTATATAGTCTCTACACATTTTCCTTCGACAAGATCAGGATTACTCCTAAGTGTCAAAGCGATTTAGCTCGGGATTGTCCTTCGATAAATTCAAAATCAAAGATTCTTCATTATCGTTAGGAGTTCCCCGAATTAGCCTGATTTGCCTCCATCCATTGCTGGGTGGTGCTGCCAATTGACAGGATGCCGCTCTACCATTGAGCTACAGGGGAATGTTAAATTTTCAATGAACGAAAGAATTATATCATGCTGCCATGAATTTTCCAGCAATGGACTTTGAATAATTATTACTTTTCCGAAATGGAATCCGCAAAGAGAGTGGTGCCGGAATACTGGCCGGTTATCACAACATTCTTATTATTGTAGTCATCCAAAGAAACCGTATAGGAAGCAACTCGTACCAACGTATCCGCTGTCTTTAACGTGTGCGTATAATCATCTTTTGGATTCGGAATCTTTATCAGTATACCCTCCACTGTCGTTA
>CAZERT010000026.1:0-9679 GCA_964515515.1 uncultured Gammaproteobacteria bacterium
TTTTTGTGTATCTATGTCTTGCATTCGTTACGGGAGCCCCGTTTGTTCCCTCAACACCAAAAACAACAAGCAGCATGATTGCCCTTTCTGGATGCAAAATAGGAGAGAAGCTTATCGATCTAGGTTCTGGTGACGGACGTCTTGTCCGGCTTGCAGCATCAAAAGGAGCCCACGCAGTGGGAGTAGAAATCAATCCGTACCTTGTCTGGTGGTCCCGAATCGTATCCTCCTTTTTCCGCTACCCGGGAACTGTACGATTTATCCATGGTAATTTCTGGAATACGGATGTCACACATGCCGATGTTGTCTGCGTCTACCTTCTCCCATGGAAGATGAAACGATTGGAACAAAAACTCCGTACCGAATGCAAACCCGGAGCAAGAATTGTTTCTAATAGTTTTGTATTTCCAAATCTTCCCTGTGTTGCAAAAAACGAAACGCTTCATGTCTACGTTTTTCAAATCCCAAAAAACGGTGTTTGACAAACACAGTCAACACGGTACAATAACAAGTGTCATTCGCTTGCATGAGACCTCACCAACCTCAAAGAATAACCGCCCGGATAGCGTAAAAGTCCAAAATTAAGTACCGCATTCATACAATTGGAACCTCTTCCGCACGGAAGATTGTATGGAAGGCGGTTTTTTTGTGGAGGAAATCCTATGAGGCAAAAACGGACGGATGTCTATAAAAGCGGACACGAAAACTATTCTAAACTTGATACCATGCGCCACAGCGCAGCCCATGTTATGGCTGCTGCAGTCATGGAGCTCTATCCCCAAACAAAGCTTGGATACGGACCAACAACGGAAGATGGATTCTATTACGATTTCCAGCTTCCGGTAAAAGTATCGGAAAATGATTTTGCCGCAATCGAAGCAAAAATGCACGAAATAAAGGAAAAAAAATTATCCTTTGTCCGCACTCAGGTAGACACCAAGGAAGAACTCAGCCGTGCACAAAAGGAACAACAACCCTTTAAACAAGAAACTATTGAAGAGCTTGCACAAAAGGGTGAATCAGTTTCAGTCTATGAAATGGGGTCATTCCGGGACGTCTGTAAAGGTCCCCATGTGAAGTCCTCCGGAGAAATCGGGGAGTTTACACTGTTATCCATTGCCGGCGCATACTGGAAAGGATCGGAGAAAAATCCGATGCTCACGCGCATCTATGCCACGACATTTGATGCAAAGACGGATCTTGATGACTACCTTGCACGTCTTGAAATTGCAAAAGAACGCGACCATAGAGTGATTGGTAAAAAACTTGGATTATTTGTCTTTTCCGATTTGGTTGGAAAGGGTTTACCGCTTCTTACGCCAAAAGGAGCTGCAATCAGGCGCGAACTGGAGCGGTTTATCATCGATGAGGAAATTAAACGCGGATACCAACACGTCCTGACCCCCCCGCTTGCCAAAACGGATCTGTATAAAACCAGCGGTCATTATCCCTACTATAAAGATACAATGTATCCTGCCATGACGGTGGAAGAGGATGAGTTAATCCTGCGTCCCATGACATGTCCGCATCATTTTATGCTATATCAATCCCAACCACGGTCCTACCGTGAACTCCCGATGCGGATTGCCGAGTGTGCGGATTTGTTCCGCTATGAAAAAAGCGGGGAACTCACCGGCCTTATGCGCGTCAGGATGTTCTGCTTAGCTGATGCGCATATCGTTGCCACCAAAGAACAGGCGACGGAGGAAATAACGGGGGTCCTTGACCTTATCTCCTACGTGAACCATATTTTTGGTATGGAGAAGGGGAAAGATTACCAATACCGGCTCTCCCTTGGCGACCGAAGCGATACCAAAAAATATTTTAAGGATGATGCCGCCTGGGATGAAGCGGAAGAAATTTTGCGAAATGTCCTCAAGGCCTCTGATGTACCTTATTATGAAGCGCCAAACGAAGCGGCATTTTACGGACCGAAAATCGATATCCAAGTGAAAAACGTCATGGGGAAGGAAGAAACGGCGTTTACCGTGCAATATGACTTTGTTATGCCCACGCGTTTTTCCATGACATATACGGATTCCGACGGAAAGGAAAAACGGCCCATCGTTGTTCACCGTTCATCCATCGGTGCATTTGAACGGACGATGGCATTTCTTCTGGAAAAATTTGCCGGGAATTTCCCGACGTGGCTTTCCCCCATACAGGCAAAAATTCTGCCGATTGGGGAGAGACACGAACAATATGCCAAGATAGTGCTGGAAAACTGTATCGATGCGTCGCTACGGGGTGAAGTTGATATAAGAAACGAAAAACTTTCAGCAAAAATTCGTGACGCGCAGATAGAAAAGGCATCGTATATGCTTATTATCGGCGACAAGGAAGTTGCAGCAAAAACCGTATCAGTCAGGAAACGGAACGGAACGGACATGGGCTCCATGGACATTCCGGCATTTCTTTCCATGGTAAAGGGTGAAATTGCATCAAAAGCATTACCGGAGTGATCTCCTTTACAAAGAGCGCCTACTCTAGGTATAATCCTAACAAGGAAACGACGTCTGGAAAATAGGTGTTATAGGAACGGTGCATGCGGCAGTATGCTCATCACCTTAGGGAAACTTTGAATACACAATTCAAACGATATCGTATCAATTACCAAATTACGGCTCCGCAGCTTCGGTTGCTCTCGGAAGACGGGAAACAAATCGGCGTGGTGAGTAAGATCGAAGCACTCCAAAAGGCAAAAGAATTCGGGCTTGATGTCGTGGAAATTGCGGGAAACGCAAATCCTCCAGTTGCCAAACTCATTGATTTTAAAAAATTCAAATATCAGGAAGCCAAAAAAGAACGGGAAAGCAAAAAATCCCAAAAAAATGTCGGCGTAAAGGAAATCCGTCTGCGGCCTTTTATCGGTGACCATGACCTCAAAACACGTGCCAATCAGGCATCGGATTTTTTGACCGACGGGAATCAGGTAAAAATCAATGTTATGTTCCGGGGACGGGAGCTCATGAGGCGCGAATTCGGGTTTGAAATACTGAAAAAATTTATGGCTTTACTTCCCGAATCAAAAACAGTACGGGAAGCTCATTTTGAGGGAAAAATACTCTCACAAACGATCGTTCCCGTCAAAAAAACTTCTCCACAATCATAAGACAAGTTGCACTGTTGTCATCCCCGGGGGAGATAGGGTATAATACTATTCTTATGCCAAAGGTTAAAACAAAAAAAATCGTCACAAAACGCTTTAAATTAACCAAAAAAGGGAAACTTCTGCATCGTGTGCAGGGCGCACGGCATATCCGTCGGAATAAATCAAAAAGCAGACAACGCCGGCAGGATAAACCAAAAGCACTCAAAACAAATATTCATACCAAAAAAATTTCATCGTATATACGGACATAATCTATGAGAGTCAAACGCGGTATTACCAGCAGGGCGAAACATAAAAAAATATTCCAAGCCAACAAAGGCTATCGGATGACGAAACGCCGTCTGATCCGGGTGGCAAAGGAAGCATATCTGCATGCAGGCGAATACGCATTTGCCGGTAGAAAAAATAAAAAACGAGATTTTCGAAATCTCTGGATTACCCGCATCGGATCAGCTGTTAAAACACGCGGTATGTCCTATAGCGCATTCATGGCAGCACTCAAAACCAACCATATTGATCTTGACCGCAAAATGCTATCGTATTTGATTACCGAACAACCGGAAGTATTTGCTACCGTCTTTGCCGCAGTGTCCAAGCGGGAAACGGTGGAATGAACCATTTATAAAAAAACACTGGAAATCCCGCGAAAGTGGGATTTTTTTTGGGATATACGATAGTATTCTTGCGGGAAGGAAACGGTTAGCCGTACAATAAGATAAAGATAAAAAAATATGAAGCTTGATGAAGCCAAAAAACAGTTGGATATTGCCATACAACAGGCGTTGTCGGAAGTAGCACAGTCACCGCTTTCGGGCACTCTTCTGGAACGAACTATCTTTGATAAAAAAAAGCCCTTTTCACAAGTGTCCGCACATATAACTAACCTGTCAACGGAAGATAAAAAAGTGTACGGCGCGCTCATCACCCAAGGAAAAACACGTATACTGGAAACAATCACAAACCATAACGCAACAAGACAACAGGATACCCAGTGGTTTGACTGGAGCATCCCGGGAACTTTACCAATCACAGGCCACAGCCACCTTATCACACAGGCAATAGATGAAATCGAGTCCATCTTTTCCCATCTGGGATTTGTGAGGCGACGGTATCCCGAAATCGAAACGGATTGGTATTATGCCGAAGGACTCAATATTCCCAAAGATCATCCCGCACGCGACGATCAGGAAACGTTTTACGTATCCGATTCCGTTGTCCTTACGGCACATACCAGCAACGGCCAGCTTCGCGAAATGGAATATATAAAGTCGCCTCCAATCAAAATGATCAATATCGGAAAAACATACCGCCGGCAGGCATCCAATACTCATTCACCGATGTTTCATCAATTTGAAGGGTTGTTGATCGATTCAGATATTTCCATTACACATCTTATTGGCGTAAGCGATTATTTTGTCAAACAATACTTCGGACCGGAGCGGAAAATCCGACTCCGACCGCATCATTTCCAGTTTACTGAACCGTCCTTTGAAGTCGATATTTCCTGCCATCTCTGTAACGGTAGTGGGCAGGTGCACGAGGGAAAATGTAAGGTATGCAAAAGCGGATGGTTGGAGCTTGGAGGTGCGGGCATGGTTCACCCAACAGTCCTGAAAAACGGCGGAATAGATTCCAAAAAATTCAGCGGATTTGCCTTTGGTTGGGGCGTTGAACGGGTTATTATGATGAAACACGCGGTAACAGACAATCTGCGCCAATTGTATACAACCGATGTACGATTTCTATCACAAACATAATATGGATATACGACTCACCGATTCATCAATCAGAAAATTCCTCAAGACAGAAACAACGCCACACATATTGGCGGATATGCTTTCCCTATGCGGCCCAACGGTAGACAAGCTGGAACAGGTGCACAATGACTGGATCTATCACATTGAAATCATCACCAACAGGGCAGATAGTGCAAGTGCGTGGGGAGTGGCGCGTGAAGCGTATGCCATCCTTACCCAAAACGGTATTCATGCCGAACTGACCAATTCCCCGTATGAAAATGCTCCCAAGTTGCTTGGAGAAATACCAAACGTAGCACCCGCTTCCGTAACCATCACAGACCCAACACTTATCCCACGGTTTTCCTGCATCGCCATTGGCAATGTACGCGTAACACAATCACCAAAAACCGTGTGTGATACCCTTGAACTTTGTGGAGAACGAGGGATAAACGCGCTCGTTGATATCACCAATGAACTCACGATCGAATACGGACAACCAGTCCATATCTTTGACCTGGATGCCATTTCTAAAAAATCCATGATCGTTCGGGAAAGTAAACAGGGTGAAACAATCACCACGCTTGATGGACAAACGCATATCCTGCCAGGCGGTGATATCGTCATCGAAGACGGATCAGGTGCACTCATTGACCTCTGCGGAATTATGGGAGGGCAAAACTCAAGCGTTACCCAAAAAACCAAAAACGTGCTTCTCTTCGTGCAGCAGTATGAACCAAAACACATCCGCACAACATCCCTTACCCTTCAAAAACGCACGCGTGCCGCACAACTGTTTGAAAAACACCTGGATGCTGATCTTGTCATGCCTGTTCTGATAGAAGGCACGAAACGCATCCTGGAACGCGCAGGAGGCACTGTAACATCATCCATCATGGATATCTATCCGCATCCCTATGAACCCAAAACAGTCACTGTTGATTGTGACTGGCTCAACCGTTTTTCAGGTATCACACTCAAGAAAGAAACATCCTGTTCCATCCTGCAGTCGCTTGGATTTTCTGTCGAAGCAAACGATACGGCGCTTCTCTGTACCGTTCCATCTTGGAGGCAATGGGATTGCCAAATCAAAGAAGATATTGCGGAAGAAATACTTCGCATATACGGATATGCAAATCTTCCGCCTGTCCTTCCCATGACTGCCGTAGTAGCCGGGAACGAACACTCACCGCTCAAACGGGAATCTGTTCTTCGCAGCCTCTGTGTGCGTTTGGGATATACGGAACTGTATACGTCATCGCTTATTTCAAAAGACGCGTCTCTTTTCTCCGATATTCCCATTTCTCAGGCAGTCACTCTTGTTAATCCGCTGTCGGATGAATATACCCATATGCGTACCTCGCTTCTTCCAATGATTACCCGTGCAATTGGCGAAAATATCCATAAAACTTCAAATTCTATTAAATTGTTTGAATGCGGACACGTATACACCAACACCAAAACACAGCAACATCCTGCAACCGAACGGATGACGATTGCCTTTGCGGTAAGCCGCAGTTCCTATGAAGCGCTCCGCGGGGATATTGAATATATCCTGAAGTCATTTCATATTCCCTTCACTGTCTCTGCAGGAACTGGTGATTCCAACATATTTCACGCCGGACACTACGCAATCATTAAAACCAACGATCAGGTACTTGGACAAATCGGAAAACCATCACATGCCCTTGCACAATTTGCCGGTTGCACCGATTGCGATATCTGGATTGGACAGCTTGATGCCCATATACTCCTGGAAAAAGGAAACTGCACATATTCATTTAGTCCTATTCCAACAACACAGACTATCATCGAAGATTTAACGTTTACGCTTCCGGATAAAACGCCAATCGGAACAGTGATCGATACAATACGTGCATACTCTAAAGATATTTCCGATATTACCGTGAAGGATATCTTCAAAAATAACTACACTCTTGCGTTCCAATACCGTAACGACAAAAAAAATCTGTCTTCAAGCGATATTGCGCCGCTTCGGCTTACCATCGTAAAACTGGTGAAGGAAACATTTGGCGGATCCCTTGTAGGCACCCTTTCTCAATCAAAGTAATACCATTATGGCGTTGGGCTCGGTTCTGACTTCGTGGGAGTAGGACTCATGACCATTGTCGGTGTTGATATGGGAGTGGGTGTTACAAAATCCTGGTTAATGGCAACTGTTATTTCACGACTCGTGCTGTTGTCCCGAGCATCTTTTGCCTCAACACGGATGGTATGCATACCATTGGGAATCTGAACAACTTCGGATATTTCGCTTCCCGAGGTTTCTTTTTTTTTGTCTCCGTCGACAAAAATCTGTATTTGACGGATATCCGTAAAAGATGCGGCTTTCGCACTTACACGAACATTATTGTCATTCACCCTGTCACGATCTTTTGGATCGGTAATGGAAAGGGTAATTTTGTCCGAACCCTCATACGTGTCAACCGGCGGATGGAATTTCCGGTCTGCCTGTGATGCGACCCATGTATCGATTCCTTCCTGCCATCGGTTTTTTCCATCCGTTGAAATGGGATCGGATTCACGAATGATAATAAACTCTTCGGACTCATAGTCACCTTTGGCAACTTCCACGGGGTTTGCCAATTTATTTTTATCGTTTTTGGAAATTTTAATTTTCTGATAGATAGGGGATTGAACCGTCGGTTCAGTCCCTTTTATAAAAAACTCATTACGTTTTGCATACCCGTCTTTTGCGATTCCCCCTCCATACCCATCTATTTCCATTTCTACTATAGAATCCGGTTTGAAAAACGGTTCATCCGTCTTTGTCTTGGAAACGATCTCCCGCATAATTCGATTCCAAATTGGTGCAGCGCCGGTTACACCTGAAGCAAGACGCGGGTCCATGGGGGAGTTATCATTATTTCCCACCCACACACCAACAACTACCGATGGAGTATATCCAACAGTCCAATTATCCCGCTTATCATCTGTCGTACCTGTTTTAACAGCTACTGTATGACCCGCGATAACTAATTTTGAAGAGACACCAAATACGTCTTTTCGTGCATCATTATCCGAAAGCATGCTGGAAATAAGGAACGCAACACCCTCCGGGAGTACGCGGCGTGGGGAAACCTGTTTATGGTCATAGAGTACTTTCCCTTTTGTGTCCGTAACTTTCATGATTGAATAAGGCTCGCTTCTGGCTCCGCCTGCCGCAAATACCCCAAATGCACTGGTAAGATCCAACAAATGTACTTCGCCGCCGCCAAGCGTAATGGAAAGACCGAATTTTTTCAGATTCTCATTTGTCGGCTCCAAAGTAGTCAGACCCATATCATAGGCAGTTTGAAGCACCTCACGAATTCCCGTTAACGCTGTTAATTTTACGGCAATGGTGTTGATGGAATTGCCAAGAGCATAGCGCATCTGCATCGGACCTCGATACTTCAGGTCGTAATTTTTCGGATTATAGTCAGGCTTACCTGATTCTCCGGATGGGTATTTTGTTTCCACATCCATAAGCATGGTAGATGCCGTATAGCCTTTCAGCAACGCAGCAGCGTAGGAAATCGGTTTAATGGCAGATCCCGGTTGCCGAAGGGCTTGAACAGCAACGTTAAATTTATATCCGCCGCTTTCACTTGCCAGGTAATCTTTGCTTCCCACCATAGACAGTATTTCGCCGTTTTTTGGATTAATCACGACTGCAGCACCATTGGATACCTTTAGTTTGGCAACTGCATCAACTTCTTCCTTCACGATTGTCTGCACTTTTTCCTGAAGCGGCAAATCAAGTGTTGTCGTCACACGAAGTCCGCCGGCATCCACGGTTTTCTGGCCGAATTTTTCAATAAGTTGTTCCTTTACATACGCGACAAAATGCGGAGCTTTTAAGCTTTCTTCACCGGACCCTTCAAATGTGTAGTTTGTAATCTGTGTTTCCAATTTTTTTCGTTGCGCTTCATCGATATAGCCGTCATCTTTCATCCGCTCAAGGACATGTTTTGCCCGTGCAACATATGCTTTCGGATCATTGCCGAACGGGGAATAAAACGAGGGCGCCTGAGGCAGTCCCGCAAGAATAACACTCTCTGCAACCGTTAAATCCTTGGTATGTTTATTAAAATAATATTTCGAGGCAGCTTCTACTCCAACAGCCGTTCCACCATAGGGAGTTTCATTTAAATACATCTGGAGTATTTCGTCTTTACTGTACTTTTGCTCAATTTGAATGGCAAGCATCGCTTCCTTAAGTTTTCTAGGGATAGTCTGCTCCTGTGTTAACAGCACATTTTTTACAAGCTGTTGGGTGAGTGTTGATCCGCCTTGGATAGACCCACGGAATAAAATAACAGTAAATGCCCGAACAATACCTGCTGTCGATATTCCTTTATGTTTGTAAAATTCCTTATCCTCAACGGCAATTGTTGCGTTTTTCAGGGCTTGGGGAATATCGGAAAATGAAACGGGAATGCGATTTTCGTTTTGGAAAATATCGTAAATTGTTTCACCATTCCGGTCCAAAATGACGGTAGAAAGTCCTTCAGAGCGACTTATCTTATCGGGTCGGGGAAGGTCTTTTGCATACCAGGCAAGCAAAACCACAAAAAATAAGATACCGACAAGAAGGCTGCAAAAGGCACCAAAAACAAGAATTGAAGTAAGTTTCAATCTTGAAATACGCTTTGATGACCGTAACCGAAATCGCTGATATGCAAACCTATTGAGCATAGTAGTATTCTATTCTACCAAGTTTTGAAACAGAAGGGTAATTCTCACGGTGCCACTTCCCGCCATTCGTAGTAGAGGTCCTTCATCCATTCCGGCATGGTGAAGGGAAGGGCTGGATTGTAGATAAAGG
>CAZERT010000027.1:0-2188 GCA_964515515.1 uncultured Gammaproteobacteria bacterium
GAAGCACTGCGCTTTCCGTTTACAAAATTTTCCATAGTGTATATGGTTCCATTTTCAGTCTTTGCCGGAATCGGAATTGGAACCCTCATTTCATTTCTTCCCCATGCGTTTGTCAGGATGATCGTAACTTTCCAACTGGCAACACTTCTGTGTTTCTACGGCGCACCCATGATTACTGGAAACCTCATTCATCCGGCAATGAAAATTACCATCCCCACCCGGTACTTTGACATGTTCCGCTGGTTTTCTTCCCAACCGATAAACCACCGTGTTGCAATTCTTCCGATCCATAGTTTTTGGAACTGGACCTATTATGACTGGGGGTACCAGGGTGCAGGATTTTTACAATTTGGTATACCGCAACCCATCCTTGACCGTGATTATGACCGGTGGAACCCGTATAACGAACAATATGCCAGAGAAATGGCCTATGCCGTATACAGCAGGTCTCCACAAACAATTGCGCTGGTGGCAAAAAAATACGCGGTCCGATATGTGTTGTTTGATGCATCCATGATCGCGCCGGGAGAAAACAAAAACGTCACGCTGGAATGGGAATTACCGTCGCTCCTGCATCGGGCAGGATTTGTCCAAACCAAATCTTTTGGTGATGAACTGGTTATCTGGGATACTCAACTGGAATTTTCTTCCAAAGACACTCTGTCCGTTTCATCCGTATCAGCATTTGATCAAACCGGACTTCCGTATGACAGCACATTTGCAGCATTTGGGCCATATGTATCAAAAAGTATTCCCCCCACAACCGGTGTTGCGTCTAAACGGCTGGAAAAACTGTCATTTACGTCACCTGCAGAACCGTTTATCGAACTGTTGCCGAATCGTATTGTGGGGAAAAATCCCATTTCTTTTCCCTTTCCAACCCTTACCCATTCCCAAGCGTATGTGGTAGAAATTACCTCCATCAACCACTCGGGATTTCCCCTGGAACTATGTTTATTAAACGATTTATCCCAACGGTGCGAAACCTTTACACGAGCATCTGCAGGAAACTATACAAAAACCGATGTATTTTTACTCCCAAAATATGAAGACTTTGCAACCGGCTGGACACTGAATATGAAATCTCCCACAATTGCAGGGAGTACGGGTGATAACACCCTAGTTTCCATTGTCATCAAACCGGTTATCTGGCCGCTTCCAATTCCCTCGCTGCAAGGAAAAAGCACTGTTTTAACAAATTGGCAGGCGTATGAACCTGGATGGAAAGCGTATGATGTGGCAGGCTGCAAGGCAGGTGTTCTTTGTAGGGCGTTTCCATTTATATTCGGAAAAGCAATTGGCGCCCATGTGATGGTGAATAATTGGGCAAACGGATTCCTCCTGGGCCCAAATACCAGTGGGTTTGGGACGGACAAAAGGGAATTGTCGGCATCTACAATAGAGCGTTCCATCGTGTTTTTCTTCCTTCCACAGACCCTTGAGTGGATTGGTTTTCTTCTGGGTGGTATACTACTGGTCTCGCTGCCTCTCCTGCCCGGAAAGCATAGGCGAGTATGACAAAAACCAGCCCAGTGTATCTTCTTGCCATCATCCCCCGGTTTTTTGACACCCGGGATGCTGTTGTGGGAGATACGCGAAAATTTATCGCGACGTTAAACCGTGCCGTACCGCATTTAAAAGTAATGACAGTTGTGTTGGATCCTTCCATTCGCCAATGGAAACGGGAGGTATCCCACGGCATCCGCATTTACTCCCTCCCTTCTATAAAAATCGGCTCATTAGTGCTTCCCAATATCCAGGAAACACTCTCGCTTGGTATTCATCTGTCGCTTCGGAAATTTGATTTTCTACTTACTACGGAAGACACGCCAACATCGGTTATATTAACTGCCCTTATTACATCATTTCTTAAAACCATCCGCGTGCATGTGGTGACAGCACGGGAACCCGCTCATATCCGTATGTGGATTGCCCGCCGCAATAATCTCGACCGGTTTATCCGTACCTATCTTGTCGGAAAATCGGTAAAAACCGTGGTGGTGCGCTCCCCTGCTATTGCTCAGTGGTTTACAAAACACGGCATCCATGCCGAACTTGCGGCATTGCCGGCACAGCTTTCCAAACAACGGGAATATGTAGGAGCCGCACGGCAGCTGTTTACCATCCTTCACACATCCTCTACCATGACGACCCGCCCCCATACCACCCCATCTTGGAAACGAAGCGT
>CAZERT010000027.1:2288-6991 GCA_964515515.1 uncultured Gammaproteobacteria bacterium
GTATATAATGTGCAGGTATGAATCGGTTTGTTGCTATTTGTATTGGTTGTATATGCCTGTTTACCGGGCTTTTCTTGGGAATGAACACCATTGGTGTCCGTATACCGTTTTTTACAAAACAATCCCCACGTCCAAAACCACAGTGGCAGGAACACGCACTTCCACTTCCCCCGGAAGAACTTTCTACCATGACTGGGTATTTCCCTATTGAGCTTGAAGCTGCGCTTGCTTCCTATGCCGCGTATATAGCGCTCCCTACTCCAACACCGCTTCGCTATATCCTTCCCAATCCGACCTTTACTCCATATACATCCTTCTCCCAAGGCCCTACAGGAGCAACCGGAGGATTCCAACCTACCCGCTCTTTGGCGCCTACGAGTACTCCTGAAATTCCAACAACCATTCCCACACCAACTAATATGCCATACACAACACCAACACCAATCCCATCCGGTGATACAACCGCACCGGTCCTCACGATTAACGGCGGCCCCATGGAGGGCTCCGTTGTGACAGATCCGGCTGTCTGTTTTCCACTCTGGGTGGTTGATGACCTTTCCTGGTGGAGCAGCGTCCAGATCCGCTACCGAATAGATACTAAACCATGGAGCACCTGGGCATTTGAATATGAGCCCTGTGTAAGTGGTCTTGTGAAAGGCCGACATATATTTTCCGCAACCGGTAAGGACGAAGCAGGCAATATTTCCAAAGAAGTGACAAGAACATTCATTGTGCAATAATAATCGTTATTCGTATCATCGTAATTCGTATCTTCGTAATTATTCATTAAACAGAATCTAGATACTTCCCGCTTTAGTGAGATATGAGTGACTATTTGCAGTAGCCCATATAACTAATTCAAAATGTGAGGCTGCAAGGCCAGGCCTTGCAGCCTCAGAAAAAACATGCGAGTTATGGGATATATAAAAGAATAAATATATTACATGAATTGAATTACGCCTAATATATTTTAGTTTAAAAATATTCTATTCATTTGGAGATTGGAGGGAAACCGCCAACAGATTTTTCCAACCGATCGATGCGGCTTTCGTGATTATTAAGAATTGGTCCAATTTTATTATCCAGCATATCAGCCACATCATGGATGATATCTTCCCGAAGCTGCTTAAGATCGTCTTTGGTGGCAAACTGTTTGAGATCGTCTTTTGTAGCAAACTGTTTGAGATCGTCTTTGGTGGCAAACTGTTTGAGATCGTCTTTGGTGGCAAAAACCTGTTTAAGCTTGGTGATATCCGCATCGGTGATCATACTTCCCCACCATACCCCGTGAAATTAATCATGTCAATCAGGAAATATAAAACATTTTTACACTGAAAGAAAACGCATATATCGAAAAACACCACTAAACATCCTATACTAACCCTATGCCTGTACTTGGTCTTGTTGCAATCATCAGCATCGAATCAATCCTTCTGTATTTCATTGCCCGAAAGCTGACAGAGGCAATCTTTGGTATTACAATTTTTACCACAAAATCAAAAAAAATAGGCGTGACGGTGCTTTCCCTTATCCTCTTCCCGGGAACGATTGTCCATGAACTTGCACACCTGTTTACCGCAGAAATCATGGGTGTGCGAACCGGAAAACTTACCCTTGCGCCAGATTCTCTGGCAGATAATGAACTTCAAACAGGAAGCGTATCGATTCAACAAACCGACCCATTGAGGCGTTTCATCATTGGTGTTGCGCCAATATTTTGGGGCACAGGAACGTTGTTTATCCTCTCGTACTTTTTCAAAACTATTGCCGGAGATGCGCTTTCCACCGGCTCGCTTGATCCCATCTTCACCTGGCCAACGTGGCTCTATCTTCTGCTTTTGCTGTATGGATCATTTTCCGTATCCACCACCATGTTTTCTTCCAAGGAAGACATGAAGGGGTCACTGCCAATTATCATCGTAACAATACTTGTGCTCCTTACCCTGTATATTCTTGGCATCCGGGTTGTTCTGACAGGAAAAATAACAGAGATTCTTTGGACAATACTTACAGGATTAACCCAAACCTTCACCGTTATACTGGCACTCAATAGTCTGTGTTTGCTTATACTCTCGATTCTTATTGATAGAATAAGAAAAAAGTTATACCGAAGACCGTAATAACGTCTCTGCCGGAAGATTTTCGGAAGAAAAATATAATTCAAGCAACCTATCTTCCTGAAAAGTCTGTAATCGTTTTGCTACATCACCCACGATGCTTGCGTTTATCACCGAATCTCTTGTTTTCACAACTTTTTCTTGATCACTCTTGTGGGTACCTGAATTTTCCAAAGATGGTGTCATTGTTCCCTCTTCCCCTGCCGATTGGTTTCTATATGCTGGATGAGAAGGAGCATACCGTCGAGCTAATTCGAACGCCAAAAATGAAGAAAATTTCATCGTTTGATACACTCCAGCATACGATAATGCAACTTCTTGTGGAGTTTTTGGATTGTTCATAGCATCAACTGCCGTATAATCGAAACGCATAGCATATCCTCGTTGAATATTCACGAGTTCACGCAAAGTATGCCATTGGTTTGCTAAATGTGATGCATACCTTCCAATAAGCGTATCGACACTGTGAGCATCTCTTTCCTGTAATGATGGATAATTTCTCAACAGATACGCGCGAACTTCATCACGATATTGACCTTGCTGTGCGTCTTGTGCCAATGTGCCGGCATGAAAATCTGAAGAAAATTCAATCTCTGGACCGGTATTCTTTCCCATGCGAATCGATACTCCAGGAGGAATAAGCGCACTATCGACGGTTTGTTTTTCAAGTTCCGATATATTCACTTCTGTCATACTCTCAGCGTATCATGTTCGACGTTTTAATACATCAAAAAATGCAGTCTGGGGAATTTCCACCCGTCCAATAAGCTTCATCTTTTCCTTCCCCTTTTTCTGTTTATTAAGAAGTTTATCCTTTCTTGTTCTGTCACCCCCATAGAGCTTCTGGATCACGTCTTTACGGAATGGTTTAATATCTGCCCGGGCAATCACTTCCCCACCGATTGCCGCCTGAACGGGAATGGAAAATTGCTGCCTGGGTAATACATCTGCAAGCTTTTCAACAATATCTTTTCCCCGGCGCCGCGCTTCAACCCTGACTACCAAAAATGCCAGTGCATCGACCTTTTCATGATTGACCAAAATATCCACCTTTACCGCCTCTGTATCCTGGTATTCATAAAATTCATAATCAAGGGAAGCATACCCTTCCGTCACGCTTTTAAGCCTGTCAAAAAAATCAACAATCATCTCTGAAAGCGGTAAGAGATAGGTAAACTGCGCCGTATCTGCTTGATACGTAAGATCCACATATTCCCCCCGTTTTTCCTGAGCAAGCTGCATAATAGCACCCACAAAACGGCTGGGCGAATAGATCGATACATTCATCATCGGTTCTCGGATTGCATCGATAACGGTAGGATCGGGGAATTCCGCAGCGGATTGGATCCGATAAAACACACTCTTGTCCGTACGGAGCGCTTCATCAAGCGCCGTAAGTCCCGCTTTTGACGGATTCACCCCAGGTTTAAGCCGTAATAAATATTCAACTGACGGTGCGGTTGCTAACAAGGAAAGGCCAAATTCACGCCGTAAACGCTCCTGAACAACCTCCGCATGGAGCAATCCAAGAAATCCACAATGAAACCCGTTTCCAAGCGCAAGAGAGGATACCGGCCGGAAGGTAAATGCGCTATCGGATAATCGGAGCTTTTCCATTGCTTCCCGGCTTTTGGTAAATTCCCCGCTATCAAGCGGATAGAGCCCCACAAACACCATAGGTTTTGGCTCACGGTACCCCGGAAGGGGTTGTACAACCTGATGCGTATGTGCTGCGGTTGGATCAGCGTATGTAGTTTTTGGTTCAATGATTGTAGTAATCGTATCTCCGACATTTGCCAATTTCACATCCTTTAAGCCTGTTGCGATATACCCAACTTCCCCGGCGGTAAGAATACCGGATTTTTCGTATTTTGGAGAAAAATACCCAACTTCAATTGGGGCAACTTCCGCGCCGGATGCTAAAAATTTGATAGTGCTATTTGGATCAAACCGTATCGTACCATCAACTACCCGAACAAATATCACAACTCCTTTATGCGTGTCATATTGGGAAGAAAATACCAGTGCGCGCGGAGTATCCGTTTCCTGTCCACGGGGTGCCGGAATACGATTAATCACCGCATGCAATACATCTTCAATATTCTGACCAGTTTTTGCCGATATTTCCAAAATATCTTCATCGACAAAATTCAGCATATGAAGCTGATCCCGGGTTTCCTTAATTTGTGCCATCGGCATATCGATTTTGTTCACAACCGGAATGATCGTTAGGTTGTTTTTACGTGCTTGTGAAAGATTTGCAAGGGTCTGAGCCTGCACACCCTGTGTTGCATCAACAAGGAGCACTGCACCTTCACACGCTGCAAGAGACCGGCTCACTTCATAACCAAAATCCACATGTCCCGGCGTGTCGATTAAATTAAGAATGTATTGATCGGATGAACCAGTTTGTGGATTGATATACGCATAATGCATACGAACCGGTGCAAGTTTAATCGTAATCCCCCGTTCACGTTCAATGGGATTACTATCAAGAAGCTGTGCCTGCATATCACGGTTCCCGACGGTATGAGTAAGCTCCAACAGCCTATCTGCAAGCGTTGACTTCCCATGATCGATATGAGC
>CAZERT010000027.1:7091-9628 GCA_964515515.1 uncultured Gammaproteobacteria bacterium
GAGTAAGCTCCAACAGCCTATCTGCAAGCGTTGACTTCCCATGATCGATATGAGCAATAATTGCAAAGTTGCGAATGTGTGATTGGTTCATAGGTTGTTAATTCGATAATACTTGAAATATATCTGTGGGCGAAGCCGCGTTTGACGCGGCAATGATAGCAAAATTACGGATATGTGATTGGTTCATAGGTTGTTAATTCGATAATACTTGAAATATATCTGTGGGCGAAGCCGCGTTTGACGCGGCAATAATTGCAAAGTTGCGAATGTGTGATTGGTTCATAAATTTACGAGGGTATGTATTTTGAATGTTCCTATGGTATCAAAAATCATCAACCTCTGATAGCACACACCTTCACTTCCCTAAAAACCAAACAGAACAAGCAATTTGTGTAAAACGATGTGTGAGCTATGCCCTTAAGATCTTTTACCACCTCGAAAAATGGCTGAAAGAAGCGCTCCTGCTGCCGGAACCCCCACAAGCAAACCACTACACAACAACGTAGTGGCAATGAGTTGATTTGTGGGATTATCGGGATCCGGATAGGTTCCATCTGCAATACGAGTTTCTACAACATCTTTGTAAGATAATGATGGCTTGACTGTTGGTGAAATCTGCGTCTTTTGTACTGTGAGTTCTTTTGTTGGTGTTTTTTGCACTTCAACAGGTTTTTTCGTTGAAGTCACGACTGCAGTCGGGCGGGCTGTTGCGGTCGTTACTACCATTGGTGGATCCAATAATTTTCCAATTCTCCTTTCGTTTTGATAGATAACCTGAAGCAAATCACCAACAGGAACACCACACACTCCATCCACTGACTTTCCCTGTACAGTAAGTTTCTCCAACGGCATCTGGAACGAATCAATACCAGGATATGTTTCCATTGCGGCGCCAGTTTTCCCAAAATTATGTTCCTCATACAGCGCAATACACTTCCACAGGATATCGTAGTTTTTCTCTCCCCGCTTCGGTTCCCCAAAAAGGATATGAAACATCTGGCCATAGTTTTGCAAGCGAAAATCGCGAGGAAGCATAATTTTAACAAACTTCGATCCATCTTTTTTTGTTTCAATGGCATACGAATACCCCGGAGGAAGCTGATTTTCCGGAGACACTCCAAGAATCCCTGCTTCACGAACTTGATCCTGATGCTGAAGCCCTAAACCACTTCCCAATCCAATAGAAACTATTGGTTTTCCAAAATTTTGATCGATAGGCATCAATTGCCCATCTGCAGAAGAGACTTTTGGGTGAAAACTACCCTGCCACTCTATCATTATGGCAGGTCTATTCATCTGCCTTTTAAACGCCACATCAATGTCATTTGCTGTATTACATTCCGGAGCACTCATACTTGCCCTAGTATACCATTTGTTCCTCTTGCACGGAAAAACTTATGATTTTGGCGTAACCGTTGGACGCCGAACGCGAGACGTAGGAGTGGGAGTCGGTACCGATGCTGATTCCGTCGGTTGGACTGGAGCAATGGTAGGTGTTTCAACAGGAAACTTCATCCGGGCAATATCCACCACCTTATCCAGTTTTGGATTGTACAGAATAATTTTATCGGCATAGACAATCAGCTTGTCACCGTTTTGCGCAACATCAAAAAACGGCTGATTTTTCCGGAGCACTTCCACATTGGCAATGGAAAGGACTTTTGGTTCCTCCGCCGGTAATACCAAGTGTTTGGCAAGTTTATTGATTGTATCTTTTGCCTCCAACTCCAGTGCTTGTGCAGGTGATGATGACTGCTTCTGAAGCTCCGCCAATCGTGCTTGGGAATCCATGTAGAGCTTTATGCTGATACCGATTCCGGCAAGAAGCACAATCACAATGGCAACAAACAGATAATCCGTAATGTGTTTTTTCCCAAGTGCTGAATCCATAGCTTCCTCCATTGTTGCACGGACCGGGAGTGAAGTTCAAGAAGAACCTGCGCTTTGATCCGTACTGTTTCAATCTAAATCACGAAATGTATATTTGTCATTCTGGTGCGTCAATTCAGATTGGCGTATCCAGAATCATTGTAATAGTATCTGCATTTCCAAGAATATTCCACGCAATTCGTTGGATTCTGGACCAGCCAGAATGACGAATTGCTTGTTTGGACAGTAATAAAATAAATACTTCAGGTTTCATAGTTCCGGTATGTATTACGGTAAACTTCCCGATGAACTTGATTCTTCACTCTGATTATTAATTGTTGGCGTTGAAGTCGGTACGATGGATGGAACCGGCGTTACATTCACTACAGCAGATCCGGTCGATTGCGTAATGACGGACGGCGTAAACTGGAGCGGTGCATTTTTGTCATTTTGGTTATCAACGATCCACCAGCTGAAATGCGTGTCACGGGCAACATCGGCATCAAGCCCCACGGTAAAGGATTCGCCCGGCGTTTTCCGGCTGATGAAAAACCGCGTTGCCGGCGCATAATCGTCTTCAAAGGTAATCAGGAATATGCTGGTTGATTTCACAGCCGACGTCTGAATGGTAACTTCACGGCTCCCTGCAGGAATATAGCCCTTCCCGA
>CAZERT010000028.1:0-9273 GCA_964515515.1 uncultured Gammaproteobacteria bacterium
ATGTGGCGCTGGCCTGTGCTATTGATGATTTCTTCATGCAAATCGATTGCCATTTTATCTAAATCAACTTTTTTAACAACTTCCATCATAGATTCCGCTCCCATTCCAACATGGAAACAAGACACTGCATCATATTCAAGAAGTTTGATATATTCATCTTCGGAAATTGTTGACAATGGTTTGATGCTTTTTACAACAGCAATAAGTTGGTCTCCAATTTCTTTTGTTTTGGCAATTTCTTTCGCTTGTTGATCATCGAGAGCCGTTAATTCCTGACGGAGTTTAAGTTCCAGCTCGTTAATGGCAACATCCCGTGATTCTTTATTCTTGATCTTTTCTTTGATTCCATCCTTATCTTTTTCAAATTGCTCTTTTTTCTTTTTCTGCTCAAGAACAAATTTTTGCGTAACTTCCTCTTCACGCGATTTTCCCGTCTCTAATATTGTATTTAGAATTGCCTTCTTTTTTTCTTCATCCACATCAATGACTAAATATTGCGCAAAATATATAACGCTTTCCAACGCTCTTGGGCTGATATCAAGAAGAAGGGAAAGCTTTGACGGTGCACCTTTAAAAAACCATACATGCGCAACTGGTGCGGCAAGCGTGATATGGCCCATCCGTTCCCTACGAACCTTACTTTGCGTCACTTCAACACCGCATTTATCACAAATAATGCCCTTATAGCGGATTCTTTTATATTTTCCACAGTAACATTCCCAGTCTTTCGTCGGACCGAAAATGCGTTCGTCAAAAAGTCCGTCTTTTTCCGGCTTAAGGGTACGATAATTAATCGTTTCCGGCTTAGTGACTTCTCCATACGACCACAATTTTACGTCTTCCGGAGAGGCTAACCGTACTTCAAGACCAGAAAAATCGACAATGTTGGTAAAAGATGATTTGTTATCCATATATTCTCCCCGTTAAACGGTCTCCTTCACTTGTTCGTCTTCCGGTGTTTCTACTGTTGGTTGAACTTCCTCTTCTGGAACCAATTCTTCACCACTAGCGGCTGCTAGCTCTTTTGCATCAATTTCCGGAGCTTTTTGTTCTCCCGAGCTTTGATTTTCCTGAGGTGGTGCATCGACGGCAACAGGCTGAACACGAGTTGTGACAGCTCCGGTCGGCTTTACGCTTAAACCAAGTGCTTGAAGCTCTTTGACAAGGACTCTGAATGATTCCGGAACATTGGATTCGGGAATATCGATACCTTTCACGATAGATTCAAAAGCTTTTGCGCGACCGACAACATCGTCAGATTTAATGGTTAACATTTCCTGCAATACGTGTGCGGCCCTATGGGATTCAAGCGCCCATACTTCCATTTCCCCAAGACGTTGCCCTCCCATTTGTGCTTTACCACCAAGTGGTTGTTGGGTGACTAGCGAGTAGGGACCAGTAGATCTTGCATGGGTTTTATCCTCTACCATGTGGATAAGCTTCATGATAAAGCCTGTTCCAACAACAACAGGTTCCTTAAATGGTTCACCGGTTTTTCCGTCATATACTGTTGTTTTTCCCGTTAACGAAAGATTTGCATCTTTCATTTTTTCTAAAATTTTTTCTTCACGGATTTTTTCAAATACTGGGAGTGCTATCCGTAAATTTAATTTTTTGGCCGCTAATCCAAGATGAGCTTCCAACAATTGTCCAAGATTCATACGAGCTAATACAGAAAGCGGTGAGATAATGACATCAACAACCGTTCCATCAGAAAGATATGGCATATCGGCTGCGTGCATTATTTTTGAAATAACGCCTTTATTCCCATGTCGTCCAGCCAATTTATCTCCAACTACAACTTTGCGCATTTGTGCTACTTTAACGATAATTTTCCTGTTTGTTCCTGGTTCTAATTCGTCACCTTTTTCCTTATCTAATATTTTTACATCAACAACTGTTCCACGTTCTCCATGGGGAATCCTTAAACTGGTATCCCGAACTTCACGCGCTTTCTCTCCAAAGATTGCCCGGAGCAAACGCTCTTCCGCAGTGAGCTCCGTTTCACCCTTCGGTGCAATTTTTCCAACCAAAATATCATTTGGACCAACCTCTGCACCAACAACGATAATTCCATCCTTATCCAAATTCCGCAGGGCTTCTTCTCCGACGTTTGGAATATCACGTGTCGTTTCTTCAGGACCTAATTTTGTATCAACGACACTTGCTTCGTACTCTTCGATATTAATCGATGTTAATACATCCTCTTTTACCAAACGATCGGAAATGACAATAGCGTCTTCGTACCCTAATCCTTCAAAGCTCATATACGCAACGGTTACATTGGATCCAAGACCCAATTCACCATTTTGTGTTGCCGGACCCTCAATTAAAACATCATCTTTTTTCACTTTTTGGCCTGTTGTAACGATTATTTTTTGGTTATAACAAGTTGATTGTGCTGATCGTTTAAATTTTTCAGTAGAATATATTTCTTCATCATCTCCAGAATATTTCACAATAATTTTACCTGAATCTGCATAAGTTACTAGTCCATCATCTTTTGCTTTAATCACCCTATTCATTGATTCTCCTACTGAAGATTCCATACCGGTACCGATAATTGGCGCCTCTGGTTTAATAAGGGGCACAGCTTGACATTGCATGTGCGTTCCCATTAGTGCACGATTTGCTTCATCGTGAGCCAAAAATGGAATAAGTGAAGCAGGAGCACCGACAACTTGTCGAGGTATAACATCGATATAATCAAGAAGCATTGTTTCAGCTTCTAAGAATTCATTTTTATAACGAATTGGGATACGTTCCGATACTATAAAATTATTCTCATCTAATTCAATATCTCCATGGGTAATATGTTGATACTGTTCATCTGCTGCATCCAAATATACAATTTCATCTGTGACTCTTACTTTTGTTTTTCCATTTTTCTGGACTTTTTCTACTTTCCGATATGGTGTTTCCATAAAACCATAATCATTAATGCGTGCAAAAAGTGACATATATGTCACAAGTCCAATATTTGGGCCCTCAGGAGACCGAACCGGACAAATTCTGCCATACTGTGAGGCATTAATGTCACGAATAGAAAAGCTTGCACGTTCCCGTGATATTCCACCAATACCCATCACTGTTAGCCGGCGTAAATTATCAATTTCTGCCAATGGATTCGTTTGGTCAAGAATTGTTGAAAGCTGGCTTGTACGGAAAAAGTCATTGATTGCCGCAATAATCGGACGAGCATTTACTAGTTGTGTCGGTAACAAATCCGTTGCCTGAGGTCCGGCAATACTCATTTTTTCCCTGATAGAACGCTCTAAACGAAGAACTCCAACCCGGAATGCATTCGTTGCAACAAGTTCACCAACTCGTCGGACCCGCCGATTTGCCAAGTGATCAATGTCATCAATATCACCTTTCCCATTTGCAACATTAATAAGATATGTAATTGCACCAAATACGTCTTCCTTTGTTAACATCCAATTATTTCTACTATTCTCTACTCCAATTCCCAATTTTTTATTCATCTTATATCGACCAACCCGTTCAAGACTATATCTTCGATAATCAAAAAACATCGTATTTAATAGTTCTTTTGCGTTATCCAAAACTATTGGTTCACCAGGCCGCAATTTCCTGTAAAGCTCCAAAACAGCTTCATTCTGGGATGATGTTGGGTCTTTTGCCAGTGTTGCATCAATATATCTGTGATCATTATTGATATCAACATCCGCAAACGTTTGCTTAATCTCTTCATTGGAAGATAATCCAATTGCACGAAGGAATGTAGATGCAACAAATTTTCTCCTTCTGTCGATACGAACCATAAGAACATCATTTCGTGTTATGAAAAATTCAAGCCAACTTCCGTGCATCGGACGAATTTCCGCGCTATATAATGTACGACCGGTTGTGGGATCAACTTCACCGGTAAAATAAATACCCGGTGAACGGACTAATTGATTAACTACACATCGTTCAATTCCATTAACAATGAACGTTCCATTTTTTGTCATTGCGGGTACATCACCCAAAAAGACCTCTTGGGTTACATGTTGTCCAGTTTGCTTATTCGTTAATGTTGCAATTGCCTTTAATTGCATATCATAGGTTAATCCCTTTTCAAGTGCAGTTTGAGGAGATAACCGCGGAGTACCAAAAAAATAATCTCCAAATGCCAATTCCCAATTTTTACCTGTAAAATCAGTTACCGGTGAAATTTCATCTAATAGATCACGAATTCCCTGTTGCAGAAACCATTGATATGATTCGCGTTGGACTAAAGTGAGATCAAGTTGAGGTATGTGTGGATATTGGGATCCCCAATATAAACGGTTAGAAGAAGGTTGTTGTTTTGCCATTGTAATAAATCCTTAAAAAATTAAAAAAAGACCTTTTTAACAACGAAAAAAAGAAGCAGACAATGAACGTCCGCCTCTTTGTTTGGCTTAACTATCACTAAATTATACTCATTTATACTTCTTTGTCAATGAATAACTTTGACAAGTAGACGTATGCCACTACTTTAGTCGCTATCACTACAACAACAATGACCCTCATCACACTCACACTCAACTTCCTTGCGCAATCCGTCCTCTTGATACATATATGTTTTATCACCCTCATCAACCGTTTTTTTGTGCGAACTATCGCAGAACGGTTGATTTTTTGATAAACCGCACATACATATCCATTGAGACGTTCCATTCGAATTTGGTTTTACTTCCTTGGGACCTGTTGCGGTCTTTTTTACTAATCGTGCCATACAAACCTCCTTGTATTTACATTTTTACCAACTTCCACCTCCACCACCTCCACCTCCACCTCCAGAAAAACCGCCGGAAAATCCGGAAGAAAACCCAGAAGAAGAACGTGTTGGAGTGGCTACCGACGATAAATGGTTGGTTAATGAAGACCCTAAATGGGAAGCAAGATAGAGAGAGGAAAAAGTACGAGAGGAATCATATCCCTCATACCAATCCGGTGACTTAATACCAAGCGCCTTAAACCGCTCTGCCCAAATCCTTTCGACTCCGAATACAATTGCGTATGGTAAAAATTTCTCGAAGAAAATCTGTTTTTCAGCCTGAAATTCATATTGTTTTGATTGTGTAACGATAAAATTGCGAAGGGATAAAGCAACAGCCTGAGTCTGCGATCCCAGCGCGGTTTTTCTTGGCATTGCCATCCCAAAAGTAAATGCCGTAATAAGTAACGGTAAATTACCAGTCATTAAACCAAGTGAACCCAGTATTATGTACCGAGTCCTAACTTTTTCAGGACTTTCAGAAAAATACCCTTCCGCTACTACTGCCTGATATAATTTATTTTTGATAGTTGCCATAAGCGTGACGAACGAATTTGATTGATTAAGCGAAACGATGTCTTTTTCCGTGAATATTCCATCAAACAACTTCGTTTCGAATGGCTGTAATGAATCTGGTTTTTTTGGCTTAATTTTTTTTAGGCTAAATGATCCTTTCTTATCTTCCTGAATAATAAGGTATCCCCGTCGCGCAAGATCAATAATCGTTGCCGTAATATCCCTGATATCTGCTTTTTCATCTACAAGCGTTCCTGTTTCACCCGGCGTAAGCGGCCGCATTTCTTTAGTCTTTGGAACATCAAACCATGCACTCGCCACTCCCATCGATGGCTTCGGATCGCGTCCACTTGTAAACCACCTAAATACAACCCATAAAGGTAAAACAAAATACCACCCAAAAACAATAAGTGCAATTCCTGTCCATAGCAGTATTTCACCAAGCTCTTCAAGTTTTGTTTTTATTGGAATTGGATCAACAATATCAACGCTGCCTTTCGGTAATCCAATAACTACTGTAACGCCGTTATTTGGAGGAAGAATTGAATTTGATACTAATGAAACCTCACCATCCTTTTCATTCATTTCACATACACCTTCTCTAGCACCATATGAACCGACAAAACATTGCAAGTCTGTAGTTTTTGTGCCTTTATCGGGAAGATGTACGACAACTGAAGAAGTTAAAATCGGAATACTCCAATCTGTACCAATAGCGTTCCAATATAATTCGTCATGATCGGAAAAATACGCGAATGCACCTTTTACTAAATACCGTATTTCATATTGGTGTTTTCCTCGTATCGTTTCTTGTGCTTTTCCAATTTTAATTTTTTTTTCTGTTTTATTTCCTTCTTGAATAAATGTTTCAGGGACCCCATCTCGAAATACGGAAACTGAATCCATAATCATCCGAAATGAATTTGAGGTATCATTTCTCTTTACTAATGGTAGTATTCTATAAATTCCATGTCGCTCAAAATCTCCAAAATCATACACGATTTTTTCCTGAACTTGGATAGTTGCATTCTGTTGAATTACAATTTCAACATCATAGGAATCAATTGATTCTGCGTGAATTTTATGGGGAAATAACCATAGAGCAATACATCCGAAAACTATTACAATATTCCGGAAAAATATTTTCATGGTTATAGAATATATTTTTGGATATTACGTGTATGCTCATCGAGGTTCTTAGCATAATGAGCGCCACCATTTGCATCATGAAGATAATACAAATAATCGGTTTTTTGAGGATTAATTACTGCTCGTATTGCCGATAAACCTGGATTTGATATTGGGCCTGGCGGTAAACCAATATTCATATATGTATTATAGGGGGAGTCAACTTTTTTATCTTGATCCGTTAATTCTTTTTTCCACCAACTCTTTTCCTTTGACTGATATCCAAGAGCATATTGCAGTGTTGCATCAACCTGAAGCGGCATACCAATATCCAACCGATTTTTTAATATTCCAGCGATAATCGGTCTATCAGAATCGGTTTTTCCTTCTCTTTCAACCAGAGATGCCAAAATAATTGTATCCACAAGATTCACATTTCCATTTGAAAGCTCCCGAACTGACTGAAATACTTTTTTTGTAAAATTTTGTTCAAATGTTGCCATAACAGCACCTGCAGTTGCATCCGCTGGCACTCTATATGTATCAGGA
Source organism: uncultured Gammaproteobacteria bacterium (assembly GCA_964515515.1). Classification (GTDB taxonomy): domain Bacteria; phylum Patescibacteriota; class Microgenomatia; order UBA10105; family UBA927; genus CAZERT01. The sequence continues at coordinate 6,959 of CAZERT010000028.1, forward strand.
AACATATATCCTTCCCTAGCAATGGATAAAAATTCACTTTCAGGAATATCTAACGATTGTGCAACTTCCGTAGCAATCTCCTCTACCCTCCAACCTTCCGGCACAGTAATCCAAATATCTTGTGTTCCATGCATCAAACGTTCAATTATTTGAGCTCCCGTCATTGCCTTCGTTAACCGAAAATCACCTGCCTGAAGATCTTTTTCTTTTCCCATTACTTTAACCAAAATAAAAAATCCAGTTGGAGATCGAATTACACCATCTGAAAATAACCGATTTGTTATCGACCGGATACCCTCACCACTCTCAATAGAAAAATCAATGGGCGTTGTGTCTTTTTCATCAACCGAAGAAATTGCGTCTTGCCACCAAAAAAAAGAACTTCCACCAACAATAATAACCGTAAAAATAAAAACCAGAAGTCGTACTCGTAAAGGTTTATTTGACTTCATCGAATGTTGCCCTCCGAAAACGCCTCGCTTTGGAGTCATACATATATATCCGTCCACAAGCACAGGTAATTTGCATTAAATCGTTACCTATTTTTTTCGGTAATAATTTCCCACACCCAACACATTTTCCCTGAGAAAGAAGCCACGCTTGTACCGGTGCAATCATATTTTTAAACATACCGTTACTCCAAGGTGTACACAGGTTCGTGCTTTAATGTTTCAACAGCCTCTTTTAAACGCCACGAATCAGAACTGTACAATGTACATAGTATATCATGTGTATCGACTTTTTCCTCAAGTTTCCGGTTCAGATACATTCCCGAACGTTTATCCATCGGACATCCTAGAATTTTTGAAATAATGCTCACTTGTTGATTATCTATCTTCGTTACTCTTCCTGAATGATCTGTTTTCCATTCGAAAATAAATTTTCCGGGTTTCAATTTTTTACTTTCGATATCAGGATCGCCACCTTGTGCCTTAATAATTTCCCTCATTTTAGACAGTGCTTTCCCGGAAAGTAGCATTTCACGAGCCAAATCCTCACCACGAAGCGTGCCGAACTTTTTTTTGGAATCATGTAAACAAATCGATAATAATTTTCCGGCAAGACGAAGAGCTTTTGCCTCAAGCGCAAGCGGTCTATCTGGATGCTGCTCCAACACCTGAAGCACATCCCGTGCTTCCAATACCGGACCAACACCATGTCCGGCATTTTCACGCGTTTCATTGACATCAGTCACAACACGAACATTAAATTTTTCCCCCAAATACCGAAATTTTTTCGCAATAATTTCCGCATCCTCAAAATGTTGAATTTTCATCGTCGGGCCTACTGGAATATCCAATACAAGATGTGTTGCTCCCGAGGCAATTTTCTTTGCCATAATAGATACAATGAACTTATCATACGATTCGAATGCAAGTGGTTTTTCTACCTGAATTAAAATATCATCAGCAGGCGCCAACCCTATTGACCCTCCCCATACGATGCATCCCCCGATTTTTTTGACAATACGTTCTATCTGATGAATCGTAAATGTAACAGGGGCTAGAACTTCCATTGTGTCTGCTGTACCGGCAGGAGCAGTGATAGCACGAGATGAATTTTTTGGAATGGTAAATCCAGCAGCAGCAACAATAGGAACTAAAATCATGGTCGTTCGAGTCCCGGCAACCCCGCCAGTTGAATGTTTATCTGCAACAATTCCAGGAAAATAGAGTCTTTGTCCTGTCTCTACCATGGCTTTCGTCATGAAATAGAGTTCTTCTGTTGAAAAACCCTCCGTAAATCCTGCAGCAGCAAAATATGTCGTTAACACCGGGCTTAACCGTTCATGGGAAATATCATCCATGATAGAAAAAATTTCGCTATACTTCAGTTTTTTTCCAAGTAATTTTTTCTTGATTGCATTAATGGCATCTTGGGTATCCCGTGTGCTTTGTTTTGGTTTCATAAATTCTCCAACTTTGCATGAACATTGAGTCGTTTCCAATATGTACCAGGTGGAACACAAGTCACAAGCGTCAGATATGAATCATCCGTTTGTTGTTCCAAAGCCGTTAAATCATCTGCTGGAACTATTTTCATATCATAAATCCTATATGTGTATACTGTATTATCTGCGGTAAGCATAACCGTATCACCGACCGATACCTTCGGGAGAGTCGAAAAAATACTTTTGTAATTATTCTGATCAAAAAATTGTGGGAGTGTCGAATGACCAAATATCACAGACGTTCCATTCATCCCGGGTAACGGTGTCCCTCCATAATGAATCAGGCTTTTTGTCAAATCATCGCCAGCTACAGTTACTTTGGCATTTTCTATAGCAAGCTTTGGTATAGAAAGTGTATATTCCG
>CAZERT010000029.1:0-9185 GCA_964515515.1 uncultured Gammaproteobacteria bacterium
TTGGTGCGCACGTAAGGACTTGAACCTTAGGCCTCTTCGATGTCAACGAAGCGCTCTACCACTGAGCTACGCGCGCCTGTAAATCCGCTTGACCCAACCAATTATATCACCTACACTTGAACAAGGAGAAGATATTGATTATGGAACTACTAAAGCGTGCAATTAACGCTTTTTTTGATTTTTTGCAAGGCATCGTTGTTTTTATGTCCGTCCTTGTGATGGTCTATTTATTTATTATTTCCCCCCAGGAAATCAACGGTGCCTCTATGGATCCCACATTCCATAATGGAGAACTTATCCTCACCAATAAAATTGCCTATAAATTTGGCGATCCGAAACCAGGCGAAGTCATCATTTTTAAATCCCCCAAAAATAAAGAAATCGATTATATCAAACGGATAATCGGGCTTCCTGGCGATACAATAAAACTGGAAAATAGTACATTCTTCGTCAACAATATACCGCTGGAAGAATCCTATATCGCACCCGAAGTCATCACCCAGGCAGGATCATATCTTCATGAGGGGGAAGAAATCACTGTTCCGGAAGGATACGTATTTGTTGTCGGTGATAACCGACCCCACAGTTCGGATTCGCGGGAATTTGGGCCTATTCCGTTTGAAGATATTATCGGCAAAGCACTGATTCGTTATTGGCCGATCAACCGTGCCGGACTCATCATACCCGCAACCTATCCCGGTCTGTAAAACAAAAAAATATTTCCGTGTTTAAAAAATTTTATTCACTCAGACGTTGACGGATTTTCTTTAAAACTGTGCTTGTTGTTTCCAAATTTCCGCGGATAACAAAGACAACACGCGCTTCGATTTTTGATTGTGTGATCTTTACCAAGCCGTTAACGGACTGGGCCATATCTTTGGCCATTGCATCCAATTCATCACTATGAATCCGCTCTACTTTTGTTGACGGTTCCTTATCTTTACTCGCTTTCATGCGGCGGGCTAAATCTTCCGCGCGTCGTACCGAGGCATTTTCGGAAAGAATTGTCTTATATGCCTCTACCATCAGCTTTGTATCGCCAAGGCCTGCAATGGCCCGTGCATGACCTTCCGTGATGGCTCCTGAAACGATACCGTCCTTAATGGCATCCGGAAGTCCCAAAAGCCGCATCGTATTGGATACGTATGATTCGCTTTTTCCAACACGCTTGGCAATTTCGGAAAGGGGTAAGCCAAATTCTTCAATCAATCGCTGGAATGCTTGTGCACGTTCAATGGCATTTAAGTCTTCCCGTTGAACGTTTTCAACAATTGCCAGCTCCAACATGCCTTTTGCTGTTGTTTGTTTAATAACGGTGGGAACTTTTTTCAACCCAGCAAGCCGAGATGCCCGCCACCGCCGTTCACCGGCGATAATCTGATACCCAGCAGGTGTTTTTGCCACAACAAGAGGCTCGATAATACCATGCTCCTTAATGGAGTTAACTAAATCCGCAAGTGCTTCGGAGGCAATAAGTCCACGGGGCTGAAGAGGATTCGGCTGGATTTCATCAATATCCAGCATTAATACATGTTGCATTTCATCAGCCATGAAAACTCCTTTTATGAAGGCAGGACCGATACGAATTTTTTCCCTTGTCGAACAAAAAATGAAACGATGCCTTTGGAAACGGAGAAGATCGTATAATCCTTTCCCATGCCTACACCTGATCCGGGATGAATTTTTGTCCCTTTCTGACGGACAAGAATATTTCCCGGTTTTGCATTTTGGCCACCATAAATCTTTACACCTAACCGCTTTGATACGGAATCTTTATTTCCTTTTGCGACGCCGCCTGCTTTTACGTGTGCCATAGAGTGTTATGAAAGCAAATCCCCGTTTGCTTTCCCCATCAAGATCATACTGTTAATACGATTATTTGCCGTGAAACGACCGCTTTTTCCCGAGCGTATTCTATCGGTCCAAGTACCTTAGTATACCCAAGGTTTTCACAGCTGTCAATCAGATTTTTCACGTCATATACCCGATTATTGACTATATATTGTGGAACGATAAACACCACCGTTGATCCTGGTACACACACATTTCGAAACGCTTTCAGCGCGCCAATATACAATTTTTGTAACCCTTTCAAAATATTTTTGAGTTTTTTCGGATCGGAAATATCCCCTAAGCCTAAATGAATCGGTCCAAGATAGGGTTCAGTTGCCAACGCATGAACTGTTTCTTTACCGATTTTTTCATCCACATGGGAAGCATCACACACCTCAAAACGGCCACTTACGGCGCTTTGCACCTGTTGTTTTACCCACCGGAAATTTGCGGTTGTGTCGTTTACCGCCTTTTGGTCAATATCCATGCCAATCACGGATCCAATGGACCGGGTAAGTGATTCCGTCAGGATTGTTCCTGCTCCGCAAAATGGATCAAGAATCGTTTTTCCCCGTGCGTCGGCGCCCAATGCAATATTTGCCATCATTCTGGCAATTTTAGGCGGAAGCATCCCCATTTTTGTATTTCTATACGGTCTACCGTAATCAAGATTGCTCCAACGGGAAAAATCCTGAACAGCAACCGTCTGGGCAACATACACGGATTCCCCCTGTGCGACGAGACAAAGATCACATGCAGTATTTTTAGATACGGTCACGCTGGATAGTGTTTCTCCTGTCACACCCACATACCGAGACGAGCGTCCCTGTTGTTTTATCTCCTGTTTCACCTGCGCAAGCATGGCTTTTGGAAGAGAAAGTCCATATGCACTAATCCCAAATACTATATCCCGTTGGGGAATAACTGAACACAAAAGGTTTGCAAGATCCTGTGCACAAGGAACAGACCCAATGGAGATAATCCGTGCGATTTTTACTGTTCCCCCAAGAATTCCTATCATACGGTCAACCGGTATGGTAGTTCCGTCGCAAATTATTGGTTCCTGGGAAACACTCACTATATCAGGGCGTATGTCTTCTACGTTGGGAAAAAATACCTGTGCTTCCACACGGGAAAGTTCCGGGGTCCTGCCAAAAATAAGAAGATAGTCGTTCATGGTGTCAGCCTATGCTGACTATTTTAACACCCGTCAACAAAGCGCGGAATCCTGTTGATTTCCGGTAGCGTACTTTGTGCTTATAGCGTCGCACGTTGATTTTTTCGCCTTTTTTTTGAGAAACAATCTGAGCCTTTACCGTCAGATTTTTGATGAAAGGTTTTCCTAGGGTTGTCTTTTTCCCGTCATGGAAAAGCAGCACGCCATCAACCGCAACAGAGTCACCTTCCTTACCTTCTATGTGGCCAATATCAAGAATATCCCCCGGTGAGGCAATGAATTGTTTTTTTGAAATTGAAATAACTGCGAACATAAGGACATATTCTATCAGCTGAGTTACCGTATTGCAATGGTGTGCATCCGTCCGGACCTTGTCCGGATTGCCCATAAAATCCCAAATGAGGCACACACAGACAAAATTGAGCTTCCGCCGTAGGATACAAGCGGAAGGGTAATTCCGGTCACCGGAATAATCCCCATGTTCATGCCGGTATTGATAAAAATCTGCACGAGGAGCATCGCAAAAAGCCCAACAGAGTATATATACGTCAATGCATCAGACTCTTCCTGCCGAATAAGTGGCGATACGATTCTCCATAAGAGGGATATATAGCCGGCAAACAATACCAATCCGCCTACCAACCCAAGCTCCTCAACAAGGGAAGCAAAAATAAAATCCGTATGCGCTTCGGGCAAAAATTCCAAATGCGATTGCGTACCAAATCCCAACCCTCTCCCAAACCATTGTCCGCTACCAACAGCAATCATTGCCTGGATTGCGTTATATCCTGCCCCCTGGGGGTCAAGTGCAGGATTTAAAAAAGTAAGAATTCGTGATTTTTGGTATGGTGCCAAAATATGATAAATAAGTGGAGAAAGAATTCCAATAAATCCGATAGCACCAAAGGCATACCGAATACGTAACCCCCCAGCAACCATCATTGCAACCCACATTGCTCCATACACCAAACTTGAACCTAAGTCCGGTTGTTTAAACACCAAGAGAAACGGCACAATGAATAACCCAAAATGCAACACAATATTTCGTATCGTACGCGGTGGATAACGCGTTAAGAAATACGATATTGTAAGCAAAAACAATGGCTTTGCAAGTTCTGACGGCTGAAGCCTGATTCCGCCGATTTCAAACCAACGCGTTGCTCCGCGAACAGACGGTCCAAGATAAGAAGAGGCAAGAAATACACACAAGATCACGTATCCGATTGGCGCAAACCACCGATACACCGGACCATCAACGGAAGCCAAAAAAAACACAACCACAATACCTGCCAAAAAAAATTCCAATTGGGAAAAAAAGAGGTCTTTTGATATGGTAAGCAACAAAAAAATTCCAAAAAAAGAAATCCCCGCAAGAAGGAGTAAGCTTATCGGATCGATAGTTTTAATAAATCGCCCCATAGAATTGTATCGGATAATGTCTCTGATTTAAGTTTTTCTAGCAATTGTGGAGATAACGTTTGATACTCAAAAGGAAGGGTGAGATCAATTCTGGCGTTAACGCTACACCCTGCCTCTTTTCGTGCACCCTGCACCAATCGGATTACCTCCCGAAGCCTGCCCTCTTGAGCTAATTCTTTGGTAATAGTGGTATCCAGCTGCACAGACAACACATCATCATGTTCCTTCCCCCACACAAGATTCTTAAGATTCGTTTCCTCACAGATTATTGTGCTCAGTTCGTCGGGTACCTGCTGGTATTTCCCAGAAATTGTTGCCGATCCAAGCGGTTGTCGGACAGGGATGGAAACAGCTTTGCGAACAGATAATATTTTCTCAACAATGACCCTTACCTGAACCATCTGCATCTCCAACTTATCATCCATCCGTGATTGATCCGCCTCCGGCCAATCAGTGGTATGAACCGAAGATTGACGATCACCGGTATTTTGATAGATAAGTTCGGATAGAAATGGAATAAATGGCGCACTCACCCGTGAAAACGTTTCCAATACAAAGGCAAGTGTTTCAAGCGCCTCCCGCGATGCTTCCTGAGACTGATCATCTTTCATCCTGGTACGGGACCGTCTGATATACCACCCTGAAAGGTCTGTCACAAACTCCCCAAGCGGCCGTGTCGCATCTACCAAATGATATGATTCCATGGCTTCCGTTACGGTTTTGATCGTATGTTGCAGCCGCGATATGATCCACCTATCCAAAGGATGCTGTGATGTTGTTTTCGGATGAGTGTCGTCACTGGCATACAACCGATAAAACGACAAACTATTCCAAAGGGCATTGACGATTTTATTGTACGTATCGCGGACATCCTTTTCGGAAAAATTCATGGATTCCGCTTCCATCACCGGTTGGGTTAACAGGTAATACCGCAGTGCATCTGCACCATATTGTGAAATCACTGCTTCCGGATCGGGATAATTCTTCAGGCGCTTACTCATCTTTTTTCCGTCTTGTGCAAGCACGATACCATTCACAATGACATTGTAAAATGCCGGAACTTCCTTTCCGACGTCAATAGAGGGATTGGGATGTTTTGTTAACGCCGTTGCCAGCACATGGAGGGTATAAAACCATCCCCGTGTTTGATCCTGACCCTCCGCAATAAATTGCGCGGGATAAGAAGACAAAAACTTTTCCTTATTTTCAAATGGATAATGCATCTGCCCATACGGCATGGATCCGGATTCAAACCAGCAATCCAGCACATCGGGAATTCGTCTGTATGTTTTCCCGTCTTTCTGGATAATCAAATCATCGATCTTATGTTTATGCAGATCGGTAACTTTCTTTCCTGTGAGCGTTTCCAATTCTACAATACTTCCCACACATACATATGATCCATCTTCACTTTCCCAAACAGGAAGCGGTGTTCCCCAATAGCGGCTTCTGGAGATTGCCCAATCCCTCGCTCCAGCCAACCACTGCCCAAACCGGCCTTCCTTCATGTGTGATGGCACCCAAGTAATTGGTTTATTATTGGCAATTAAGGTATCTTTAATGTTTGTTACGGCAACAAACCATGAACTGGTCGCATAATTAAGAAGCGGAGTATCACATCTCCAACAATGCGGATAGCTATGGGTTACTTTTTCGGTTTTTACCACCTTCCCCTGGCTTTTTAAAAACGCAACGATTGCCATATCCGTTTTGGTGGGATACCCTTTCGGTTTTACCTCAAGACCGGCAAAATCAACAACAGCTTCCGTAAATTTTCCTTCCAGCGTCACGTGCGACACAAGTGGAATCTGCTCCCGTTTCCCCAATACATAATCGTTTTCCCCAAATGCCGGTGCTATGTGGACGATTCCGGTACCTTCATCAAGCGTTACGAAATCGGCATCAACCATTCGGAATGCACGGTCCGTTTTTGCAAAATAGGGAAAAAGCGGCTCGTAGGAAAGATCCATACTGATAAGTTCACTTCCAAGGATCGTTTTTTCTTCCATTACTGGCGCATCGCCAAATACTGCATTCACCCGGTCTTTTGCTAAAAGGTACCGCGTTTGATCAACATGAACTACTACATAAGGAATCGTACTCCCAACGGCAAGAAGAACGTTACCAGGAAGCGTCCATGGTGTTGTTGTCCAGGCAATCGCATACACCGGTTCACCCTCGAATAGCTCATTTTTCCCATGAATGGCAAACCGAGCATACACGGAGATATCGGTAACATCCTTATACCCCTGGGTTACTTCAAAATTGGAAAGCGGCGTGACGCACCTGGGGCAGATATGCATGGCTTTATAATCCTTATAAATAAGCCCTGTATCCCACAGCTTTTTAAACACCCACCACACCGATTCCATAAATGGCGGATCCATGGTTTTATAGTCATTCTCCATGTCTACCCATCGGCCGATCCGCCGAATCGTTTTCTTCCACTCGGTTGCATAGCGCAAAACGGTTGCCCGACACGCTTCGTTAAAACGATCAATGCCATAAGCAACAATATCTTTTTTGGTTTTTAGGTTCAGTTCTTTCTCCAGAATATTTTCAACAGGAAGGCCATGACAATCCCATCCCCATTTCCGCTCAACACGATATCCCTTCATGGTAAAGTAGCGTGGTACAACATCTTTCATGACAGAGGCAACAATATGGCCATAATGCGGTAAACCGGTAGCAAACGGCGGGCCATCATAGAAATGGTACGGTTTGTCATTTGGTCGAGACTCTATTGATTTCTCAAATGCACGGGTTTTCTCCCAGTAATCCAAAACCTGTTCCTCCAGGCGTGGGTATTCTACTTTTTTTTGAAAATCATCAACGCAAAAATTTTTCATAGGCAACAAAAAACCGTCCCCTCTCGCAAGGACGGACGGCTCCGTGGTACCACCTTGGTTCTCCCATACGTTGGGACTCATTTGACGCTTAATTGCGTATTCCGGAACGGTCTACTTCGTTTTATGTTCAACGGTTCTTCGTTCTGCGTAGAGTATATTCATTCCCCGTTGATAGCGGGTTAATAACGCATGTATCGGAATACCCATTAGTATATCGTGTAAAAAAACAGAAGGCAAATATCAATCAGGTGTGTTCATGCAATCAAAAACACATACAGTATATGATGCTTTTTGCACATACGCGCAAAAAATCACCATTTTACTTTTTCTTTGATGAGCTTGCTCGCAGAAGAAAAATAACGCTTCCTGCGGCAACTGTTAAAAGTCCAATGGCAAGAAGCGGTCGATACATAATCCATGCAATTGCAATGGTTATGCTTGCTCCAATTGCCGTCATGAGGCCAGATGCAATGGACATCCCAACGCCCACAATTCTTCCAATAAATGGCACAAAACCCGCAATGACGGGGGTTACTCCAAGGGTCATCCTAAGTCCTATATACATAATCAATGTCCCAAGAATCCGAAACACCCACGTCATCGTCTTATTTCCGGAAAGTGCACCTTTAAACATCTCGTCCGCTGTATGGGTACCAGTTTGGATGATACTGATTGTTCTGCCATTGGATGTTACATATGGCACTACCGATGAAGAGGATTGTTTGGCAATAATACTCATTTCCTGAGGAATGATGACTTCATAGCGAATTCTGGTATTTCCAACTTGGGGCATGGTGGGATCATCTGTTTGAAAATAAATCATATTTCCCATAAGCTCAATTTTTTCCTGAACATCATACGGTAACGTAGCAAGCATGTCTGGTGTAACCGTAAAAGTTAGGTATCCCGAAAGGGTCTGTAAAAGTTTTTCCGGAATTTCATACGCACCAATGGTTACCGGTGCCGCAATCCATTCTTTATTTTCAAACACTTTGGCACTCGGATTGATATGTGTTTCCGATTCTTTAAATCGTGATGAATCAATGATGCTATCAGACCAATCTTTGCTGTATGAATATGTTTTGGTTGTCTCTGTTCCGCCTCCAAATTTTTCTTTCGTCGTCGTCTTTACATCCTCTTTCCACTGATACACTTCAACCGTTCTTTTTAATTTTATTGCGGGGGTTGAAATACCAAAATCTGTATCAAGGAGCATATTGGGGGCTTGGGCCATACCGGAAAAATGTATTAATTTACCCTCATTTGCGGGATCCTTTGAATTTGAAGAAACAGATATAACAGCGGATGCGCCTTCCTTGAGACTCTGCTCTGTTTTTACGGCATTTCCTTCATTCCAAAACAAGAAAACAATGGACCCCAGAACTAATAAAATACCGATAAATACATTTTTAATGGAACTTCCAATACGGGAAAACCATGATTGTGTTGTAACTTCTGTTGTAGTCATACTGTTATTATAAATAAAATTGTACGAGATACAAGAAATAGAGGAAATTTATATCAACATACCATCAAAGTCTATGAATATGCTTTCGTAATAATCACAAGTCCCTTTAATTTCTCTGTCTGAGGAATGCGGGGATATCAAATTCATCCTCTTCCGGCGGCATAGGTTCAGCGGTCGGAAGTGACGGTTTTTGTTGTTGCTGCGTCATTTGTGATGTAGGTCTGGAAAAAACCGGTTGTTTTTGCCCATACTGTTGATAATTTGATGTTTTTTGAGAAAGTTCTGCAAGGCGTTTTTTCGTTTCATCAAATCCCGTGGCAACAACGGTAATCTTCACTTGATCAACCATATTTTCATCAATCGTTGCGCCAAAAATAATATTTGCATCTGGATCAACGGCAGCCGCAATCTGTTTTGCCGCCTCATCCACTTCCTGCAT
>CAZERT010000030.1:0-8890 GCA_964515515.1 uncultured Gammaproteobacteria bacterium
AAAAGATCTGTTTTTGGCAGCAACCGTCAACGGAAAACCGATTTACCGATGGACGTTAACTAAAATTTTGGTCGACCGGTATGGACAACAGACGTTAGATAGCATGATTACGGAAATGTTGATTACGGAATCCGCACAAAGAGACGGAATTGTCATCTCCCAAGCCGATATTGCAGCGGAAGAGGACAAAATCGTGAAAAGTTTCGGTGGGAAGGTGTCCATAGATGAACTGCTCAAATACCAGGGGATGACAAAAACGGATTTTGATGGACAGATTAAACTCCAGCTTCTTGTCCAAAAATCATTGTCAAAAAACATTACGGTTACCGACGAAGATGTTGCCGCATACATTGAAAAAAATCAAGAAACCATGATGGCAACCGATGAAGCGGGGCTTACAAAAGAAGCAAAAGACGCGCTGACCAATCAACAGCTCAGCGAAAAGGTGCAACCCTGGCTCACAGAGCTTCGCTCAAAAGCAGCGGTCACGACATACTTGGGAAAATAAACCGTATATACAGGAGGGAACATGGTGTTTGGACGCATGGGGTATAGTGCCCCGGAACCGTTTTTGTGGTTTGGCGGTATTCATTTTGGAGGATGGATCGTTCTTTTCCTCCTCTGGTCAATTCTTTGGAAAGGGCTCGCCCTCTGGCATGCTGCACGACGTGGAGAAAAATGGTGGTTTGGAATCCTTCTGGTCATAAACACCATGGGGGTTCTTGAATTGTTATATTTGCTTCTTGTTGTCCAATTATTTGCAACAAAACTAAAAACACCCAAAAAACCCCAGCACAAAATAAAATAATTCTTCCTTTTATCCGTTTGTGAAGCCCCGTTGTAAAACGGGAGAAACTTTGGGATAATATATATCACGAAAAACCAGAGTGGGCCCCGTGTCGGCCCGTTATTTTTTGGAGGATATATGGCAGTGATCACAACGGCAAGTTTTAAAAAGGGAATGTTTATTCTTTTTAAGAACGAAACGCATCAAATCGTTGAGTTCCAGCATGTCAATCCCGGCAAGGGAAGTGCATTTGTCAGGACGCGCGTAAAATCGCTCAAAACCGGCAAAGTCCAAGAGTTTACCTACAAATCCGGCGAATCAGTGGAAGAACTTGCGGTGGAAACGCACGAAATGCAATACCTGTACCCGGAAAATGCGGGGTTTGTGTTTATGGATAACCAAACCTATGACCAGATCACGGTTCCGCAGCAATACATCGGCGATTTTTCAAAATTCCTTCGGGCAAATGATACCTATCAGGTGCTTTTGCTCGATGGCGAAGCGGTTGGGGTTCGGCTTCCCAAAAAAGTACGGCTTACGGTTATCGAAGCGGCAGACGGCGGCGCAAAAGGAAACACGATCGGCGGCGCCCAAAAAGCGGTAACGCTGGAAACCGGCGCAGTGGTTAACGTTCCCTTATTTATTAAGGAAGGGGAAACGATCGCCATTGATCCCGAAACCGGTGAATATATCGAACGCGCATAATTCGTGTATCTCCTATACCCGTCATTCTGGGGAGCATAATTTCTGTAGTTTTACCAGTACCCGTCATTCTGGGGAGCATAATTTCTGTAGTTTTACCAGTACCCGTCATTCTGGGGATCCGCCAACTGGCGGAAATTCCAGAATCTGCCTACCCCACGTAGCTTAAAAAAGCGAAGTTGGGTCATTCTGGGGATCCGCCAACTGGCGGAGGCTCCAGAATCCAAATTCTATCGCTTTTTAAAACTCCGTTGATACAATGGTTTGACTTGTGTCGCCGGCGCGTGAAACAATATCGGTATATGGATGATACGGACCAAAAACCCATAACCCCTCAGGATTTGTATGCTCCCTCCGAACCGGAGAAAACAGAGGAAAAAACACCCGGCAATCCGCCGCTTTCCTACGAAGAAACACCAATTTTAAAACCCGTCACCCAAGAACCTCCATTCACCCAAGAAACAACAAACACGCAAGAACAAACACCGCCGAAACGCTTCAATATCCTTGGATTGTTCCTTCTGTTTGCTCTTCTTTTTGTTCTTGGCTATATGGGAAGCGGGTATGTACGCCGGTTTTTTACGAAATCATCACCAACAACGCAAACAAAAATTACCGTTTCGCCAACACCTATGCCAGCCTCCATGCTCTCGGATCAATTCCCGGTAGGCACCCCGTCTGCATCATCCTGGACCCAGTATCCGATAGTGAACGGAAAAACAAAACAGCAGATAGACTCCCTGTTTCTTTCCCTTCCTAACGAAGTCCTGCCGCCGATTTGTGATGACAAGGCATGTTTATCTCAAGGAACCTATCTTCCAGGTGGATCACGACTCACCATTGCTCCACGAGGTACCGGCCAAATGCTTCCGGCGTTTACGGATCAAACAATTACGGATGCCAAAGGCGTTGCCATGACAACCAAAGACAGAACTATCCTGGGAAAACCGGCAAAAGACTATGTGGGCGCTTTCTCCGGTTCGTCGGTGTCGGGATACCCCTTCACAAAAATTCATGGAGTAATGATCGAAATCACACCCGGGGTGTTATCGCTGGAAATCAATCATTTTTCCCCGGCTGGCATCACGGCAGATTTTGCATCGGATGATACGTTGTTTGAAACGATTCTTCAAACCCTTTCATTTGGTGGGGAAGAAAAGGGGATTGCACCCGTTGTATCCTCGATGCCGCTTCAACAGTAAGGAACAAACAAAAACATTCTTATTTTCCCGGCCACTGTCGCGATATAAGCATGCCTTCACCAAAACGCAGCTGTTGCCAAATCGTTTCCGTTACGAACGGCATGAATGGGTGAAGAAGGGTTAAAAGCGTTTTGTAGATATGGGCAAAGACGCTAAGCGCCTGTATATCACCGTTTTTATATCGGTTCTTATTTTCCTCCACATAGACATCCGCAAACCGGTGCCACACAAACTCGTACAGCGACTGCGCCGCATCAGAAAAACGGTATGTGGTAATGGCTTTTGTGACGGAAGCGGTAAGCATGGAAACTTCCGATAACATCTGTTTGTCCGGATCAGGAAGCGAAGGGTGCAGGGCTCGGGAGTAGGCGGGAACCGGTGTGTTTAAGGTTGATACGGACAACTCATATAACCGTCCGATATTCCAAAGTTTATTGGCAAAATTGCGCATCCCGCGCACCTTGTCTTCCGAAAGGGAGATGTCGCTCCCCGGTGCCGCACCAAACACAAGCGCCATCCGGAGTGCATCGGCCCCGTACCGATCGACCATTTCAAGGGGATTAACCACATTGCCTTTGCTTTTGCTCATCTTTTGTCCAAACTTATCCACTACCCGGCTATGGAGGTGTATCACCTCAAACGGCGGTTTGCCGGTAAGGTAGAGCCCAAACATCATCATGCGCGCAACCCAGAAAAACAAAATATCCCACAGGGTATCCAGTACACTGGTGGGGTAAAAATAGGAAAAGTCAGCTGAAGCCGGATATCCCAGAGTCGTAATGGGCCACTGGCCAGATAAAAACCAGGTATCAAACGTATCGGTTTCCTGCACAATGTGGTTCCCATGGCAGCGTGGGCACGGTCCCGGAGTCAGGGAGTATTGTGCCTCAAGCGGCGCAACGATTGCCTGCAACCCGGCAATAATCTCCTCGTAAGAATGTTCTTTGGAAAGCGTATCATAGTTCCCAAATTTTTTCGTTTTGTCCTTGGTTAAAAACGTCACTTCAATGGTTGTATTGCAGTCAAGGCAGTACCACACGGGAATCCGCGGCCCCCACACAATCTGCCGGCTGATGTTCCAGTCCAGAATATTTTCCATCCAGTCAAAGTAGAGTTTTTTAAACCTAAGAAGCGGCTCAATTTTTGTTGTTCCGTTTTTCACCGCCTCAATTGCCGGCTTGGCAAGCGGTTTTGTTTTCACGTACCACTGGGGTAAAAGCATGGGCTCAATCGTGTTTTTACATCGGTAACATATGCTCACCATGTGAGTAAGCGGTTCCTTTTTTACGAGCAGCCCTTGTGCCTCCAGATCCGCAACGACTTTTTCCCGAGCGGGCGTCATCTTAAGCCCAGCATACGCATCAGGGACGTTCACAAGACGCCCGAACCGGTCAATACAACTGGGCATGGAAAGAGTGTGTCGGAGGCCAATCTCGTAATCTTCCTGCGCATGGGCGGGCGTCACTTTAAGCGCTCCGGTCCCAAAATCGATTTTTATCGAGCTATCTTCAAGAATGGGGATTTTTTTACCAGTCAAAGGAATCGTGGCTTCTTTTCCGATCAAATCTTTATACCTCTTGTCTTTTGGGTTGACGGCAACGGCAACATCGGAAAAAATCGTTTCCGGCCGCGCTGTTGCGATCTGTATGGTGCTGTAATCAAGGGTATAGAGAAAATCATGTTTTTCCTCATGGTTAATTTCCAGATCGGAAAATGCCGTCCCGCAGCGGGTGCAGTAGTTTACCAGCCGCGATGCGCGGTAGAGCAGATTGTCATCATGGAGTTTTTTAAACGTAGATAGCACGGTTGCCACGATTTCCGGCTCCAGACTGTAGTGGTAGCGTGTCCAATCAAGGGAAAACCCAAGCCGTTTCATCTGGTCGCGGTTAATCGTGCGGTTTTTATCGACAAACTCGGAAATCATTGTATAAAGCGTTTCGCGGTCAAAATCAAACCGGCTTTTCCCTTCTTTTGCCAATCGCTTTTCAAACACAAACTGCGTTTCAATGCCAGCATGATCGCCTCCTGGAAGCCATAAGGTCGGATCCCCGCACATCCTGTGGAAGCGGATCATGATGTCTTGAACGGTAAAAAGTGCATGCCCCATATGCATGGGGTCATTGGCATTGGGAAGGGGAAGAAGAATGGTAAAGGGTTTTTTGCTGGGGTCGATGGTTGGCGTAAACGCACCAGCTCGCTCCCACAACTCATACGCTGTCTGCTCTGTTGTCTGTGGAGAATATGCTTTGTCCATAGCTATGATCGCCGCGCAGCAACTTCTCCGCCAAATAATTGGGATTCTTGCGGAAAAATTTGATGCGGACGCCCATTTGGATTTCCTTCAACCGGATTTGTTCTGTCGTTTTTACCCATATGAACTACCGGAGGAGTTTTCCCATCAGTAAGCACGAAACCGTGTTTGTCCCAGAAATCTTCAGGGTCGACTTCAAAAGCTTTACGAAGAATAGCGTTTGCCTCTTGCTGAGATACTGCACACATAATAGTTCTATTGTACGGGGAGCCGGGTATTGGAACAAGGATATTAGAGTTCCTCAAGTTTCATGCCGTCGGTTTTTTGCCCCTTAATGAGCTCCAAATACTTTTCCGTGGTGGAAAGCCGTTTGTGACCGACAAGCTTGGAAATGGTCGTAATTGCGGTTCCTGCCATGAGGTGGTGGGCAATAAATGTATGCCGAAGATCATTTACCTTGGCATTTTCAATGCCCGCAATACGGAAATAGCGGTCAATGGCGGTCCTGATGTTACGGATTAAGAGTGGTCTGCCTGTTTTAGTGATGAAAAGTGCCTGACTTTTTGCTTCGGTACCACGGTATTGGAGGTATTTTTCCAACGCTTCAACAGCTGCTTTATTGAGGGGCACTGTCCGCTCTTCATGGCCTTCCTGAGCGGCGATATGAAGCTGGCTGTTTTTCGCATCAGAAACGGTCAGGGCCGCAAGTTCGCCAATCCGGATGCCGGTTTGGAGGAACAGTTCAACGATGGCATACATACGAATATCGGTTCTGCATGCATCCCGAAGCGCACGATATTCCAATTTGGAAAGAACGCGCGGTGGTTTTGCTTCAAATTTCGGGTGTTCGATGTCAATAGCCGGATCAGCTGGAATAGAACCATTTGCCTTCAAAAACCGGAAAAAAGTTTTGATAGAATTGATCTTCCGGGAAATGGATTTTGGTGTGTAGTTGTCGCTTTCCAGCTTTTGAATAAACGCAACAATTTCATCCCGTCCGGCTTCATCTACGGTCTTTTTCTCCATGGCTGTCAAATACATCACCAGCTGTTCGATGTCTTTTCCGTAGGCAATAACGGTAGCGCGCGCCCGTTTTCTTCCGGTCAAAAACTCAATAAATGATTTGCGGGCATCAAGTAAAGATAATAGAGCCATGATATAGTATGTAGTGCAGGAAAGTAATTATACGATCGGAGCGTTCTATCGTTCCGTAGGCAGATATAAAGCCTATAATATCATAGGCAAAAATCGAATGCAAGGGGTATGAAACGGCTTGTCCTAACAATAAAAATCATTCTTCTGGCCTTTTTGGTCATCCTTATCCTTGGGCAAATCCGCACTATTATGAGTCTTTCAGGCAAAAAATCTATTGTTACCAACCGGCAAGTGGAGCTTTCCAAGCTCAAAAATGAATATGAAATCCTGCGTCGAAGGGAAGAGGAAACCAAAACAAAAGAATATATCGAACGCGAAGCCCGCAATAAATTGGGAATGGGGAAGGTGGGGGAAACCATCATCCTCTTACCCGATAAAGACTCAACCATTTCGGGGAAAACAACAACTTCATCACCAGATTACCGTCCCATCTGGCAACAATGGCTGGAGTTGTTTTTCTAGCTCATCCAAAATTGGTAAAAGAGGGGATAACAACATCAAAAACCAACAAAAAAGAGCGCCTGAGCGCTCTTTTTAGCCTTGTTGCGGGGCTAGGAATCGCACCTAGTCTAGAAGATTATGCATCAGTGTCTCTTATTTCTAAGAGTGTCGGACTATATCTTCATCCAAAAATTTTTTGGAGCTTGGCGTGTAGTCTCTACGGATTTTCATTTTTTTAATAAATGAATCTTTCCTCGGTATTACCCTTCATGATGATAAGGGTTTCACCGATATAGCCAGGTTCTCAATGGTAGTTACCTACCATTGGGCCCACCTTGAGCCTTCTGTGCAACTTTACACTACCCCGCGATTTATTAATGAACAGATTGTCATTATAACATAAACTAAGTGCCAGGAGTGAGGATCGGACTCACGACTCCACGCTTATGAAGCGTGTGCTCTACCACTGAGCTATCCTGGCAATATTTCTCTTACAACCAAAAGCTGCTCTACTGCATCCGCCGAAGTTTTTAACGAAGGCAGACCACTGAGCTACGCTGACAAAAAACTACATCGTTGTAAATCTGCTTTCCCATGACATCCAAAGTTTGGCATTCCAAACGAAGGAGGACGCTGGTAAGTGTTGCAATTGTACGAAAAAATATATTTGTAGGCAATCAAGACTTCTTAAAAAATAACAATTGTTACAAAAAAGAGGAAGGCGGGAGAGCATATGGTAACAACGACGCACAGAGAATGCGTAATTCTTGCGCATCGTTGCCACCCTTCCTCATTCATCTAGTCGTTCCAAGTCAATAAATCTTTGAGTTGGGTTTTTTTCGTCCTCAACAATAGGAATAAATACGCCCCATTCGTTAAGGACATATTCATCTCCAACGTTTGGTTGTGGCCAACCGGGGTTCATACACATCGCACGCACAATTTCTCCGGTTGAATTTTGAAACTTTGCAACATCATATATATAGCCATCATGGGACATAGCCGCATCCATCACCCCCACTACCTTCCATGCGTCTGATCGCAAAAACTCCGATGAAGGAATTTGTGTGGGTGAAGGTGTTGTTGATGGTTGTTGGGTAAATTCCAGCGTAGGTGTCACTACGGTTGTTTGTATTCCGCCTGGTTTGTTTTTATTGGTTTGTTTGTTGGTAAAATACGCAAAAACAATTATCAACAAAACAAATCCAACAAAAACGCCAATAAAGGCAAGGTTTCGTTTCATCTCTTTCTCCAATCATTGTGAGTTGTTGGCTCTCCCGCCATGTTAAAGATCTAACTTCCGATTATTCGGAAAGTTTGCAGATTATAACACACTATAAGATAAAATGACGAAAAATACTGTTTCTTTTCATACATACCTCTATACTGTTTTCATGTACTTCATCTATGTGCTTCTTTGTAAAGACCGATCGCTTTACACCGGCATCACAACCGATCCGCACAGAAGATTTAACGAACATGCGGAGGGAAAGGGTGGGGCATACACCAGAAGTCACCCTCCGGTAAAAATTGTCTATTTGGAAAAAGTGGAATCAAAATCAACTGCGCTCCGGCGGGAAATGGAAATTAAACAGTGGGAGAGGAAAGAAAAACTCCGGCGCCTTGGTATTGTGCTCTAATACTATCGACTCCGCATCCGCTCTTCATATTTTAATTCGCCCCGGTCGGCATACACCACCAGCTCCGCAAACCCCCGGTCCACCATTTCTTCATTCACAAGCGTACCTTTTATGCATCCAACGGGGTTTTTGAGCAACCCTTTATTAGATTCATTTTTGGACCGGAACATGTAATTGGGTGGGGTAAAGTCGGGAATGCGCTCACACCCAACCCATACCCACGCCAGAAGCCTCCCAAACTTGTCGTCTTGATACCGGTCATATTCCAAATATACCCGTTTGTTTTGTACGAGCTTAGATAGCCCCTTTGTCGCAACAGTATAATGATCCGTCCCGCGCTCGGGCGCATTGATCGCAAGAAGCCGGACCGTTTTCCCGTTTGCAAGCACAATGGTGTCACCATCTTCAATGGTTTTGACAATCCCTGTTGTGGGAAAAACACGCGCCGATCCATACCAGTTCCTTATGGAAGAAATGGGGCTTGCGTTCCATCCGAACGCAACGGCGGCCAAAATACCCGGAATCAACACAGCCGGAACTCCTTTTTTTACTAAATCACCCGCACGAAGACGGCTGCGCTTCATATATACATAGTATAGAAAGTCTTCATCCAAATCACTACATTTTATCGTGGTACAATACCTCCAAAGGAAATCTTATGAAACGAATTCTCTCCGGCATCACGCCATCAGGCGACGGAACGCTCCACATC